>JAIERY010000095.1 GCA_019746425.1 Cytophagaceae bacterium
GCATATCACAAACTTACTAAAGTCTTCGCCTAAAGGCGAGGGATTTTCTCCCCGTATGAGACATTAAAAAAAGAGGAAGATTATAAAAAATATGAAGCCGATATCATCAAATGCATTAACTGGCTTGAAAAAACGCCTCTGACAGAGCAAGCGGACAAAAGAAAAAAGGCAAATGCATTTTTACTTGTATGGATAACAGGATGCCCCTACATAACCCTTACTGTCAATGGAGACATTTTAAATTTTGCAGATAAAAATCCTGATCTGCTTGCATTGTTTCTGGGCGGATGGACTAAGTATGCAATTGAAAATCCCAATAGCAAAGATGATGTACAGGGAAGTTTAGCCGGTTTAAAAAGTGTAATTAAATATTACAAAGCGGGTAATGGAACAAAGAAAGATAAGAAGCTGGATAAATGGGTAGAAAAAGAAAAAAATGGAGAGCTCGAACAAACAGTAAAAGATATTTTGAAAAAATAATTAAAAAATGGCCGGAGTTACTCCGGCCATTTTTTAATATTGATCTAAGCCCAGATTATAACTTCTTTTGCCACACCTTTCGCTGCCTTAGGTCCCACTCCTGTGATGAAAGGATAATCCACTACCTTATACAATGGATTTAATATGCTTAAAGCCCGGTTAAATTTTGCTCCGGCTTTTTTAATAGTTTCTTCATTCCAGAATGGCAAAGGAAGAAATTTTTTAAAAATCCATTTAGCTTTTAATAAAAGTTTATCCATAAAATCAGGAAAGCCGGTAATATACCTGTCATAAATAATAGGTATTCCCCTTTCTTTCACAAATGCAAAAACAGAAGATCCATGGCATACAGCCGCCAGGATTTTTCCATGATCATATATTTCCAATATTTTACCATGCAATTCCTCATTCATATTTACATCAAAAAGACAACCATGTCCGCCAGGAATATACAAGGCATCAAAAGTATCGGTTTGAAGCTCTGAAACCGGCCTTACTTCAGTCTTTACTTTACCGCTTATTTCTTTACCTAAATCAGTCTGGGGAGAGTAGGATTTACTTAAACCCAACCCTATTAAGGATAGCAGAGGCTTTCTTTCCAGGCTTTTCGGATCAGCTACTGCAGGCTCACCATTGATAGTAAACAGCTTTATTTCCCAGCCCGCTTCTTTAAATTCCTTATATGCATCAAACAGCTCTTCCCAATGAAATCCGACTGTGCTTACTACTATCCCTACCCTTTTCATAAAATATTTTTATTAAATAACAAAAAGATCCAATTCAAAAGTTTCAGTATGTGAATATCTTAACATTCAGAGTGTTGGCAAAAACTCATTTATGAATTATATTTGTGGATCCAGCTGAGGTTTTATTTAATTTAATCAAGATCTATTCCCATGAAAAAACTTCTTTTAATTCTGCTTTTTTCTGTAGCTGTTTTCACTTGCAATGCACAAAGCAGCCAGAGCGCTGACGAATTATTTACCAGCGCTAACAATCGTTTAAAAAATAAATGGGAACATATCGACTCTACTGAATTTGTAAAATCTATCGGAGAGTATACTGAAGCAATCAAACAGAATCCAGAATTCTGGCAAGCATATAGAAACAGAGCAAGAATTTATTACCACCTGAAACAATATGAAAATGCTTTAACCGATTTAAGCAAAGCATTACAATATGCTGACAGATCTTCCCTACCGGAGTTATTTGAAATACGTGGAAATGTTTTTTATGATATGGGACATTTCATGGATGCTGTAAACGACCTGAGCGTAACACTTGAGAATACAAAACAAGCAGACCTCCTATTAATCAGAGCGAAAGCAAAATATAAACTTGGTAAAACTGAGCTTGCCTGCGAAGATTTCAGCAGCGCACGTCAGATGGATAAATCTTTAAATGAAAAAGAATTAGCAATCTGTGACTAAAAAAACATAAATCATTAAATAAAAAAGCGCGACTAGTCGCGCTTTTTTATTTAACTACCGAAACATTTTCCATTCTCTTCCTGCTTTTTCCGCTCTGAATACTTCTATCAATCCTCTGTCCTGCATGGTTATATAACATGTTTTTCCATCCGGACCACCGAAGGCTATATTCGTAGGCTTTTTCCCTTTCAGCTGAATCTCTTTTATTATTTTTCCTTCCGGAGAAACAATTACGACTGTTCCCTTTCCATGCCGGGTGATGTATAAATTACCCTCATCATCACAGCGCATACCATCCATCCCATGATCAGGAAATTCTATCAGCAATCTTTTATTACTGATATTGCCTTCAGGCGAAAGCTCATATACCCATACTTTCCTCTGCACACTCTCATTTACATACAATACCTTTTCAGATGTTCCAACTTCTACCCCGTTGGTAGTTCCCATGCTGTCTTCCAGCAGAGTCGCTTTACCATCTGAGCTGATTCGCCAGAGTTTGCCTGTAGACTCAGACCATTTGGGGTCGCTTGCAAAAAGAATATCGGTCTTTGTAATAGCAATGTCATTCGGCTGATTCATGGTACTACCATGGGCAAACACACTGATATTTTTATCTTTATCAATTCTGAGAATATTGTGCCTGACATAATCTGCTACCAGCATATTTCCTTTACTGTCAAAGCGAATACCATTCCCCACACTGCTATCAGGTAAAACCACATACAAGCCAGACTTTCCTGATGCCGTTACTATTCCTATAGTGCCTTCTTTGCCAAAATTCACTGCATATATTGATCCGTCTTTATCAGTGGCCGGCCCTTCAATTCCAGCAGTAAAAACAGAGTCTGTAAAATCAGAAGTGGCATTCTCCTCTTTTTTATTTTCCTGATTCCCATTTTTCTGATTTTCCTGCGTACAGGAAATCAAAAAACAAGCTGCTAATAGTATAGAGTAAATTTTAAGCATACAGTTATGTTAAGTGGTAAATATTGAAAAGAAAAAGAAGAACACAAAGCGGTACAATGAAATGTTGTTATGAAACAACAAGGCAGAGCAAAAATAATAGTTCATGTCTTAAGACATGAACTATTATTTTTGCTGATACTAATTCTTTAAATTATTAATGATTCAACCCCGAAACCCCGCCAGATACAATAAACTTCATTACCTCAGAGCTTGGAGCATGGATAATAGTGATGTGCTCTCGTGGAACGATAAATAAATTACCGGAAATATTATAAGAGTGCGGAAAATAAACAGCTACTTTATCCTGTATTTCCAGGATTTTTAAATCGTTCTGAGTGATAAAGCCTAACCTTTGAATATTGTACTCTTTATTTACTTTTACCAAAACCGGCTGATTGAATTTTTTCTTGTCGCCCACAAAAGCTCCCATGATATCTTTTGTAGAGGAATAAATAAGATTTATAATAGGGAGTTTATAAAGAAAGTTTTCAAACACTGTAAAAGCCGGTTTAGCTATAAGTGTTGAACCCAGGTATCCGATTACTGTAACAATACTCACTACTATTACAAAACCGACTCCGGTTGGAAGATCCACTCCAAACAATCTATCGATCAGATTATCTATCCACCTGGTTGTTGCAACAATAATATATATAGTTAAAGCAACAGGTATAACAAACAACAAACCCTGAAAGAAATAACGCAAAAACTTTTTCATACTCACTTACTCGCTCAATTAAAATTATTCAATTAAAGTTTCTGAATAAAATCAGAAACCTGTTCCATCAGCCACATAGGGGTAGACGTTGCACCACAGATTCCTACAGAGTCTGTCGGTTTAAACCAGGAAGGATCTATTTCTGTTTCGTTTTCTATAAAATAGCTTCTGGGATTCTCTGCTTTGCAAACACCATACAAAGCTTTTCCATTAGAGCTCTTTTTCCCGCTTACAAAAATTACCACATCATGCTCTTTAGAAAATTTTCTTAGTTGTGGTTCCCTGTTTGATACCTGCCGGCAAATACTATCGTTGTATTCAAAATCAAGCTGTTCAAGAGTACCTGTATTTTTTATCCTTTCTTCAATCAATGACTTGATTTTATAAAAGCCCTGAGTACTCTTGGTAGTCTGACTGAATAATGTAATCGGCTTATTAAAATCTATTTTATTGAGATCTTCCTCAGTAGTAATTACAATAGCTTCGTCTTTGGTTTGCCCTGCCAGACCAATCACTTCGGCATGACCAGGCTGACCATAGATAACAATCTGCCCTTTTACATCAGAGGCTTTATCGTATGCGTGCTTTACGCGATTCTGCAACTTTAATACAACAGGACATGATGCGTCCACCAGCTCAATGTTATTCTTCAAGGCTATCTGATAAGTCTCAGGAGGCTCCCCATGCGCACGGATCAAAACTTTACAATCTCTGAGATTCATCAAGTCATTTCTGTCAATAATTCTTAATCCTTTTTGATTAAGCCTTTTTACTTCCATGCTATTATGAACGATATCTCCCAGGCAATAAAGTGTATCGCCATTCTGCATTTCATCTTCTGCCATTTTAATGGCAAACTCGACACCAAAACAATAACCTGAGTTTTTATCTATCGTTACCTTCATACTAATAGCAATCTGTTAGCATCTATCATTTTCCCTACAGCGAGATTTATTATAAAGTCAACCTGCTCTTCAATAGTAATATAGGTGGAGTCAAGTATAAAAGCGTCTTCTGCTTTTCTTAAAGGACCTTCTTTTCTTGTAGTATCCAGTATATCTCTTTTCTGGATATTATCGATTATCTCATTTAATGGTACAACCTGCTTTCTTTCTAGTAACTCCAACTGCCTGCGATGAGCCCTTATATTCATATCGGCGACCATAAAAATTTTTAATTCCGCATCCGGAAATACTTCTGTACCGATATCTCTTCCATCCATCACTACTCCTCTTTTCTTTCCCATCTTTTTCTGAAGGCCGACCATATATTTTCTTACTTCAGGAAGAGCGCTTACCTCACTCACATTTTCAGAGATATACATCTTTCTTATCTCATCTTCAACATTTAAACCATTGAGGTAAGTTTCACTTTGGTCAATTTTGCTGTTGAAAATGAAGGAAATATGAATTTGCTCAAGCGCCTGGCCAACAGCTTTAGGATCGGTAAGGTTGATATAATGCTCGTGGAAATAAAGGGTAGCGGCTCGGTACATAGCCCCAGTGTCGATATAGGCATAACCCAATTTGGAGGCAACTGCTTTGGCGGTGGTACTTTTACCGCATGCAGAATATCCATCAATGGCTATGACTATTCTCTTCATAATCAAATATAGTTTTTTCTGGCCAGAAGCTCAATAGAATGGAAAACTCTATTTTACCCTATTATTTAATTAAAATAATTCTCGTTATGGCAAGTATTTGATATTCAAACGACTTTAAAGCTCAGAGTATTGAGGGACTACCTGCAGGAACAAAGAATGTTTGAAATGCTATCAGGTTAATGCTTTGTCACTGACCAGGAGCATAGTGCTCCGGAGTTGCGGAATGATTTACAGAACGTAACTGTCGATAAAATGAAAAATGGCTTTAATAAACTAAAAAATCTTTATCAAAGCCATCATTTAATCAATGATTGTGGCCTTTTTTCATTGGCTTACCGGTACGTGGATGCCAGCTCTGACTTTTATGACCTGTACTGCAGGCAGCCAAAATAAAAACTGATAGACAAAACATTAAAACTAACTTTTTCATATTGTATTATTTATGTTATTCAAATTCTAAGACCAAATCATCTTGCTCCACCATTTCACCTTCTGCCAGATGAACCACCTTTATTTTCCCCTCATAATTGGAAGCAATTGTTGTCTCCATCTTCATCGCTTCAATAACGAACAAGGGAGTATTTTCTTTCACCTGATCTCCTGGCTTAACTAATATACTTCCAAGTTTTCCCTGTAAGGGTGCTCCTATCTCTTTATCTCTTTCAGCTTTTTTATGAACAGGTTTGGCAGCCTGCACCGAATTATCTTTTATCTGTACTTTTCTGGTTTGTCCGTTGAGTTCAAAATAAACTGTTCTTAAGCCGTTTTCATCTGCCTCCGAACAATACAGCATTTTCACAATAATGGTCTTTCCGCTGCCGATTTTTACAAGTATTTCCTCATTGTATTTCAGCCCATAGAAAAACGCCGGTGATGCAATATTGGAAACATCCCCGAATTGTTCATTATGCAAGTAATAGGATTCAAATACTTTCGGATACATGGTATACGAAAGGTAATCCAGGAAGGTGTAATGGAATCCGAATTTTGCCTGAAACTCTCTGAACTCTTCGTCGAAATTCACTGGCTCCAGCACATCATTCGGTCTGCCTTTGATTGGCTTCTCTCCTTTTAAAATAATATCCTGTAACTGCTTCGGAAATCCTTTATAAGGCTGACCTAAGCCACCTTTGAAGAAATCCTTTACTGACTCCGGAAAGGAAAGTGTCTGTCCTTTTTCAATAACATCTTTGGCTTTTAAATTATTGGACGTCATAAACAAAGCCATATCTCCTACTACTTTTGAGCTAGGCGTTACTTTTACAATGTCTCCGAATAATTTATTTACCTCTGCGTAGTTCTTCTTGATCTTATGGAATTTTTTTCCAAGTCCTAACGACTCCGCCTGCGGACGAAGATTGGAATATTGTCCGCCAGGAATTTCGTTCTCATATACTTCAGCAGTACCCGATTTCAGATCAGACTCGAATGGATAATAAAATTCTCTTACATCCTCCCAATAATTGGAATACTGATTCAAAGCTTCGAGATTGAATTTCAATTCTCTCTCATGTCCCTGAAGCGCTGCAACAATTGAATTAAAATTCGGCTGCGATGTCAAACCTGACATGGAACCAATCGCTACATCTATCACATCTACTCCGGCATCTACTGCTTTTAAATAAGTTGCCGCCTGAATGGAAGAAGTATCATGAGTATGAAGATGGATAGGAATATCTACTGCTTTTTTCAGTTCCTTGATGAGGTACTCAGCTGAGTAAGGTTTGAGCAATCCCGCCATATCTTTTATTGCAAGAATGTGTGCTCCTTCATCTTCCAGCTGCCTTGCCATCTCAAGGTAATATTGCAGGGTATACTTTTCTGAGTTACGTACTTCGCCGGTATAGCATATCGCTGCTTCTGCGATTCCCTCTGTTCTCTCACGCACCGCTTTGATACTCACTTTCATCGCTTCAAGCCAGTTGAGTGAATCAAATATCCGGAAAATATCTATTCCGTTTTTCCAGGCTTCTTCAATGAATTTTTCAATCAGGTTGTCCGGGTATGCTTTGTATCCAACTGCATTCGATCCTCTGATAAGCATTTGAAAAAGAATATTGGGAATGGATTCACGCAGCAGCTGCAAACGTCTCCATGGACATTCGTGCAAAAATCTCAAGGCTACATCAAAGGTAGCGCCTCCCCAGACTTCCATTGAAAACACCTGTGGATGATTTTTTGCAAAGCTCTCGGCCACTTTCACCATATCCATGGTTCGTACCCTTGTAGCAAGCAGGGATTGATGCGAGTCACGGAAAGTAGTATCGGTGTACTGAATTTCTTTGGTATCTTTCAACCATTTTATAAATCCGTCCCTCCCTAATTTTTTCAGCTTCTGCTTTGTCCCCTCAGGGTACGGAGCATATTTTTCATAGTCAGGAACTACAGGTGTTCTGAATTTTTTATGAGGATCAATTACTTTTACGTCAGGGTTGCCATTGACTGTAACATTGGCCAGGTAAAGTAAAGTCTTGGTACCCCTGTCAAGTCTTCTTGCTATCTGGAAAAGTTCAGGATGCTCTTCAATGAATTTTACTGTCGCCTCTCCTTTATTGAAAATCGGATGGGTAATTACATTTTCAAGAAAACCTATATTGGTTTTCACTCCGCGTATCCTGAATTCACGCAGTGTTCTATGCAATCTTTCACTTGCACCACGCAATGTTCTGCCAGATGCAGAGACTTTCACCAACATGGAATCGAAGAAGGGAGATATTTTCACACCGGGATAAGAACTTCCTTCATCCAGTCTTATTCCAAACCCTCCGGCGTTTCTATATGCAATGATAGTTCCGTAATCAGGCTTGAATCCATTGGCTGGATCTTCTGTGGTAACCCGACATTGAATGGCAAAACCATTCAGCTTTACATCTTCCTGTTTGGTAATGTAAATGCAGGCATCTGACAACCGGTGTCCACGCGCTATATGAATCTGCGACCGGACAATATCCACTCCCGTTACTTCCTCGGTGATCGTATGTTCTACCTGGATACGGGGATTTACTTCAATGAAGAAAATATTTTCATTCTGATCTACTAAAAATTCTACCGTGCCAACATTGTTGTAGTTGACTTTCTTTCCGATAGACAGTGCATACTCATAAATTTTTTGCTTGGTCTCTTCTTTCAAAACCGGACATGGAGCCACTTCCACTACCTTCTGAAATCTCCTCTGCACAGAGCAATCTCTTTCATACAGGTGCACGAGGTTTCCAAAATTATCTCCCATCAACTGGACTTCAATATGCTTTGGCCTGTCAATGAATTTCTCTATGAACACTGTATCATCTCCGAATGCTTTCTTCGCTTCATTCCTTGCATCGTTATAAGCTCTTTCAATAAGCGATTCATCTCTAACTACACGCATACCCCTTCCTCCTCCGCCTGCTGCAGCCTTGATCATAACAGGGTATCCAATTCTTTTTGCTTCTTTTTTCGCAATGGAAACATCTGTCAGAGGCTCTTTGCTATCTTCGATAATAGGAACCTTTGCCTGGATAGCCACATTTTTAGCAGCTACTTTATCGCCCAGCTGTTCCATTACTTCCGGCTCCGGACCAACAAAAATAATTCCCTCTTCTTTACACCTTCTGGCAAACTGCACATTCTCGGAAAGAAATCCATATCCCGGATGTATAGCATCTATATTTCTTCTCTTGGCAAGTTTGATGATGCTCTCTATGTCTAGATAGGGTTTTAAGGGGTCATTGTCTTTTCCAATCTGGTATGCTTCATCGGCTTTATACCTATGTAAAGAATATCTGTCCTCATAAGTATACATGGCTACAGTTCTGATTTTTAATTCAGAAGCCGCGCGGAAAATCCTTATGGCAATTTCTCCACGATTGGCAACCAGTAGCCTCTCAATTTTTTTAAGCTGAGCGCCCATTAGACTTGGAATAATTCAAAATTTATTGATTAAATACTATTTTTGCGAGATAACTGACACGGGAGGTGTTTTCCCTCTCAAAAAACTTCTAAAAATAGGAAAAAACTGTTAAGACGGAAACGGCAAGTGGCTTTTTAGTGAAATAAAATTCATGGCTCGTTCAGGCAAAAAATAAATATCTTTTCAGGGTCGCAATATGCTTTTTTATCGATAAAACAAAGTTAAACAAATATCATTCTGAAAAACTTCACTATTTGTTAATTGCCATCAGCAGGTCTGCCTGTGTGATGATATGCACATGGTTTTTCTCATCTCTTACCAGTAATGCTGAATTATCCCTGGTGATTAAAGAAGCTAGCACATCGACTGTATTATCGAGTCCTACAAAAGTAAAAGGGGCATCCATTACATCTCCTACTGTCTTGCTTTTGATAGCCGGATCATCAATAAGCATCCTGAGGATTTTATTATCGGTAAGACTGCCTACGATCTGGTCTTTGTCCATTACCGGCGCCTGGGAAATTCCTGTCTTGCTAAGCTTTGAAATAGCATCGATTACTTTTTCATTTTTATTGACAGTGATCAATGCACCGTCCTTCGATTTTGCTGCAATGATATCTTTGGCGGTAGCAAATTCCCTTGACTCGATATAGCCATGATCCCTCATCCAGCTATCATTATAGATTTTCCCAAGATACCTTGTGCCATGATCAGGAAGAATAATTACCATGACATCGCTGTCGCTTTTAAAATTTTCCCGGGCATATTCCAGACCTCCGAATACAGCAGAGCCGCTGGACCATCCCACAAACATACCTTCTTCTCTCGCAAGCCTTCTTGTCATAATAGCAGCATCTTTGTCTGTGACTTTAATAAACTGATCAATGAGCTTAAAGTCTACGTTTTGAGGAAGTATATCCTCGCCAATGCCTTCGGTACCGTATGGATAAATTTCATTCTCATCAAACACTCCTGTTTCTTTATATTTTTTGAAAACAGAACCATAGGTGTCGATACCTATCGCTTTTATATTTTTATTCTTCTCTTTTAAAAATTTGGAGACACCGCACATGGTTCCTCCTGTTCCCACACCAGCTACGTAGTGCGTTACCTTACCTTCTGTATCCCTCCATATCTCCGGGCCAGTAGTTTCATAGTGAGCTACACTATTGGAAAGATTATCATATTGATTTGGGTAAAAAGAATTGGGAGTTTCCTTATTTAGTCTTGCGGCAGTGGAATAATAAGATCTCGGATCCTTCGGATGAACATTGGTCGGACAAATGATAACTTCGGCACCGAGCGCCCTGAGAACATCTATCTTTTCTTTTGATTGTTTATCTGTAGTAGTAAAGACACATTTATATCCGCGTGAAATGGCTGTAAGCGCCAATCCCATCCCTGTATTTCCGGAAGTACCTTCAATAATGGTTCCGCCTGGTTTCAGTATCCCTGCTTTCTCTGCATCCTCCACCATTTTAAGGGCCATCCTGTCTTTGACAGAATTACCAGGGTTGAAGTATTCAATTTTAACAAGTATAGTACCCTTTATTCCCTTGTTGATTTTATTCAACTTCACTAGCGGGGTATTTCCTATGGTTTGTATGATAGTATTATAAATCATCGGGTGGCCTCTTAAGATTTGGTATAATTTTAGTTAATTATATATTTATTAAGCTTATAATCCGGAAATGGCAAGCTGATCAAAATTAGGAAAATATCGTTAATTAATACATTTATTAAAACAACAGTGTTTATGTTAAAGTTTACCAAAACGCTTTTTCTTCCTCTCGCAGCCTTCATTTTTCTAGCCTGCCAGCAATTCATGGAAGGTAAAAATCCTGAGGGTATTACTTCTAAATTCAGAAACACCACCTTTGACAGCTCAGTTCACAACAAATACTCGTGGGTTAGTAAATACAATCCTAAAAATAATATCGTTAACAGAATAGGTTTACCGGAAGGATTTGAAAGAATTTCTGTAGAAAAAAATTCTTTTGGAGACTGGCTGCGTCACCTACCTTTAAAAGCAGAGGGAAGCAGGGTAAATTTATACAACGGTGAAGAAAAATCCAGACAGGATGTGCACGCTGCAGTCATTGATATCGATGCTGGCGGAAAAGAAGACCTCCAACAGTGTGCTGATGCATGCATGAGACTTCGGGCAGAATATCTTTACTCGATCAAAAAATACGATAAGATCAATTTTAAATTTACCAGCGGCGCTAATGCGAGTTGGGTAAAATGGACAGAAGGTTACAGACCTAAGATAAACGGGAACAAAGTTACCTGGGCTAAGACTGGAACTACAGGGACATCCTACGAAAATTTTAAAAGCTATATGAAAACTGTATTCCGGTATTGCGGAACATATTCTCTGAGCCAGGAATTAAAAGCAGTGAACATAAATGAAATGAAAATCGGAGATGTATTTATCAAAGGAGGTTTTCCAGGACATGCGGTGACTATAGTAGATATGGCAGAAAATAAAAAAACGGGAGAAAAAATATTTATGATCTCACAAAGCTATATGCCAGCACAGGATATTCATATTCTGAAAAACTTCAACAATGAAAAGCTTAGCCCCTGGTACAGTACTAAAATTGATTCGGAACTGTACACGCCCGAATGGACCTTTGACAAGACTTCTTTAAAAAGATTTCAGTTTTAATTATTCACCAGCTTGTAGCTTCTCAACTGGTCTTTAATCTTAAGCTGCAGAATAAAAATTCCTTTTTGGGTAATATTAATCGGGTAAGAAAAATTGCCCGGACTCTGAAATGCATTTTCTATTTCCAGCACTTTCACACCAAGTAAATCATACAATTCTATTCTTACCTGTGCAGACTCCTTTAACTCATATTCGATCTTACATGTATTGTTGAAAGGGTTAGGAAATATTTTTACAGTATTAAAATCTGATGTACCATAAATTCCCGCAGGGGATTTTGCATTAAATACAGATGTGTAGCCGGCATCGGATGCGGCACTAGCATAGACTAGTAAAAATACTGATAAAATGGATTGAAAAGCCTTTACCATACAGATTATAAAGATACATAATTTCAGGTGATTTGGTGCAGGAACCAAACTTTATCTCTTCGATATAGGTTAGATAAATATAGAGGGAGGGCGAATATATGAAAGAGGAAAAAAATAATCAGGGTAACCGTCCCAATACTCTTCTTTCTGAACTTTGTGTGAATGAGAAGGGCGAGCTATGCGAGGTGGTCGATTTTGGAAATGAGAAAGTAGAGTACAAGATTAATGGAATTACAGAACATATAATTTTCGGTATTTACTTTAGCTTTAATCAACGTTCGGAATATTAATAAGATCTTAATTTGTCTTATAAAAGCAGAGCAATCTGCTTTTTTGTTTTGGTGTTAAAAATAAAATAGCCCAAAGAAAGATCCCCGGACTAAAAAAATATTAAAAAAATGATCGTTAATTATTGGAAGCTCCTGCCAGCAAATACAACACTGCCATTCTGATCGCCACACCATTCTCAACCTGATTTAAAATTATTGAATGCTTAGAGTCAGCTACGTCACTTGTTATCTCTACCCCGCGGTTTATAGGACCAGGATGCATGATTACAATTTCTTTTTTAAGAGAATCCAGCAAGGTCTTATTTATCCCATAATACAATGAATATTCCCTGAGTGAAGGGAAATATTTAATAGTTTGCCTTTCCAGTTGTATCCTCAGCACGTTTGCAACATCACACCACTCCAGAGCTTTGCGAAGATTTAATTCTATTTTTACTCCAAGTTCCTGGATATAAGTGGGCAATAAAGTTTTTGGTCCGCATACCATCACCTGCGCTCCCAGTTTCTGCAAAGCGAAAATATTAGACAGCGCTACTCTGGAATGAAGGATATCTCCGAAAATACAAACTTTCTTTCCTGCCACATCTCCGAGTTTTTCTCTGATAGAAAAAGCATCAAGCAAAGCCTGTGTGGGATGTTCATGTGTACCGTCTCCGGCATTTACAATTTTACATTTCACATGCTTCGCAAGAAAGTGTGGGGACCCAACGCTGCTATGGCGCATCACAATCATATCCACTTTCATGGCAAGAATATTATTAACCGTATCAAGCAAGGTTTCGCCTTTTTTGACAGAGCTGGATGAAGAAGAAAAATTAATTACATCGGCCGACAATCTTTTTTCAGCAAGTTCAAAAGACAATCTGGTACGGGTAGAGTTTTCAAAAAATACATTGGCAATTGTAATGTCTCGCAGCGAGGGTACTTTTTTAATAGGACGGTTAATTACTTGCTTAAAATTATCAGCTGTTTCAAAAATAAGATGAATATCCTCTGCTGTGAGGTCTTTAATACCAAGTAGGTGTTTGACACTTAGCTGCTGCATCAGGTTTTATTCTTTGTTATAAGCCAGATATTATCGTTTTCCAATCCTTGCTCTTTTAATTCCACCCAGACTTTTTCAGACTCCAGGCAATTTACGTCAATGCCTCTGTAGTTTGGCTGTATCGGAAGATCTCTGCTGTACTTTCGGTCTACAAGCACTAATAATTCTACTTTCTTAGGTCTGCCAAATGCGATCATGGCATCCATGGCTGCTCTTACCGAACGGCCTGTATAAAGCACATCATCTACCAGTATTACTTTTTTATCTTCTACAAGGAAAGGAACTTTTGTCTCATTGGCGATAAGCGGAGTATCCTTTTTACGGAAATCATCGCGGTAGAAAGTCACATCCAGGTAGCCCAAATTGATCTCTTTCTTTAAAAGCTTTTTAAGTTTTTGGGTAATTCTTTCAGCTAAAAATACTCCGCGCGGCTGGAGGCCTAAAATGACTGAATCTTCAAAATTATTATGATTTTCGATCAGCTGCTGGCAAAGGCGATCAATAGTGATGTTTAAAAGCTGGCTATCTATGACAAGTCTTTTCTGCATTTAGCCGGAAAGTTTGGCAAATATATGTAAAAAGTTGGCAGTTGACAATTGACAGTGAACAATATTTGTCAATTGTTAACTATTCGCTAATTCTAAGATTAAATTAAATTCCTCTTGCTTCACCGGCTGCACAGAAAGTCGTGACAGCCTTATTAAAGCCATATCCTTTAAGCGCTTCTCTTTTTTTACCTGCTCAAGCGTAACTGATTGCTTTAGTTGTTTATGCGGGCCCAACTCTACGACAGACCAGTCTCCTTCTTTTGCAGTAGGATCAGGATAATTTTCTTTAAGTACTTTGGCTATACCGACAATATCTTTTCCTTCATTACTATGATAAAATAAAACCAGATCTCCTTTCTTCATCGCTCTCAAATGATTTCTTGCAGCGAAGTTTCTTACACCGTCCCATACAGTTTGTTTGTCTTTTAGAAGCTGATCAAAAGAATAGGTAGAAGGCTCGGACTTTACTAACCAGTAATTCATAGAAATTTTCTTTGATTAAATATCATCAAAGATATAATTTCCAATAATTAATAAGGAGATTATTTAATAAAATTGTAGAATGAAAGCTCAGGGGTAAAGTCCATGCTTTTCTCACAGATAAATCCGCGTGATTCAGATTTATTTTCAGGCAGTGTACTCTTTTCTTCAGATTCAAGTAGGAAAAAAACATTGGCTATCATCAAAAAAAAGTAAAAAAATAATGTTATTATCGTCTTCATCTTATTGCTATTGTAAGTGTTGATACCGAACTCTTATAAAAAGTAAACGTTGATTTAAATAAATATATTGCATAGTGACTAACACAGAAATTATAGAGATTTTCAGGCTTGTAGGGCAATTAATGGAACTGCATGAAGAAAATCCTTTTAAAATAAGAGGATATCAGAATGCCGTTTTTAACCTGGAAAAATGTACCCAGGATCTATCCATTCTTTCACAAGCTGAACTGGAATCTATTGAGGGTATCGGAAAAGGAATAGCCGCCAAAATTATTGAGCTGAATACCACGGGAAGTTTCAAAGAGTTTGCAGAGTTCACTGCCAAAACCCCCCAGGGTGTTATAGAAATGCTAAACATTAAAGGCATAGGTCCGAAAAAAGTAAGAACTATCTGGAAAGAACTTAGCGTTCAAACCAAAGAAGATCTTCTTGCTGCATGCAATGAAAATAAAGTATCTCAGCTAAAGGGCTTTGGCGAAAAAACACAGGAGTCTATCAAACTTTCTCTACAGTTTGCAGAAGCACACAAAGAAAAATTCTTATACGCGGAAGTAGAAAAAATAGCACTCAATCTTGAAAAAACGCTTAAAGAAAAATTAAAACTGGAAACTGTTTCTGTCTCCGGCGATATCAGACGATGCCTGGAAGTAGTTGAGACCATTCAGCTAATCATCGGATCAGATGAAACGGAAAAAGTTCTGGACCAATTGAATAAAATTTCCAACCTGGAAAAAGATGTTAAAACTTCAGGTCCATTTGCATGGAGAGGCACAGAAAAGATTTCAGGCGCAAAGACAGAGATCAAAATTTATCCCAGAAAAAAGTTTGCGGCAGAACTACTAATACACTCTTCCTCCAAAAATCATTTGTTAAGCGAAGGTAAAGGAGAAACTATTTTACAATCTCTGAGAAAGAAAGATTTTTCAAGCGAAAAAGAAATTTATGAATCAATAGGCTTCCCATATATTATTCCTGAACTGAGAGAGGGATTAAATGAAATCGAACTGGCCAGGGAAAATAAACTTCCGCAGCTGGTGGCCTACCAGGATCTGAAAGGGATTTTACATAACCATTCGACCTACAGTGATGGAATGCATACATTGGAGCAAATGGCTGTATACTGCAAAGAATTAGGCTTTGAATACCTGGGCATTTCTGATCATTCCAAAGCAGCATTTTATGCCAATGGCATGCATGAAAAAAGAATTATTGAACAGCATGAAGAAATCGATAAGCTAAATAAGAAAATGGCACCTTTTAAAATTTTAAAAGGCATTGAATCGGATATTTTAAATGACGGGGAGCTTGATTATGCAGATAACGTTCTTGCAAGTTTTGACTTTATTGTAGCTTCTGTTCATACCAATCTCAAAATGAGTGAGGAAAAAGCTACTGCAAGATTGATTAAAGCCATAGAAAATCCATACACCACTATTCTCGGACACGCGACGGGAAGATTACTATTAAAAAGAGAAGGTTACCCAATTGATTATAAAAAAGTGATCGAGGCCTGCGCAGCCAATAATGTATCTATTGAAATTAACGCAAATCCCAGACGTTTGGATATGGAATGGAAATGGATAAGATATGCGCTTGAGAAGAAAATTATGATAGCTATTAATCCCGATGCACATGAGATGGAAGGCTATTGGGATATGCATTATGGGGTACAGGTAGCAAAGAAAGCCTGCCTGACAAAAGAAATGACTTTGAATGCCTTGACGCTGAAAGAAATTGAAGCGTATTTTTTGAAAAAAAAGTCAGCCTTTCTTAAATAATTGTCTAATTGTTAAATTGCTAAATAGTTACTTGCTCTCTAGTCAATTTTACAATTAAACAATTTAGCAATTAATTTTCCCATGCCTAAAATTTTAATCATCAGATTTTCTTCTATCGGCGACATTGTCCTTACTACGCCTGTAGTACGCAATATAAAAAAACAGATTCCCGGGGCGGAGCTTCATTACTGTACTAAGTCAAAATTCAAATCTGTACTGGAACATAATCCCTATATTGATAAATTTCATTTTCTTGAAGACGATTTAAGCGATCTGATCTCCCGTTTGAAAAAAGAAAATTTTGATACAGTCATAGACCTTCACAGAAACCTGAGGTCATTTATTATCAAAACTTCCCTGAATAAAAAATCATATACTTTTGATAAGCTGAATTTTAAAAAATGGTTATTGGTAAATTTAAAAATCAATAAGCTTCCGAAAATTCATATTGTAGACAGATATATGAAAGTTGTAGAAAAGCTGGCTGTGAAAAATGACAATGAGGGGCTGGATTATTTTATGAATGAAAAAGACATGGTGAATCTATCTGATTTTCCTGAGACGCATCGTAATGGATATATTGCTTTTGCTATCGGAGCTCAGCATAACACTAAAAAACTTCCTAAAGAAAGGATTGTTGAGTTATGCAAAAAGATTAATCTGCCTATTATTCTTTTAGGAGATCATAATGACAAAATTGCAGGTGATTATGTAGAGCAAAAATTAAAAGAGAATAATAAAAATATAATTTTTAATGCCTGTGGGAAATATTCACTCAACCAATCGGCCAGCATCGTTAAAGAGGCTACTAAAGTTTTTTCCCATGATACAGGCTTAATGCATATCGCCTCTGCTTTTAAAAAAGAAATTTATTCTATCTGGGGCAATACTGTACCTGAATTTGGGATGTATCCTTACCAGACCAAATACCACATACTTGAAAGAGCAAATCTTAAGTGCAGGCCATGCAGCAAAATAGGA
Organism: Cytophagaceae bacterium; assembly: GCA_019746425.1. Classification (GTDB taxonomy): domain Bacteria; phylum Bacteroidota; class Bacteroidia; order Cytophagales; family Cytophagaceae; genus JAIERY01. The sequence continues at coordinate 17,496 of JAIERY010000095.1, forward strand.
TATCCGAAATGTCCCCTCATCCACTTCAAATGCATGAATGAGATTTCTTTTGATTCAATTGATCTGAAACAAAAAAGCCTCTGATTTCTCAGAGGGCTCTTTTGAATTAATAACCTTAACTTATTCAACCATGAATTTTCTCCATGATTATCTATACAACCATTCTACCAGCCGAAAAATTCATTTTGTAAAAAAATAAATAAAAAGGCCTTCAAAATTTATTTTGAGGGCCTTTAATGGGAAGAAACAAAAAAATGTAATGAAACTATACTTTCTTTACATTAACGGCATTCATGCCTTTTTTTCCTTCTACAATGTTGAAAGTAACCTTGTCATTTTGTCTTACCTTATCCTTCAAACCACTTACATGAACGAAGATTTCCTGTTGGGAACTTTCATCTTTAATGAAACCATAACCTTTGCTTTCATTAAAAAATTTTACTGTACCTGTGTTCATAATAGATAAAATATTGATAATGTGAACACAATGTAAGAATTTATCTTGTGATTAGCTATATCAAAACAGCGGTCTGGAGACAAAAAAGGCCTAAAAAGGGCCTTATCGGGGCTTAGAAAGCTTATTTTCCAGCAATTCTATAATCTTTTCTTTGTCTTTCAATTGCTCGTGAATAAGAGAAACCTCTCTTTTGGCAGCTTCAAGTTCCAACTGACATTTGTGAAGCTTGGCTCTAAGCTCTTTTAATACAATACTTTCTCCTTCAGTGTCTTTTATATCAGATGGCTTGGTGGAAATCTCATGCCACTGGTAAAGCTCTTCTACTGTTACACCAAGTATTTTGGAAATTTTCTGCAGACGATCAACGGTGAGTGCAATTTGTCCCCTTTCAATCTTACCATAAGTTGAGTAATCAATATCCAGATCGTATGCGACAGACTCCTGGCTTATACCTTTCTGTTTTCTTATAGTCCTTATATTTTGGATTAAATTCTGCACAAACAAAATTATTTAAATGTGATTTTAATCAGTAAGCTTAAAAAGACTACTTTGCGCTTTTTTATATAATATTTCCTAGTTCTTTAGGCTTATTAAGCTTTTACCAATTGCATCTATTCTGCTTATTCAAAACAACTTTTTCAGGGAAAATATTCGATTCCAGAGGAGAAAAAAGAAGTTTTAGAAATTCTTTAAGAAAAATTTCTAAAAAGGTAATAAACAGTTTTAAGCTGTCTAATAATTATTGGATTTAAAATGGGATTTTAATGCCTATAGAGTATTTTCCACAGGTTGGAGAAGGAAACTCTTAAGTGATTTTAAGTCAGGGTGTAAGAGAGTCGATTTTTTTTCTTTCCGAACAGTTTCTTTTAATTTCTCTGGTAACTCGATCTTTTTTCCAATTATTTCTTCCACTACTTCGATAAATTTAGAGGGGTGAGCTGTTGCAAGAAAAACTCCATTGGCTTTTGAACCGGATTCTTTAAGATATCCTTTTAATCCAAGGTAAGCGACCGCACCATGCGGATCCATAATATAATTTTGGCTTGCATAAACCTCCTTGATTGCTTTGGCTGTTTCTGCATCGGTATATCTTTTACCTTTCAGATCATTTTTAACCTTTTCCAGGTCATTATCATACAATGCCAGAAGCCTTGCAAAATTGCTGGGATTGCCAACATCCATGGCATTGGAAATAGTTTTTACAGAAGGCCTGGGCTGAAAAATGCCGTTTAACAAATACTGAGGCACAATGTCATTTACATTAGTAGATGCAATAAATTTTTCAATAGGCAAACCCATTCTCTTAGCAATCAAACCTCCGCACAGGTTTCCAAAGTTGCCGCTTGGCACAGAAAATACCACCGGTTTATTTTTATTTTTCAGCTTTGCATAAGCATGAAAATAATAGAATGACTGAGGAATGAGGCGACTTATATTAATAGAGTTCGCAGAAGTCAGCATCATTTTCTGATTAAGCTCCTTATCCAGGAAAGCTTCTTTCACCAATCTCTGACAGTCATCAAATGTTCCATCCACCTCAAGGGCTGTAATATTATTCCCTAAGGTGGTTAATTGCTTCTCCTGTATATCGCTTACTTTTTTACTCGGATATAATATAGTAACCTTTATACCCGGCATGCGGAAAAATCCCTGAGCCACTGCGCTTCCTGTATCGCCCGATGTAGCCACCAAAATATTTATTTCTCTTTTTTTCTTCTCCAGAAAATAAGACATAAGCCTTGCCATAAACCTGGCGCCAAAGTCTTTGAATGCCAGGGAAGGTCCATGGAATAATTCCAGCACATGAACATTCTCCTCGATTGAAATCACCGGAGCATCAAAAGTGATTACATCAGAGATTATTTTTTTTATTTCAGAAGAGGGAATATCTGAACCAATTAAGGTATTGGTCACTCCATAAGCAATCTCCTGAAAAGAAAGCTTATCGATATTACTGAAAAACTTCTCATCTAATTTTGGAATGAAAGTAGGCATAAACAAGCCATTATCATCCGGCAAACCTTTAAAGACTGCCTCTTCCAAACTTACTTCAACTGCTCTGTTTTTGGTGCTGTATAATTTCATGCTATGGTCATTAGTCATTGGTCATTGGCTTCATACTTCCACCTCCTACTTCTGACTTCAATTCAAAATTCAACATTCATAATTCAACTTTAATCCAGTATCTGCGGTCCTGAATTATTAATCTTAGAGACATAAAGGTCGCTCCCTATTTTCAGGTCGGCGAAAATTTCTTTCATTTTTTCACCCGCCTTCTTAGCTGTCTTCTCATCTTTACTCAAAGCGAATATAGATGGACCAGATCCTGAAATACCGCAACCCAAGGCACCTGCTTCTTTGGCATTTCTTTTCACATCTTCAAACCCGGGGATCAATATTGCTCTGATAGGTTCCACAATAACATCATGCATAGACCTTCCAATCAGTTCATAATCGGATTTCATAAGTCCGGCAATCAATCCAGCTACGTTACCCCATTGAATAACGGCATCCTTAAGCAGAATCTGCTTCTTAAGAATTTCTCTGGCATCTCTTGTCTGCACTTCTATCTGCGGATGTATTATAGTGCAATAAAGATTTTTTGGTGTTGGTATTCTGATAATATCCAATGGATCATAGCTACGAATAAGCACAAAACCTCCCAGCAAAGACGGTGCGACGTTATCAGCATGAGCAGAACCACAGGCAATTCTTTCTCCCTCCATTGCAAATGGGAGTAAATCCTCCTGGCTCATAGGCATTCCAAGCAATTGATTGACTGCAAACACTCCCGCCACTGCGCTGGCTGCACTGGAACCCAAACCGCTACCCAGAGGCATTTTCTTATTAAGAGAGATCTCTATACCCTGTTTCGAATCAATGTGTTTCAGAAAATTACTGATAGATACTCCTACTGTATTTTTTTCAGCGTCACGAGACAACCTTCCTTCATCACCGGTAATCTTTGTAATTTTTATACCCGAACCTGGTTTGAGTTTTAATATAACTTCATCCCCGGGATTTTCTACTGCAAAACCCAAAATATCAAAACCGCAAGCCACATTGGCTACAGTTGCAGGCGCAAATACTTTGATACTTTCTTTCATATTTTTAAAGCGTAAAGCTTAAAGCAATTAACTTTGAGCTTTCCAATTTGAGCTTTCAGCGTTAACTCTTTAAATAATTACTAATGGTTATAATTTCCGCAAATACTCCTGCAGCAGTTACCTCCGCACCCGCGCCAGGTCCTTTAATTACCAAAGGCCTTTCTTTGTATCTTTCTGTTGTGAAGGATATCATATTATCGCTTCCGGATAAAGAATAAAAAGGATGAGTGGAATCTACAGACTCAAGGCTGACAGTGGCTTTCTTGTTTTCATACTTGGCAATAAACCTTAGTACTTTTCCTTTTTTATCTGCTTCATCTCTCCTTTTCGCAAAAACATGATTATTTTTTTCAAGCTCTGCAAAGAAGGCATCAACTGTCTTTGCTTTCCTGCAGGACTCAGGAAGAATATTTTCCACATCCACATCATTAAACTCTAGCTCTGCTTCCGCTTCTCTTGCAAGGATCAATATTTTTCTTGCCACATCCATTCCATTCAGGTCGTCACGCGGATCAGGTTCGGTATATCCTTTTTCTTTCGCTTCCTTCACTACATCGCTGAATTTTTTATCGCCTTTGAAAGTATTAAAGATATAAGAAAGCGTTCCTGACAGAATTCCTTCTATCCTTAATATTTTATCACCGCTGTATTTTAAGTCTTTCAAAGTGTTGATTACAGGAAGACCAGCGCCAACATTTGTCTCATATAAAAATTTCACCCCATGCTTCGTTGCGGCAGACTGTAATTTCTGATAATCAGAATACTTCCCTGAGTTGGCAAGCTTGTTTGGTGTAACGATAGAAATCGTAGACTTCAGTATCTCCTCATAATGCATAATCACATCTTTGCTGCTGGTACAATCCACAAACACAGTATTTTGAAGATTAAGATTATTCATCTGAGTAACAAAATCACTGAGCTTACTTTTCTCCCCTGCCTGCTCAAGCTTATCCTTCCAGTTTGCAAGTGAAATAGCATTCGGATCAATAAGCATTTTTTTACTGTTGGAAATACCGATCAGATTTATTTTAAGATTTTTCTCTTTTAGTAAATAAGAAGACGTCTTATGAATCTGCTTCAACAAAGTTCCTCCTATCAGCCCAAGCCCGACTACAAACAGGTTTAATGTCTTCACATCCGAAAGGAAAAAAGCTTCGTGCAAAGAGTTTAAAGCTTTTGAAAGGTCTGCTGTATTGATTACTACAGAGAGGTTTAACTCGGAAGATCCCTGCGCAATAGCAATAACATTAATACCATTCTTTCCAAGAGAGGAAAATAATTTCCCGGAAATCCCCCTGGTATTTTTCATATTCTCTCCGATTATTGCAATAATCGAAAGATTGCTATGAATAATCACCTTGTCTATTTTTCCTGAATTAATTTCTACAGAAAATTCTTCTTCAATCGCATCTTTAGCTTTATATGCATCTTTAGGATCCACCACAAAACATATGGAATGCTCAGAGGATGCCTGGGTGATTAAAATCACATTGATATTATTCTTGGCCAGGGTATTAAATAAACGTCCGGAAACACCTGCCACTCCAACCATACCGCTTCCCTGCAGATTGATCAATGCGATATTTTCTATAGATGAAATCCCCTTGATCAGGAAATCATTGGCTTGAGTCTTCTCGCTGATCAGGGTACCCTCATGCTCAGGATTAAAAGTATTTTTTATCCAGATAGGGATTTTTTTCGCAAAAGCCGGCTGCAAAGTAGGAGGGTAAATTACTTTGGCTCCGAAATGAGACATTTCCATGGCCTCCTGATAAGAGATTCCTGAAAGCGTAAAAGCACGCTTCACTTTTTTAGGATCAGCTGTCATAACTCCGTCCACATCCGTCCATATTTCTATTTCATCCGCATCAAGCGCTGCACCAAAAATAGAAGCGGAATAATCAGATCCTCCTCTGCC
>JAIERY010000407.1 GCA_019746425.1 Cytophagaceae bacterium
TTTGATTTGTTAATTTTAAAATCTCCCATATATGAAAAAACTATCTCTAATATTTTTTGCATTTGCTGCATTATTAATCGTGTATTCCTGCGAGAAAAAATCAGAAAATCAGGAAACTGCAAAACAGGATACTATGCCTAAAGCCGAAGAGAAAAAGGGCTTATCAGACAAAGAAAAAGATTTTATTAAGGAAGCTGCCAATAATGGCATGCTTGAAGTGCAACTGGGGAAACTGGCAAATGAAAAAGGCATGTCAAAAGATGTGAAAGAATTCGGTCATCATATGGTGATGGATCATGATAAAGCCAATAAAGAATTAAAGCAACTGGCAATGCAAAAGAATGTAATGATCCCTGATTCATTGGATGACGACGGAAAAGATAAAGTCAAAAATCTAAGCACTGCAAAAGGAAAAGACTTCGACAAAAAATATATGAAAAGCATGGTAGATGATCATAAAGATGCTGTGGAAGATTTTGAAGATATCGCTAAGAATAGCGAGGATGCTGACTTAAAAGCATTGGCAGAAAAAACATTGCCTACTTTAAGAGAGCATTACATGAAAGCTCAAATGATTGACAGCACATTGAATGCTAGCAAAAAGAAGTAATTCTTAAAATTGACAATTGACAGTCAGCAATAGACAAACTTGTCTATTGCTGACTGTCAATTGTCAACTACCTTTTCAGTTTCTTCAGTGCCTTTTCAATATCCGCCCCCTTTCCCATTATTCCTTTAAAAATATCTCCTTTCTCTTTCAGCCTCTCAAAGATATTTCTGATATTGAATTGAGAAGGATGCAAGCCATCTTTTACTTCTTCCCATTCCAAAGGAGTAGAAACGGTAGCGCCTGGCTTTGGTCTAACACAATAAGGTGCAGCAAGAGTTTGTCCCCTTCTGTTCTGCAGGTAATCAAGATAAATTTTATTTTTACGCCTGGCAGGCATTCTTTCAAGACTGGTAATTTTAGGAACCAGTTCGTTAGTGAGCGATGCTATTAATTCCGCAAATTGTTTTGTCTGGTCATAATCATATTTCGCACCAAGAGGAACGTAAATATGCAAACCTCTTGAACCCGATGTTTTACAGAATCCTGTAATATTTCCACGATCCAGCACTTCCTTCACTGCATGTGCCACTTCTATTACATTTTCAGATGGCACATCCTGCGGATCCAGATCAATTACAAAATAATCAGGATATTCAATACTTTGAATACGGGAAAGCCAGGGATTAATTTCTATACATCCGAGATTAGCCATGTAAAGCAAATCTGCCTTACTCTGACAAATCATGTAATTGATATTTTTATCGTTTGACTCTGAATAAAGTTTTTTTGTTTTAATCCAGTCAGGTATGGTATCCGGCATATCTTTCTGGAAAAATGATCCCTGTGTTATTCCATTGGGATTTCTTCTCAGATTTTCCGGACGGTCTTTTAAATAAGGTAAAATATAAGGAGATATCTTATCATAATATTCAATAAGATCCCTTTTGGTGTATCCCTCTTGGGGCCAGTATATTTTTTTGAGATTGGTGAATTTTAAACCGTGCCCTTCAATTTCAACCTGCAGTTCATTTTGATCCTGATCTAAAAAACCGGAGTTTTCTTTTTTCGTCTTTTGTTTTTGGCTTTTAGCTTTTGCCTTTACGCCTTCCGCTTTCTTTACCGGCGCACGGTTCTTTACTCCTGAGGATTTTCCTTTTCCGGATCTTCCAGTTTTTTTGTCCTTGGTTTTAACTTCACCTGGTTCGGTCTCAACCTTGACCTTAGCCTTAATGCTTCTCTTTGACGTCTCATGTTGTATTACTTTATTTAATGTTTTACTATTTTCTTTTTTTACTTCTTTAGGATCTTTATCTATCCTCAGACCCTGAAAAACAGGTACTCTCATTAAGCCTTCGCCCGTCCATTCCTGAAATTTTACGACACAAACCAGTTTTGGTTTCACCCATGTCACTGGCATATTGGTCTTTATGCGTTTATGAAAGGGCGATTTGTCTGTTACCAAACCGTTAAGTTTCCTATGCATTTCCGTAAGGCTTTTATGGTTAAAGCCTGTTCCGGTATGACCTATATATACCAATTCATCGCCTTCATACACCCCTAATATGAGCGCTCCAAAATTTTTTCTTCCGCCTCTTGGTTCTGTAAAACCGCAAATGACAGCTTCTTGTTCAGCATGTATTTTAATTTTCAGCCAGTTTTTTCCTCTTACTCCGGCCTCATACACAGAGTTTGCTTTCTTCGCTATAATTCCCTCAAGATTTTTTTCTCTTGCCAGTTCCATGAATTTGATCCCCTGACCTTTTATGTGATCACTGTATTTAATAACATCACTTTCCGGAATTATTTTTTTTAATAATTCTTTTCTCTCTACTAATGGCACATCCCTTAGATCGTATCCGTTATAGTATAAAATATCAAACACATAGTACATAAGCTTTCCGCCGCCGTTGCGTCTATAATTCTGTATTCTCTGAAACTCCGATCGACCATTTTCGTCTGTCACAACTACTTCCCCATCTAAAATTACCTGCTGGCCAAATTCAGATAATGCATTGACTACATCCGGGAACATTTCATTAAATGGTAGTAAATTCCTGGAATATAAAAGCACATCATTGTAATTAACTTCAGCAATGGCCCTATACCCATCCCATTTAATTTCATAAATCCATTCATCGGAATCAAATACTTCATCCACCAGCATACACATCATTGGCTTTATGTCGTGGAAGAGTTTTGATTTTTCAGCTTTTGCAGGCAATTCTATTTCCTGCGTTCCACCCGAACGCCATACTGTATTTCCTGTGCCCGATTGTTTTTTTATTTGTTCCAAAGTACGGTTGGTGATAACCGATTTATCTTTTTTAGTAATATCTTCTTCTTTAGAATATTTATCTGCCTTCTTGAATAAGAGCCACTCGTTTCCCTTACCGCGTTTCATATGTACTAAGGCAAATTCTCCTTTTAATTTTTTTCCTTCCAGCACAAATTTTAGGTTTCCTTCCCTCAGCGCTTTCTTCAACTCTTTCTCATTTAATTCTCTTCCTTCCAGGCCAGGCACATGATATGTACCCTCATCCCAGACCATCACAGTACCCGCGCCATAATTGCCGGGAGGTATAATGCCTTCAAATTTCCCATATTCAAAAGGGTGGTCTTCCACCATCATCGCCAGCCGTTTATCTGCAGGATTCATAGAGGGTCCTTTCGGAACAGCCCAGCTCTTTAAAACTCCTTCTATTTCCAGGCGAAAATCATAATGTAGATGAGAGGCGTGATGCTTTTGAACTACAAATCGGTGTTCTCCTTTTTTATCCTCTTTAATTTTTCCTGAAGGCTCAGGAGTATCCGCAAATTTTCTTTTTGCTTTATATTCTTTAAGTCCCATAAGTAATTAGCTTTTGGCTTTACGCTTTGTACTTTTTGTTTTGTGCTCTTTCTTCACCGCAGGCCTGTCCTTGGTTTTCTTATTCGTTTCGAGACTTGCTTTGAGCACATCCATTAAATCTTTAACTCTTGTTGGCTCCGGTGCTTCGCCGCCTTTAACCTGGATGGTTTTTCCTTCTGACTTAGCTTCAATTATTTTTTTGAGCTCATCTACATAGGTATCTTTGTAATGAGAGGGCTGGAATTTTTCGGTAAGCTGCTCAATAAGTTTTATCGCCATTTCAGTTTCTTTAGCTGAGACAGCATCTTTTTCAGGAAGATTAAGATCATCCGCATCACGCACGTCTGCATGATAGCGCATCTGGTTAAGCACAATAACATTACCTGCAACTTTCAGCACAGCAAGATGCTCTCTGTTGCGTAACACAAAACTGGCGATACCTACTTTCTTTGATTTTTTTAATGCTTCACGTAAAAGTGCATATGGCTTGGAAGCATTTTTATCCGGTTCCAGATAGTATGGTTTATCAAAATAAATGGAGTTAATTTCTTCTTCGTCGACAAAATTGAGTATTTCTATCGACTTTGTTTTTTTGGCATTTGCTTTTTCAAAGTCTTTGTCGGAAAGCACGACATACTTTCCTTTTTCAATTTCATATCCTTTAACAATGTCTTTGTAAGGAACTTCTCTCCCATCTGATGCTGCAATTCTCTGGTATTTTATGGGAGACAAATCATCTTTCGCCAGCATATCAAAACTTATCCCTGCTTCCCCTGCTGCGCTGTATAATCTTACCGGTATGTTTACCAAACCAAAACTTATCGCTCCACTCCAAATTGCTCTCATATCTCCTCAAATTATACCACACTATTCCTTAAAGGAAGAACAACTAAATGAGGGAAAATGTTGCTGGCTATAGGAATGCTGAAAGGCTAAAAATTGGGATATAATCAAGAATCAGGCTTCAGGATTATAATGATATTTATTCTAATATCTAAAGTCTGACATCTAAAATCTATTTATTCTTCCGCTTCTATTTCTCTTTTATATTCTTCCAGAGCGCAAAATATTCTTTCTGCCATATTCATTCTTCCCCAGTCTTCTTTAAGAAATTTTGCTTCAGTAGAATCAGAAAGAAATCCTGTCTCTATTAAGACGCTAGGCATAGAAGTCTTCCATAACACCAGAAATCCTGCCTGCTTTACCCCTCTGCTGTGCCTGTTCTCATATTTAAATTCCCGTTCTACTTTTTCCGCCAGACGGATGCTGTTTTGTAAGTAAGCATTCTGATACAATGAAAAAAGAATATAAGATTGAGGAGAGCTTGGATCAAAACCTTCATAATTGGTCTTCTGGTTTTTTTCCATTTTAATTACAGCATTTTCTCTTTTGGCCACTTCCAGGTTTTGTTCGGTTTTGTGTAAACCCATGCAATAGGTTTCCGTACCATGCATTCCGTCAGGACCTGAATTTGCATGAATGGAAATAAAAAGATCGGCATTGTTTTTATTGGCGATAGCAGCTCTGTCATAAAGCTCTATGAACTTATCTGTTGAACGGGTGTAAATTATTTTTACATCAGGCATATTTTTTTTTATCAACCCTCCTAACTTCAAAGTAATATCCAGCGTAACCTGTTTTTCAATAGAGGAAAATTTTCCAAGACATCCGGGATCCTTTCCCCCATGTCCTGCATCCAGCACGATAATTTTTAACTTCTGGGCCTGTATTTCTAAAGGTGTAAAAGAACACAACACCAGTGTAAAAGATAATAAAATGATACCTGCAAGCTTTAGCATATTTTCAAAACTACCATACAAGATATAACAAAAAAAATTCCATTTTATTGAATTAATTCAGCTATTTAGTTCAATTCCTTCATTTAAATCCCTTTTTTAAACTCTTACTTTTATTTCCCTCTTTTTATAGTAATTTTGGGCATAAAATTAAGGATAAAAATATGTCAGTGGCAAAATCAGATGCAAAAAGAGTAACTACCCATGTATTGCAGGAAATGAAGCTAAAGGGAGAAAAGATCTCCATGCTTACTGCATACGATTATTCTATGGCAAAGATACTTGATGCCGCAGGAGTAGATGTAATACTGGTGGGAGATTCTGCCTCTAATGTAATTGCCGGACATGAAACTACCTTGCCTATTACTTTAGATCAAATGGTCTATCATGCCTCTTCCGTAATAAGGGCTGTTAAAAGAGCCCTTATAGTAGTTGACCTTCCTTTCGGTTCATACCAGGGAAATTCTTCGGAAGCATTAAGATCTGCCATCAGGATTATGAAAGAATCAGGAGCGCATGCCATTAAGCTGGAAGGAGGCGTTGAAATAAAAGAATCTGTACTAAGAATATTAAGCGCCGGAGTTCCAGTGATGGGTCACCTCGGACTTACACCTCAGTCGATTTATAAATTCGGAACCTATGTAGTAAGAGCAAGAGAAGCAGCAGAAGCAAAAAAATTAATGGAAGATGCTACCTTGCTTCAGGAATGCGGATGCTTCAGTATTGTACTGGAAAAAATTCCTGCAAAGCTGGCAAAGCAGGTTACTAAGGAACTGGATATTCCTATTATAGGTATAGGCGCAGGACCAAACGTAGACGGACAAGTTTTGGTAACACATGACATGCTCGGAATTACTACCGAATTTCAACCCCGCTTTTTAAGAAGGTATGCAGACCTTTCAGATGTGATGCACAAAGCGGTACAAAAATATATTGAAGATGTGAAGGACAAAGATTTCCCTGCTAAAGACGAATGTTATTGAGCATATGTTAAATTGTTGCATTGTCACATTGTTTGAATGTCATTAACAATGTAACCATTAAGCAATAAAACAATAAACCATTGGAATCCCACCGCAAATATTTCGAAGTAGTCTACGAAGACAATCACCTCATTATTGTCAATAAAAAATCCGGAGTACTGGTACAGGGAGACGAGACAGGCGACATTCCTCTTTCCGAACATGTAAAAACTTACCTTAAAGAAAAATACAACAAACCAGGAAATGTTTTTGCAGGAGTGGTACATAGATTAGACAGGCCTGTGACAGGATTAGTGGTACTGGCCAAAACTTCTAAAGCACTGGAAAGAATGAATAAACTTTTCCAGGAAAAGAATATTGTAAAAATTTACTGGGCTATTGTAAAAAACAAACCTAAACAGGAAGAAGCAACTTTAATACACTGGCTGGTAAAAGATCAGAAAAGAAATGTTACTGCTGCATTCTTAAAAGAAAATAAAGAAGGGCAGCGATCAGAGCTAAGTTATAAATTATTAGCAGAGGTAAAAGGGTATTATTTATTGGAAGTAAGGCCTAAAACCGGAAGGCCTCACCAGATAAGAACCCAACTGTCATCCATCGGCTGCCCTATTGTAGGAGACATTAAATATGGCTATAAAGAAGCCAATGAAGACAAAAGCATCAACCTTCATGCAAGAAAACTGGAATTTATACATCCTGTGAAAAAGGAACTTTTAAATGTAATTGCCGGTTTACCTCAGAATAAGCTTTGGAAAGAATTCAATAATCTGATTGACTGAAAGATTAAAGAGCATTATCACTTTTTTCAATCAAATAAGAATGATAATTTTGAACCATGAATAATTTTTTCGAGAAACTTAAAAACAGGCTGAATATTACCAGTAATAAACAATTCTGGACTATTATGCTGGTTTTTGCCCTGACAGGGTTTACATTTCTATTTGTGAAAAAACCGATATATGAAATCGTAGGTATTACACCTAATACACCATTCTACCTTAGGACTATCATCTGGATACTTTGCGTATTCCCTATGTATTATGTCTTTTTATTATTCTACGGATTTATATTCGGACAATTTAATTTTTTCTGGGGGATGGTAAAGAAAAGCTTCGGGCGTATCCCTGCTCTTTTTAAAAGAAATTAAACGGCAAGATTTTTAAGCTGTACTGTTATTACAGTACCCACACCGACTTCTGATTTTAATTGGATACTGCCATCTAATCGGTCTACTGCAAGCTTTACCATATACATTCCCAATCCTACGCCAGGAATAGTATTATCATCATTGGCTTTAAAAAACATTTCAAAAACTTTTTGCTGATATTCTTTCTGTATACCCATTCCGTTATCTTCAAATTTAATACGAACGTTTTTATCGTCGGCTTCTACCCTAATCTTTACATACAGTGGCTGTCCTTTTTTTCTAAACTTAACCGAGTTGTCAATAATGTTTTTGAAAATAATTCTGAGAAGATAATCATCGGAAAAAAAATCGCCAGATGACTTAACATCAAGGTTAAAATTAATATTATTATAATCCGGAGTATTATTAAAATTTTCTTTAACTTCTTTAACTATCTCATTAAAATCAATCTTGTGCGACTTAACAGATGTTTTATTTATAAGACTTACAGAGAGTAAATTATTTACTACTTCATTCAGTCTTACCGCGGTAACATGTATATGATCAAAATATTGAGAAACATTTTCCTGGGTATCTTTTTTTCCGATCACGCTTAATCCTAAAATGGATTTAACAGGTCCTTTAACATCATGATATGCTTTGTAAAAAAATGATTCCAGCGCTTCCATTTTTTCCCTGATGATATCATGCTGCATTTTAAGAGCCTTTGTTTTTTCTTCCACTCTTCTCTCTAATTCCCTATTCATTTCGGCAGCAATAATTTCTCTAAGCTTTATATCTCTGATTCTGGCAGCCAGTGCCAGTGAGAATAAAATCATTTCGATTAGTGCCCCTGCATTCATAGCATAAGCTATCAGAAAATATGGGATCGGTAAAATTCCCAATATTTTCAAAGTGTTTACTAAAAATGCAAAAAACAAAATTGATAGACCGGCTACAAGGTACACTGCGGGTTTATATCCAGCCCGGTAACTTAAAATAGAAGTATAATAAGCCAGTAAAAAAGGTATGAGGTCAACGTAGTGAAGCAATTTTATATCTGGAAGACCTGCTATATTGGCAAGTAACAAGGTGGTACGTAAAAAAATAAATCCTACAAATATCTTATCGATTAAAGCAAATTTTAATCTTGTCTGAAAGAAAGACCTGGTGTAAAAAACAAGTGTTATTACTACCAGGAATAGAGTAATATGATACGCATAGTTATTCAGTTCAGGAATGGCCGGCCATAAAAATTGAAATCCTGTACCATCAAGGGTGGTTGAATATAATCCCAGAGAAAATACATATAGCACATAATACAGGTGAGAAAGATCTTTTAAGAATAAAAAAAGAATAAGATTATAAAGACCAATAATAAAAATCATCCCGTAAAAAAATCCCAGAAAATAGTATTCAGAAACAGCGTAAGAAGTAAAGTAAGTATGCGATCTTATTACAAAAATAAAGCTTGTCTCTTCCTTGCTGTATATTTTCAGATACACTTCCTGCGGATGGTTATAAGGAAGATCCGGCAACAATAATTCTACATTTTTATGGAGTATCTGTCTTCCTGAAAAATTAAAATCGTCTCCTGATTTACTCTCATGATATTTACCTGTGGAGTCAGGCGCATACAATGACAATTGATCAATTGTAAAGTTGAAAGACTCAATAAGCCATTCTTTATGAGGTGCGGAAAGATTATTTATCTTAAAGAGAATCCAGTAAACCGCTTTAGGTTCTTTATTGGAGGAAAAACCAGTTCCTTCAGGCTTAAATTGTCTTTGTATGGAATCAGCTAATATACTTTGAAAGGTTAGCTTACCGGAATGGTCTTTAAAAACTTCTACCTCGTCATTTTTAATAAAATATTGCTCGTCTTTTTCAGTAAGCACAATAGTGTATTCAGCGTGCGCTGAAAGCACCATAAACCCCAAAAACAAACTCAACAAGCATTTTTTCAATTATAAAATGGATTTTATTTAATATAATAAAAAGAAAGGAAAGTGGGCATAAATAAAAAACGCCCGTGGGAAGGGCGTTTAAAATATTGAGTAAGATTTTTTAGTTTTTATGACAAAACTGCTTCGGCAAGAACAATTATTTTATTATTTAAAACTTCTACAAGGCCTCCGTCAATCATAATATTTTTTTCAGTGCCTGCAGATTTAACTTTCACATTGCCTTTAGCCAATGTACTTATGATCGGTGCGTGATTATTTAATACTTCAAACGCGCCGTCCGCTCCTGGAACATTTACTGCGGTAACTTCTCCGCTGAATACTTTCTCGTCCGGTGTAATTATTTCTAAATGCATTTTTTTAATGTTGAATGTTGAATGCTGAATGCTAAATTGTTATTCAAAATTCAGCATTCAACATTAATAATTTACTTAGAAGCTTCTGCCAATAGTTTTTCTCCTTTAGCGATTGCTTGTTCTATAGTACCTACCAGGTTGAAAGCTGCTTCAGGAAGATGATCGTGCTTACCATCAATAATCTCATTGAAACCTTTGATGGTGTCTTTGATATTTACAAGCTCTCCCTTCAGACCGGTGAACTGCTCTGCTACGTGGAATGGCTGAGATAAAAATCTCTGTACTCTTCTCGCTCTGGACACTACCAGCTTATCTTCATCTGAAAGTTCATCCATACCGAGGATAGCAATGATATCCTGAAGTTCTTTATATCTCTGAAGAATTTCTTTTACTCTTTGTGCTGTATTATAATGCTCATCACCAAGAATATCTTTGCTAAGAATTCTTGAAGTAGAATCCAATGGATCCACCGCAGGATAAATTCCAAGCTCAGCAATTTTTCTTGACAATACTGTAGTAGCATCCAGGTGAGCAAAGGTTGTTGCAGGAGCCGGGTCAGTCAAGTCATCGGCAGGAACATACACTGCCTGAACTGAGGTGATAGAACCTCTTTTTGTAGAAGTAATTCTTTCCTGCATCGCTCCCATCTCTGTAGCAAGTGTCGGCTGATAACCTACTGCTGAAGGCATCCTTCCTAAAAGAGCTGATACTTCAGAACCTGCCTGAGTGAAACGGAAGATATTATCAATAAAGAATAGAATATCTCTTCCTTGCCCCTGGCCATCACCATCTCTGAAATATTCCGCCACTGTCAACCCTGAAAGAGCAACTCTTGCACGTGCTCCGGGAGGCTCATTCATCTGCCCGAACACCAGTGTTGCCTGAGACTTTAATAATTCATTGGTATCTGCGGATGAAAGATCCCAGTCGCCTTTCTCCATACCATGTTTGAATTTTTCACCATATTTAATAACACCAGACTCGATCATCTCTCTCAATAAATCGTTTCCTTCACGTGTACGCTCACCCACACCGGCAAATACAGAAAGACCTGCGTATGCTTTTGCAATGTTATTGATCAACTCCATGATCAAAACGGTCTTTCCTACACCGGCACCGCCAAACAAACCGATTTTACCTCCTTTTACATAGGGCTCAAGAAGGTCAATTACTTTTATACCTGTAAATAATACTTCTGAAGTAGTAGACAGCTCTTCAAATTTAGGAGCTAATCTGTGAATTGGTAATCCTTTGTCTCCTTTTGGAGGTGTAATACCATCAATGGCCTCACCCACTACATTGAATAGTCTTCCTTTGATATCGTCACCCACAGGTATCGCGATAGGAGTTCCTTTATCCACTACATCCATTCCTCTGGTCAACCCGTCGGTACTGTCCATTGCGATGGTTCTTACTCTGTTTTCACCAAGGTGCTGCTGACACTCCAGAATAACTTTTTGTCCGTTTGACTTAGTTACTTCAAGAGCGTTCAGGATTTTAGGTAATTTATTTCCTTCTCCGTCGAAGCTTACGTCCACCACCGGACCAATCACCTGTGTAACTTTTCCAATATTTGCCATTTTCTGTACTTTTTATAAAAATTTCGTAATTGCTTTAAATTTTGGTATGCAAAAGTAAAGATCAATCTTAACGATTCCAAAGGAAGAATATATTTTAAAATAAAATTTTCTCCCCATTAAAAAATATGGGTATTCCATCTATAAGATTTTTCTGTCATGTGCAGATTCTGCGGAATTTTAAGAAATAAGAAACTATTCGGCGCTTACGATAATGCGGAAAGTTGTCCCTTTGCCAATTTCTGACGATAAAACATAAATTTTGCCCTTATGGTAATTATGAACAATCCTTTTTACCAGTGTGAGCCCCAGGCCCCAGCCTCTCTGTTTAGTCGTATAGCCGGGTTCAAAAACCTGGTTAAATTTAGACCGGGCAATGCCTTTGCCGGTATCTGAAATATCAATCGCTATTCTTGCATTATTTAAAGAGGATATATGAATTGAAATTGTCCCTGCTCCATTCATGGCATCAATCGCATTCTTACAGATATTTTCAATTACCCAATCAAATAAAGCCCTGTTAATTTTTGCAGTAGCACCAGGAGGAAGATCCGAGTGGAGGTTAAAAATAACTTTTTTAGAAGCCCTGGCTTTAAGGTAATCCACGGTATGCTTAATTGCATCATAAATATTTTCGCTAACAAGAGTCGGGGCTGAACCTATGCTTGAAAACCTGGCCGTAATCATTTCCAGCCTGTCCACATCTTTTTCCAGCTCAACCACCACTTCATCATCTTTGTATTTGGGACTCGACCGGAACAATTCAACCCAGGCCATCAGGGAAGACAGCGGAGTGCCAAGCTGATGCGCGGTCTCTTTTGCCAAACCTACCCATACACGGTTTTGCTCTGAATTTCTTGAATAACTAAAAGCCATATAAGCTATAATGGCAAAAATGGCAATAATAGTTAGCTGAACATAAGGATAGTAAAGTAATTGCCTGAGTAAAAAAGAATTTTTATAGAAAATGTAATTTTTAAATCCCGGAGCAAACTCTATTTCAATGGAATCATTTTCCATCCTCATCTGCATGATCTCCTTCATCAGGATTTCCTGCTCCTGTTCCGGCGTCACCTTTGCAGGCAGGTCTACATTTTTACTGTTCACCGGTATACGGTTCTCGTCTGTTAATATTACCGGCACAGATTCATTGGCCTTTACTATTTCTTCAAAAATGAAAGACAGATCACCTGCATTTTCAGAATTACCGGCAAACTTCAAAGCTTTGGCGTAAAGATCTATCAGTTTTCTTTCCCTGTCAGCAAGCTTATTCACCAATTGCTGGGTATAGTAAATGGATGCCGCACCGATGACCAATGCAATCACCAGAATCAGGAGCTTAAATCGTGATTTGCTATTGTAAATCTCCCATGGACTGAACTTGGATAGTTCCATAAAACTAAACTCTCTGATATCTTGTTAATTAAGCAGAATATGCCACTTTTCTTTATTTATAACTGTTATAAATTGCAGTAAATTATTACATAAATTTCAATATTTATCATTTTAGGGCTATTTTTGCCTCCCGATAAATACTATGATTTCAAATTTTAAAGCGATCAGTCTTTCTCACAGAAATGCCCCTGTCCAGGTCAGGGAATTAATGGCATTGGATGAGGCATTATGCAAAAAGCTGATGCTTGGTATGAGAGAATTCACTGATGCTTCTGAAATACTTGTTTTATCTACCTGCAATCGCACCGAAGTATATTATGCTTCTGATAACGATTGCAGCCTTGAAATTATTAAGCTGATTGGCATACATAAAGGAATTACAAATGTAATTCAATATAAAAATTTCTTCACGGTTATTAATGAGCACAATACAGCTATCAATCATTTATTTGAAGTTTGCATCGGGCTTGACTCACAGGTTGTAGGCGATATGCAGATCACCAATCAAGTGAAATGTGCTTATCAGTGGTCTGCAGACCTTTCAATGGCGGGCCCATTCCTGCACCGCTTAATGCATACTATTTTCTTTACCAATAAAAAAGTAGTACAGGAAACGCCTTTCCGTGATGGCGCTGCGTCTGTATCTTATGCCACAGTAGAACTGGCTGAAGGATTATGCGCAGAACTACATGAACCTAAAGTATTGATCATCGGACTTGGAGAAATGGGTGCAGATGTGTGCAGGAATATGATTAATACTCCTCTCAAAAATATTACTATCACCAACAGGACTTTATCAAAGGCAGAGGAGCTTGCAAAAAGCTGCCCGGTTAAAGTCATACCATTTGAAAATATCTGGCAGGCCATTCAGGAAGCTGATCTGATCATATGCTCTATATCCAAAGAAGAGCCTATTATTACCAAAGAGGAAGTTAAAAATCTTAATATCTTATCTTATAAATACTTTATTGATATTTCAGT
The DNA here is from genome assembly GCA_019746425.1 of Cytophagaceae bacterium. Taxonomy (GTDB): domain Bacteria; phylum Bacteroidota; class Bacteroidia; order Cytophagales; family Cytophagaceae; genus JAIERY01. The sequence goes on from JAIERY010000407.1 coordinate 13,577, forward strand.
ACCAAGAAGTATTGAATCAAAGGTAGAAGAGATCCCCGGAGTATTGGTTTATAATATTGATAATATCAAAAACAGAGCTTCCGAAGCACTGGAAAAGAGAATCAACTCTATACCACGGGTAAAGGAAATTATTATCGATTCTATCAGCGAATTCAATGACTGGTCAAAAGAAATGGCTGTTTCGCCAGTTATCAATAAGCTTAAAAATGCTTTGGAGCAGATCAGACAGGAAGAAATGGCCCGGTATATGAAGCATCTGAACGAAGATGAATCCAAGCGTATGGATGCCATTACCAAAAACATCATGCAAAAGATTATTAAACTCCCTGTACTGCAATTAAAGGCAGCCTGCAAAAGAGGAGAATCTGAAACGCTTATTGATGTTTTAAATGAATTATTTGACCTCGAAAAACAATCTGCTGAGGAAAAAAACACCTCTATATAATCCCTTTAACAGTTTTTTTATTCTTTCCCTTCCTTAGTTTAATTCAATTTTAAGAAAACATTACCGGCTTAAATTCCTAATTGTGGACAAAGCCACATTTTTCAACATTTTATATATAATTATCCACATTTCGCAAAAATCTTTCGAGTTATCCCAACCCTTGTAGTCCTAAAATCGTATAATAATATTGCCCTAAAATCTAATTTTTGAGATAAAAAAAGAAATTTTGTAAAAAAACTAAGGATTTTATGAGACAAACGACTACATTAGAGATGCCCGGATCCAACAACCTGTTTATTTCAGTCCTGTTGTTTCTGATCCTTTTTACTGCTGTAATACTGGCTTCCTTTGTTATTAGAATTTTCACATTGGGATTATACAGATTCAACTTCAGTAAAAAGCTTTTAAAGAAATATATACATTGCATTAACGTTATATCTCAGACCTTAAGAAGATAAAAAATTCAAGGATCCTTTTCCCATGGCTTTTACAGCAGCCATGGGTTCCTTCCGGGCAGGATTGGCTTTGCCAAATCCTGCCAAGTATTAAAAAACCAAAAAAATGCCGGCTTAAGCCGGCATTTTTTTTATAAGGCCAATCCCAATTGTATCCTTTTCATTTTATATTAATTTTGGCTCTTTAAACTATAAATGATGTACAGAGCCTTTTTCCTCCTTTTAGTCATTTTTACTTCCTGCAACACCTCTGAGGAAAATGCTGAAAAAATAATTACTGAATTGAATTTCCCTTATAAAAAGGGGTATCAGATGGAGTATTTTACCAAATCAACTTTTTTCAATCCGGATGGCAGCGTCCGACTTAACGATAGCGCTTTTCTGAGCCTCAAAATCAATGATGAATATTTGGAAAAGGGTGGTAAGATACATGAGTGGCTTATGATCCCGGGAAGCAAAGTGAAATCAATTCCCGATACCATGTACACGCTCATTGATAAATCAGGACTCATCAACTGGTTTGATCCTGATCTTTTTCCAGGAGGGGACAGAAAATCTGATGTAATCATACTTCCTCTGAAAAAAGACACCGCCTGGAAATCATACTTTTTTACCTACCCTGCCAAAGCAACGTGCATCTCTACAGACACCACTATTACGTCTGATAGTGTTTCCTATAATACTTTTCTCATTAAATATGAATTTACTCCCGACTACATGAATTATTTTATAAAAGATCAGACCAAGGAAGAAGTAAGAGGAGTTTTATATGATTTCTATTCTCCCTCAGAAGGGAAAGTACTTACCAAGACGGATTTTTATGTAACGGAAAAAAGCAGCGGAAAACACCTGTATAAAATTTTATCAAATAAAACCAGATTAAAAAAACAATCTTAATGACCTGGGAAGAATATTGCATCAAAAAGAAAATTGACTCTGAAGCATTCAGAAAAAGCGAGCCTGCAAAATGGGAAGAGCTTAAAACAATTTTTGAGCAGGTGCATCCCAATAGTTTTACGGAGCAAAAAAAATTTTTAATCAATGATATCAGAAGAAAATATCATTTGAAGGAAGAAAATAAAAAAGAAGAGCCGGTAAAGAAATCTGCCGGCCCCGCCATCAAGATACCGCCGAAGAAAAGCAATTGACAAAGAAAATTTATTGTCAATTGTTAACTCATCTGAGCCGCCTCCTCCCCCACCTTCACATCCTCCTCCTTTTCATATAGATAATAATTAAGCTTGGAGCGTAGTTCTGATTTAGAGAGATTAGTTTCAATATTCCCGTTCATGGCAAGAGAGATCTGCCCGGTCTCCTCTGAAACGACCAATACTACACTATCCGTTACTTCTGTCATGCCTATTGCCGCGCGATGCCTCAGACCAAAACTTGCCGGCAGCTGATCATTTTCAGATACAGGCAGAATACATCTTGCGGCCTTTATTCTTCCGTTAACAATGATGACTGCCCCATCGTGCAATGGGCTGTTTTTTTGAAAGATGGCTATCAGAAGCCTCTTGGAAATCTGTGCATCTAAAATATCCCCCGATTCTGCATAAAATTTTAACTCCGAACCCTTCGCAAACACTATTAAGGCACCAGTGTTAGTGCCGCCGAGAATTTTTGCCGTTTCAATAATAGGGTTAAGGTTGGTAAAATCTTTCTTTATTTTCTTTTTCCATGGCCACTGGAAAAAAGATTTTTCATTATTGCTGAAAGTAGTTTTACCTATGAGAAGTAAAAACTTTCTGATTTCCTGCTGAAATAATATGATCGCTGCTAATACTCCGACTCCTATAAACTGATCCAGTATGGAAGTCAGAAGCTCCATCTTAAAAGCTTTTACAATAAGATAAATGAGGTAGACAGAAAGTAAACCCAGGAAGATTTTTACCGCAATACTGCCTTTCATAAGCTTATATAGCTGATACAGCAACAAGCTTACTAATAGCACGTCAATTACGTCTATCCAGTTAATCTCTAAAAAACCTAATTTTAATTCCAAGGATATACCGCTTTAAAAAGTTTTACTGCTTCAATGGATTCTTTTACATCATGGACCCGCAATATATTTGCTCCGTTCAGCAAAGCCATAGTATTCAATATGGTTGTTCCATTCAGCGTTTCAGAAACATCTGCATTTAAGGTTTTATAAACCATAGATTTACGTGAAACACCTACCAATATAGGCAAATTTAATATCTTAAGGTAATTTAAATTCCGCAGCAAAATAAAGTTCTGCTCTACTGTTTTAGCAAAACCAAAACCGGGATCAATGATTATATCATACACTCCTAAGTGATTTAACTGAATAATTTTCTGCTGAAAATAATCGGTTATTTCAGCAAGCATATTTTCATAATGGGCATGAGCATTCATGGTTTGTGGATTGCCTTTCATATGCATCAATATGTAAGGCACTTTTAACCTGCTCACTACGGTAAACATATTTTCGTCAAGACCTCCCCCGGAGATATCATTGATAATATCTGCCCCGTTATCTACTGCGCTTGCTGCTACCTGTGCCCGGAATGTATCTATGGAAATAATGCTGGCCGGAAATCTTTTCTTAATAAGCTCGATCGCAGGAACAATTCTTGATATCTCTTCTTTTTCAGAAATATCCTTAGCGCCTGGCCTGGATGAATATCCTCCGATATCTATTATCGATACCCCTTCTGCCACCATTTTTTCTACCTTTTTTAATATCATATCCTCTGATTGATACTTCCCCCCATCATAAAAGGAATCAGGGGTAACATTAAGAATTCCCATGACAAGAGGTGTGGAAAAGTCAAGGATTTTTCCCCGGATATTCAAGGTTTTTTTTGAATAAAAAACTGTATCTTTCGTCACTTCGGTCTTTATTGGATTATTAAACAACACATAAAGATATCAAAGAAAACTCCTTTGAAAAAATTATACTGATTGAGGAGAAATTAATTGAGAATAAGGCTATAAAACTGAAATAAAAAGTAATAATTCATTCATAATAATCCAGGTCAAAATTGATAAATCAAACTGTCAACGAGTATAACCAGGTAATCAAAGAGTGTAAAAAAATATTTATCAAAAAAACTCAGGATTACGGAACTGCATGGAGAATTCTAAGGCTTCCATCCATTACGGATCAGATTTTTATTAAAGCGCAGCGCATCCGTTCTATACAGGAAAAGGGCATCCAGAAAATTGAGGAAGATATCACCTCAGAATTTGTAGGCATCATTAACTACTGTGCCATTGCGCTGATGCAACTGGAACTTGACGGTAATACTGAGTTGGAGCTGACAGCAGAAAAAGTGGGCCTTTTATATGACAAACATATTAAAGAAACATTAGATCTTCTGATGAAAAAAAATCATGATTACGGAGAGGCATGGAGAGAAATGAGAGTAAGTTCTATTACGGATATAATTCTGATGAAATTATTAAGAGTAAAGCAGATAGAAGACAATGAAGGAAAGACGGTGATATCTGAAGGTGTCGATGCCAATTATCAGGATATGATCAATTATTCTGTATTTGCCTTGATAAAATTAAACTATGTAAAAAATGCAGTTAGTTAATCTGATATGCAGGTTACTTGTCGGAGGATTATTTATTTTTTCGGGTTTGATCAAACTGAACGATCCCTATGGAACTGCTTATAAATTAAAGGAATATTTTGAGGTCTTTGCCGCAGATTTTTCTCCTGCCTTTTTAAAATTAGCTCCCGCTTCTCTTTTTTTTTCCATATCCATTTCAGCTGCTGAAGTAATTCTGGGCTGCGCCATTATTCTTTATTATAGAATGAGAATTACCATGTGGATTAGCCTTGCGATCATAATATTCTTTACATTTCTAACATTTTACTCTTTTGCTTTTGACAAAGTACAGGAATGTGGATGCTTTGGAACGGCTATCAGGCTAACGGCGCTGTCAAGCTTTATCAAAGACCTGATATTATCAGCCTTAATATTGGTGCTGTTTTTTCAAAGGAAAAAACTTACTATGGAATTGAAAACTTTAGATCATATTATCATTATCCTATCGGCAATACTTTCCTTTGGGCTGGGCTTTTATACTAAAGAACACCTCCCTATAATAGAACCTACTGCTTATAAAGTAGGAAACGACCTTAAAATCCTCACTAAGCCTAAAGAAAAAGCCCGCTATCTGTGGGTTCTGGAAAAAGGTGGAAAAGAATATAGCTTTGACGATGAACACTACCCTACAGACACCTCGTATAAGTACAAACGACATGTCCTGCTTACTGATTCTGCTATGCTTGTGCCTGAGGTTGTGGGATTTAGGGTTTATAATGACGACGGGGACTTTACCGACGAAGCTTTGAAAGGAAATAAATTTTTCATTATTATAGTCGACCCGGCCGAGGCATTAAGCAATTGCGATAAGGATTGTAGCACTAAAATGAACGCTTTAGTAAAAAAAATGGAGGCAGAAGGTATGAAAACGATGATATTAACCGTACCTTCTGAGACTTATTCGTTTGAAGATTACAGGCATGAGGTGCAGTTAAGCGGGGATTATTTTTATATGGATGATACTGTACTTAAAACTATGGTGAGATCAAATCCCGGTTTTGTAATGATGCAGAACGGGGTAATCAAAGGAAAATGGCATTATAACGATATTGAAGATATTGGCAAATTAAATCCGTGATAGAGTAATGTTTAATTTTATTATTTCAAGGCTGATATATGGATTTATAGTTCTGCTCGGAGCCACAATAGTAGTATTTTTTATATTTAATATTTTACCTGGTGATCCTGTAGCCATGATGGCGGGAATGAGAACGGATGTTGCTACAAGAGAATCTATCAGAAAAGAATTAGGGCTCGATAAACCTAAAGTAGTTCAACTGGGGCATTACCTTAATGATCTTTCGCCCATCTCATTTCATGAAAACAACGAGGAAAATCAGAAAAAATATGAATACCTTCCTCTATTCCAATGGGGTGAAAATATTACGGTTTTAAAAACTCCTTACCTCAGAAGATCATTTCAAACCAATAAAAAAGTAAGTGAAATAATTGTAGAAAATCTGGAAGGCACCTTTTGGCTTGCGTTTACCGCCATGCTTTTTGCTACCTTGTTTGGAATTTTATTTGGAGTGCTGGCCAGTCTCAAGCAGAATAGCTTACTGGACCATTCGCTGATTTCTATTTCTGTGATAGGAATTTCAGCTCCTCCATTTGTGCTTGCAGCTCTGTTTGCCATGTTGTTCGGATATTACCTGGCAGAATATACAGGCCTCAATCCTGTAGGTCACTTATGGGATACGGATTTGGGAGGAAGAAAATTAATGTTGAAAAATCTGATCCTTCCTGCCTTAACACTTGGCATGAGACCGCTGGCTATCATTGTGCAGTTAACAAGAAGTTCTATGCTGGATGTACTTTCTCAGGATTATATCAGAACCGCCAGAGCAAAGGGACTTAAAAATTATGTCATCATAGTAAAACATGCCTTGAAAAATGCACTGAATCCTGTAATTACTGCAGTATCCGGCTGGCTTGCTTCATTGATGGCAGGCGCATTTTTTATTGAAGTAATATTCAGCTGGAAAGGCCTGGGGTCTGCCACCATTGCAGCAGTAGTAGAAAAAGATTTTCCTGTAGTAATGGGTATTACCATTTTCGTTGCGCTTATTTTTATTCTCATCAACATATTTGTGGACATTCTGTATGCAATGATTGACCCACGGGTAAGATTAAAGTCATGATCATTTTTCTGATAGGACTTCCCGGTTCAGGAAAGACTACGCTGGGGAAAGAACTCTGCAAAACTTTACACCTTAAGTTTATCGATACAGATGATGAGATCTGTAAAAAAGAAAACAGCACCATAGAAAAAATTTTTGAAACCAAAGGAGAAAATTTTTTTCGCAGCCTGGAAAAAGAAACGCTCGCCGAAGTAAGCTCACATTCCAATGTCGTAATTTCTACCGGAGGAGGACTTCCCTGTTTTTTTGATAATATGGAGAAAATCAATGAAGCAGGAATCAGTATTTTTATAAACGTATCACCGGAAATAATCACAGAACGATTGTTTGCCGCAGAAGATCAAAACAGGCCGATGCTGAAAGGAAAAAACAAGGAACAATTACTACAGTTTTTGAAAGATAAATTAAAAGAACGTTTGCCATTTTACAGTAAAGCAAAAGTTGAATTTAAAAACGACAAACTCACTGCGGATGATATAATTTCAGAGCTAAAAAAAAGAAGTCTTGTAAAATCTTAAGCATCAATCACTCCTTTCAAGCCCCAAAGTCCCTTGCCTGTTTCAGGCAAAGGCCCCCAGGTAAAAAAGCGCAAAGACCGCAAAAAAAAGGAGATCCTGTCAATCCTTAAATCCCATTAATCGTGTTTATTTTTTAAGGAAACTATGCATATTCCCCTCTATGCTGAGATGGTATACCCCAGCCTGTAACTCTGCAACTTCAACTACAGTAGCCTTACCCTTTTTCACCATCTTTCCCTTGCTGTTGAATATTTCAAAATCTGCCTCCCGGGACATGGTGATTTTATCATCCACTCTTTCAGGATAAAAAGTAACAGGACTTTGGGTATTATTTCTTTTAGTGAATTTTTCAGTTTTATCTTCATACTTGATCACATACTCCCCGGGATCCAGACCAGTGATATCCACTTCCACATCTCTTCCTTTCAATAAAGATACACCTTTTGAATCTATGATTTCATATTTGGCTTTTCCTGTGAAGAAAATTTTAGTGGTAGCTGTATTAGGATAAAATCTTATCTGTTCAAAAAAATGATGGTTCAGCTTTTTTTCAAGATCGTATTCATCTAAAGCAATGCCTATGATTATTCCCGTTTCATCAATCAGATAAGTTGTGGGAAGCACTTCTACCTGATACATCTGTGAAACTTTACAACCTTCCCATCCTTTCAAATCCGAACCATGATTCGGCCAGGGAAGATTTTGATTTTTAATAGCATTGACCCAGGCATCTTTTTTATTATCCACGGATATACTGAAAACTTCAAAACCATTTTCTTTGAAAGTATTATAGAGAGGTATCAATTCAGCATTGGCCTCTTTACAATAGCCACACCATGAAGCCCAAAAATCCAGCAGCACTACTTTCCCTTTTAAGGAAGATAAGGAAATAGGCTTGCCGTTGGGATCATTTAAAGTGAAATCAGGGGCCTTATCGCCTATCTTTAAAAGCACAGAAGCATTATTTCCAATGGCAGGAGAGGCAGCGATGAAACTGATAGCAAAAAATAAATAAAAGACTTTTGTTGGCTTATTCACTCTGGTACAGGGTATTTAGATATCTAATTTATAATTAAAAATAATCAAAAACAGCACCAGAATACAAATCTGGAACAGGATTTATGAGATTAAAAGATTACCAGGATTTTCTTGCTCTTTAGGAGCCTGCCCAGAATTCAAATACTTTTTAAGATGATTTTTTAAAAAAATACCCCTGTAGTCAATATAAAGCTGGTATTTTTATTTTTAATGGATACCTTGGGGTCTATACCATTGCTTAGAGCATAAGGTCTATAGAGGCTATTGAATTTGGTATTTACGAGGGCAATATCAAGATAATATTTATCCAATCTTACGCCTGCGCCGCCAGAAATACTTGTAGTCTTTCTATCTACATTATCAATGTCATTGTAAGGATCATTCATAAGAGAATAGCCTGCCCGCAAACGGTATATTTTTGCCAGCCTGAATTCTCCTCCCACATTGATGTTGTAGGTAGATCTGTAAATATTTTTAATGGTATTATTATCGCCTTCAAAAGTGGAGTTATTAAAAGTGAGATAGCTCTGGCTCTCTTTTAATTTTGCGCGGTTATATGGAACATACTCAATATCTGCTGAAACAAAACCTGCCTTACCGGCAAATATCGCTAAACCTGCTGAAGCCCTGAAAGGAGTCGTGAGGTTGTATCGGTAAACTCCCGGATTGGTTCTTTCTTCTTCCTGATCCAATACATACGTACTGGTCACAACATTTTTATAAATTGCTTTTATCTGATATACATACTCCTCATTGATACTGTAAAATGTCGGTGACTGTAAGGTCACTCCAACTCTTAACCAGTCCTCAGGCTTGGCAATAAGACCTACTTTAAAATTCACTCCACCTCCTCTTACTTTAAGTGATTCATTAAAACGGAAATTATCCAGCGTATCATTGTTGATCACTGTTTCTTTATAGCTTTTTTCAGCAATGTATCTTAACTGGGGCAAACCTAAAGAAGCTCCGATATAGATTTTATCATTGAAGTTTGCTCCGTAAGAAAAATTCCATTGGTTTATAGCGCCGCGCGTGAGAACAGTCTCTTCCTGCACTGAAGAATATCCCTGGTTGAATGTCCAGTAATCCGGATGCTTTGCGTCAGGCGGGTTTATCAGAAATGTCCAGTATGCCAGTCCCTGAAGCGTAGTGATATTTCCGGACTCTGTATGATGTACCCAATCTTTAAGACAATATTATTACTATTATAAGTTTTTTTTCTTTTTTGCTTCTTTTTTCTTTTTT
>JAIERY010000299.1 GCA_019746425.1 Cytophagaceae bacterium
AAATTCTTCCTGTTTAGATTGGAGAAATTATTTGCCTAATGAGGTTACTCCCCAGAAAATAAATGTGATCCAATTAATTTAGACATCCCATTAGTATTTTTATCAGGAATGTTGTTGTCTTTAGCGGGGATAATAGATTTCAAAAATCCTATTATTAACATACTGATTTTTCTGGCAAACATATTTTTATTATTAATAAATGGATTCCTTCTATTCATAGTCTTCTCAATCTTTTAATTTTAAGCACTCATTTTGCCTGCACGCGGCCCAGCGGCCGTGGAGCGAAAAGTATCTTTGAGCATTTAAAGTTAAGTATTAAGAAATCGTTTGTTATCGATGGAGATTGCCACGCTCCACTTCGTTCTGCTCGCAATGACGTACTAAGATTTATTTCTTCACTATCTCCATCACATCATTCAGCATCAACTCCACCCACTGCCCATACATTTTCCCTGAAGGATGCAGTCCATCATTGGCAACAAGAGCAGGATCAGAGAGACCATTTCGGGAAATCGGTGTGATGTCAAAATATTTTACGCCTGCAGAGTCGGCAATATGTTTGTTGGCTGCGTTGAACAGATCTATCTGTGCGCTGATAGATGCCTGATTGGATTGCCCATATGGAGTGTATCCGTAATCAGGAATAGAAATCACAAAAACTTTGTCTTTTTTTCCATTGGCAAGGTTTATCGACGTGATAAGCAATTCTGTAAATTCAACTTTGTATTCGCTCAGACTTCTTCCCTGGTATTGATTGTTCACGCCGATTAACAAAGAAACTATATCGTACTTTTTACTATTGATGGCTGTATTCAGGCTTAAGGTAGATTTCAGTTGCCCTGTAGTCCAGCCGGTAGTAGCTAATATGGTTGGGCCGTTTGTGACGGAAATATTATCTGCTTTTAACCTTTCCGAAAGAATAACCGGATAGCGCTCCGTTGAACTTACGTTCTGACCTATAGTATAAGAATCTCCTAAAGCCAGGTAAGATATTTTTGTGGAATCGGCGGCAGGCATCGGCGTTTTTTCCTTTTTGCAGCTGCCTGCGAAGAAGAGGAGAAATAGGGAGAGCAGCGATAAGCTTTTCATAAGCAATGTTTCTAATACTAACGAAATTTAGTCCTGATCGGTTTGCGAAGCCTTTCAGGATTCGTAAACCTGGCTAATGTTAAGTTAAATATACTATGACGTATTAATCAAAAATATTTTGTATCTTTGTAAAAACCTTACAAATGATACGATACACTATTAAACTAACCAAAACAGAAGTTGAAGAGCTAATGGATATCATCAATAAAGGATCTCATACTTCTCAAACATTCCGAGCAGCGTATATTTTATTAAATTGTGATGAAGGCAAGTATTCGGACAAAGTCGTCAATGAGCAAATAAGTAAAGTTTTAAAGGTTGGTATGCGAACTATTGATCGGGTAAAGAAAAAATTTATTGAAGAAGGATTTGAAGCAAGCTTGGAGCGGCGAGCTACCACCCGCAAATATGAAAAGAAAATGGACGGCGATGTTGAAGCTAAACTGGCGGCCCTTTGTTGCAGCGAGCCACCAAAAGGATTTGCAAAATGGTCGCTGAGATTATTAGCAGACAAAATGGTTGAGTTAAAATATGTAGACAGCATTTCTCATGTTTCTGTAAGAAACGTTCTTAAAAAAACGAACTTAAGCCTTGGAAAGTAAAAGGCTGGGTGATTCCCTCCGGAAAAGAACAGTGAGTTTGTAGCTAACATGGAACGTGTTTTAGATGTTTATAATATAAAGTCCCAGTAAAACTGAATAATAATAAAATCCCCACGATATAAATATCTTCCTGCTGCGGTAAAACCGGCCAAATATATTTATTCAGTAAATGAACGATAAAAGTTAACAGAAGGAAGGGTATCAGAATAGCAGAAACATAAAAATCATATTCTCGGCCCCGTCGATGAAAAGAAAATAAACGGAGGGCCTATAAAAACATAAACCAGGAAAAAATATTTTAAATGAACTTCACCCTGCAATATAAAAAATGGACCAAGACCTGCTTCATAGGCCATATTCCTATGCCTGCATAATATTTTTCCTATGCAAGCATAACATTTTTATTTTATCCTCGTTAATACATGCAGATGAAGCTAACTCCCAACGAAACGGTTTGTTATAATATTAAGGTGGCCTGGCATGCTGTCTCGAGAATGTACAATGAGCAGGCCGGTAAACATGGCTCTACAGCGGCAGTCGGCTTCGTTCTGTTACATATTGATGCCAAAGAAGGAACACCTGCCACTAAAATTGGTCCCTTGCTGGGAATGGAAACGACCAGTTTAACCCGAATGTTAAAAAATCTTGAAGAAAACGAGCTTATATACAGGGTACAGGATAAAAACGATAAGAGGTTGGTAAGGATTTTTTTAACTGAACGGGGAAAAGAAGCCCGTGAAATAGCTAAAAAGGTGGTAAAAAAATTCAATCAGGCAATCAGAGACAGAATTCCTTCAGAAAAACTAGATACCTTTTTTGAAGTAATGGAAAAAATAAATAATATCATCGCAGAGAAAAATATATACTAATTCAACTTTTTAAATTATGACCAGAAAGATCAAGAGAGTTGCGGTTTTAGGTTCAGGAGTAATGGGCTCACGTATTGCCTGTCATTTCGCTAATATAGGTGTCAGCGTACTGCTGCTGGACATTGCTGCCAAAGAATTGAATGATGCTGAAAAAGCAAAGGGACTAGCGCTGGACAATAAAAATGTGAAGAACCGCATTGTGAACGATGCTTTGCAGACAGCTATCAAATCAAACCCTTCACCTCTTTATGATAAATCTTTCGCAGACAGAATTAAGACTGGAAACTTTGACGATAACATGTCGGAGATTGCAGAATATGACTGGGTGCTGGAAGCGGTTGTAGAAAACCTTGATATCAAGAAAAAAGTATTTGAGCAGGTAGAAAAATTCAGGAAGCCGGGAACCCTTGTAAGTTCTAACACTTCAGGTATACCTATTAAATTAATGGCAGAAGGAAGAAGCGAAGACTTTCAAAAACATTTCTGCGGTACACACTTTTTCAATCCTCCAAGATATTTGAGATTGCTGGAAATCATTCCCGGCCCGAAGACAGATCCGGAGATAATAAAATTCCATATGCATTATGGAGATCTGTACCTGGGAAAAACTACAGTACTTTGTAAAGATACTGCTGCATTTATTGCCAACCGCGTGGGAATTTACAGCATCATGGAAGTGTTGAGCGTAATGGGGGAACTGGATCTGAATATTGATGAAGTCGATAAACTTACTGGTCCGGTGATAGGCAGGCCGAAGTCGGCGACATTCAGAACGGCCGATGTAGTAGGTCTTGATACCTTAATTAAAGTAGCGAATAATTTATACCAGGGCCTTACCACCGACGAGGCGCGTGATATGTTCAAGCTTCAGGCTTATATCACCAACATGGATGAGAAGAAATGGTACGGTGATAAAACGGGACAGGGATTTTATAAAAAAGTAAAAGGCGCAGATGGTAAATCGGAGATTCAAACGCTCAATCTTAAAACGTTGGCATATGCACCTCAGGCTAAAGTAAAATTCGGCACGCTGGAGCAGACAAAAACCATAGATGGGTTGAGAGAAAGAATGAGAGTGCTGCTTAGCGGAAAAGATAAGGCAGGAGACTTTTATAGAAAATCATTTGCAGGAATTTTCAAATATGTCACTTACCGTATTCCTGAAATTGCAGATGAGCTTTACAAAATAGATGACGCAATGAGAGCGGGATTCGGCTGGGAGCTTGGTCCGTTTGAAACCTGGGATGCGATTGGTGCAGAGTTCATGGTGAAGACCATGGAAGAGCAGGGAAAAAAGCCGGCGCAGTGGGTATATGATATGGTCGCTGGAGGAAATAAATCTTTCTACAAAATTGAAGACAATACCAGGAAATATTACGACATCAATTCCAAATTATATAAGGCCATTCCGGGAACAGAAGAGTTTATCATACTCGATAACCTTCGCGGAAGCAAAGCGATCTGGAAAAATTCAGGAGCAACCATATTTGATATCGGTGATGGAGTGCTGAACCTTGAGTTCCGTACGAAGATGAATACACTTGGAGGCGAAGTGATAGAAGGGATCAACAAAGCGATTTCCATGGCAGAAAAAGATTATCAAGGACTGGTAATTGCTAATGATGGTCCGAATTTTTCTGCCGGTGCGAACCTTGCATTGTTATTTATGTATGCGATTGAGCAGGAATATGATGAGATCGATATGATGATCCGCACTTTCCAGAATACGATGATGAGGGCAAGATATTCTGCCATACCGGTAGTTGTCGCTCCGCATGGATTGACATTGGGTGGGGGTTGTGAGCTTACGCTGCATGCCGACAGAGTACAGGCACATGCAGAACTATATATGGGATTGGTAGAGTTCGGCGTAGGATTGATTCCTGCCGGAGGCGGAAGTAAAGAAATGACCTTGCGCGTGGCAGATGCATTCGAAGAAGGCGATATCCAGATGAATGCTTTAAGAAACGCTTATTTAAATATAGGTATGGCAAAAGTTTCTACCTCTGCGCATGAAGCCAAACCGATGAACTATCTGAAAAACGGTGATGGAATTACCATCAGCAGAAGCAGGTTGATCACTGATGCAAAAATGAAAGCGCTGGAACTGGCAGAAGCAGGATACACCCAGCCCAAAATGAGAAAAGATATTAAGGTGCTGGGCAAATCGGGACTAGGAATGTTCATTGCCGGAGCCAATGCGATGAGAGCCGGAAATTATATTTCAGACCACGACAGATTGATATCAGAGAAGCTGGCTTATGTGATGTGCGGCGGAGATCTTTCGGCGCCAACACAGGTATCAGAACAATACTTGCTGGATCTTGAAAGAGAAGCATTCTTGTCGCTTACAGGAGAGAAGAAAACGTTGGAAAGAATACAGAGCATTCTGAATAGCGGAAAACCATTAAGGAACTAATAAGGCATTAGATATTAGACTTTAGACATTAGAGTAATGCATCATTTTAAAAATTTAAAGGTTTGGCAAATGTCAATGGATTTAGCAGAAAATGTATATAAGATTACAGAAACATTTCCTGCTAATGAGAAATTTGGTCTGATATCACAAATTAACAGAAGCGCCGTTTCTGTCTGCTCAAATATTGCTGCGGGAGCGGGAGGAGGAAGCGATAAAGAGTTTAGTAATTTTCTTTCAATTACATTAGGATCTTCTTTTGAATTAGAAACTCAATTAATATTAGCAAAAAGATTAAATTATATAGACGAAGAAAAATTTCTTATACTAAGTAACTCGCTCGGCGAAATTCAGAAGATGATTATAGGTCTTAAGAATAAATTAAAGAAAGAATTTTCTAACGTCTGACATCTAACATCTAAAATCTTAAATACATGGAAGTATATATCGTAGCAGGTTATCGGTCAGCGATCGGAAAAGCCCCGAGAGGATCATTCAGATTTACAAGACCTGATGATCTGGCAGCGGAAATAGTGAAACATCTGGTGGCATCCATTCCAAATCTTGACAAAGAACTGATCGATGATGTGATCGCAGGCAATGCTACACCGGAAGCGGAACAAGGCTTGAACATAGGAAGAATGATTGCTTTGATCGGACTGAACACAGTGAAAGTTCCTGGTATGACAGTGAACAGATACTGTTCTTCAGGCCTGGAAACCATTGCCATTGCTGATGCCAAAATAAAAGCAGGTTACGGACAGTGCATTATTGCCGGCGGAGTGGAATCTATGAGCCCGATTCCTTTCGGGGGATGGAAGATTGTTCCGAATGCCAAGCTTGCCAAAGAGCATCCGGATTATTATTGGGGGATGGGCTTAACTGCAGAAGCAGTAGCTAAAGACTTTAAAGTGTCGAGAGAAGAGCAGGATAAATTTGCATTTAACTCTCACCAGCGTGCGATCAATGCGATCAAGAATGGTTTGTTTAAAGACGAGATAGTTCCTATTAAAGTGCAGGAGACATATCTTGATGAAAATGAAAAGAAAAAAACAAGAGAGTTTACGGTAGATACCGACGAAGGGCCGCGTGCAGATACAAACATGGAGGCGCTGGCAAAATTAAAACCGGTATTTGCAGCTGATGGCAGTGTGACAGCAGGAAATTCTTCGCAGACTTCTGATGGTGCAGCATTTGTGATGCTTATGTCGGGAGACATGGTAAAAAAATTAAATGTAAAACCAATCGCAAGACTGGTAACATATGCAGTGGCAGGTGTTGAGCCAAGGATCATGGGTATTGGTCCGCTGGAAGCAATACCAAAAGCATTGAAGATGGCAGGCATGAAAAAAGAGCAGATAGATTTGATTGAATTGAATGAAGCTTTTGCGTCTCAGTCAGTTGCTATCGTAAGAGAACTTGGCCTGGATCCTGAAAAAGTAAATGTGAATGGAGGAGCGATAGCATTAGGCCACCCGTTGGGATGTTCCGGTGCAAAACTTTCCGTACAGATATTTAATGAGCTGAAGAGAAGAAAGAAAAAATACGGAATGGTGACTATGTGCGTAGGAACCGGGCAGGGAGCAGCAGGAATTTTTGAAATGCTTTAAAGAAGTCTTAGTTCAGTTGTTTCTATTGCTTCAAATATTGCGGAAGGAGCAGGACGAGGCTCAAAGAAGAAATTTTATAATTTTTTGAGTATTGCCAAGGGCTCTTCGTATGAATTGGAAACACAATTAATAATTGCTAAAAACTTAAACTATATACAAGAAGAAAAATTTAGTATAATTTCTAAAAAACATAGATGAGATCCAGAAAATGATCTATTCTTTACAGAAAAGATTAAAAGAAAGATCTCAAGACTCACTACTCACTACTCAAGACTAAACAACATACCCATGGCAACAGCAACAAAAAAGAAAATCAAAGGCGGCGAATACCTGATCAAAGAAACAGAAGCTTCGGATATTTTTATTCCGGAAGAATTTAATGAAGAACAGAAAATGATGGCGGATATGACGCGTGATTTTCTGAAAACGGAAGTTATTCCCAACCTGGATAAAATAGATCACCAGGAAGATGGGCTTATGCAGAAGCTTCTTGACAAATCAGGAGAACTTGGGTTGCTGGCAACATCCATCCCTGAAGAGTACCAGGGATTCGGAAAAGATTTTAACACCTCTCTTCTTCTTACCGAAGTGGTAGGCGCAGGACACTCTTATGCTGTTGCCCTTGCTGCGCATACAGGAATCGGAACATTGCCGATTTTATATTTCGGAAACGAAGCACAGAAAAAGAAATATCTGCCAAAGCTGGCAACAGGAGAATGGAAAGCATCCTACTGCCTGACCGAGCCGGGATCAGGATCTGATGCCTTGGCTGCAAAAACTAAAGCGGTACTTTCTGCTGACGGTAAACATTATGTGCTCAACGGTCAGAAGATGTGGATCACCAACGCAGGATTTGCTGACGTGTTCATTGTGTTCGCACAGGTAGACGGAGATAAATTTACAGGATTCATTGTGGAGAAGGGCCCTGGTCTTTCATTGGGCAACGAAGAGCATAAAATGGGTATCAAGGGATCATCTACAAGGCAGGTTTTCTTAAGCGATTATAAAGTGCCGGTAGAAAATGTGCTGGGTCAGATAGGAAAAGGACATTTGATCGCTTTCAATATTTTAAATATAGGAAGAATAAAATTAGCCGCTGCTGCTTTAGGTGCCGCGAAAAGAACAGCAACACTTTCAGTGCAGTATGCAAAAGAAAGAAGCCAGTTCAAGCAACCTATTGCTAACTTCGGGGCGATACAACATAAACTTGCACAACAGGCAGTAGAAATTTTCGCAGTCGAATCAGCGATGTACAGAGCGGGCGGAGACATTCACGATGCGGAAGAAAGAAATAAAGCCGAAGGCAAAAGTTTTTCCGAAGCGTTGCTCGCCGCCGCGCAGGATTTTGCTATAGAGTGTGCTATCTTAAAAGTGGCGGGATCGGAAGCTTTGGATTATGTGGTGGATGAGGGTGTTCAGATATATGGAGGATATGGATTTTCGGCAGACTATCCTATGGATCGGGCCTATAGAGATTCAAGGATCAACAGGATCTTTGAAGGAACAAATGAGATCAACAGGATGCTGACCATGGATATGCTTTTCAAGAAAGCAATGAAAGGCGAACTGGATTTCATGACAGCGGTGATGGGCGTTCAGAAAGAACTTACGGGTATTCCTGAATTTGGCCAGGAAGAAACTGCTCTGTTTGCGGCGGAGAAGAAAGCAATAAAGAACATGAAGAAAGCTTTGCTGATGATCGCCGGCGCTGCAGCACAAAAGTATATGGATAAGCTCGCTCACGAGCAGGAAATATTAATGAACCTTGCAGACATTTGTATTCTGGCTTATGTGGCCGAGTCATCTGTGCTCCGTGCGGAAAAACTTGCAGGAATTAAAGGAGAAGAAGCGGCAAAAGCTTATATAGATATGGCTAAAATTTATGTTTTTGATGCACAGGATAAAGTAAGCATAGCGGGTAAAAACGCCATTAATTCTATGTCAGACGGAGATATGCAAAGAATGATGCTGATGGGATTGAAGAGATTTACCAAGCAGACACCGTTAAATACCAAAGATGTAAGAAGAAGAATTGCTGCCAGGCTTATCGAGGCAGGGCAATATAGCTTTTAGCATAAATATTGTCATTTCGACTGTAAGAAGAAATCCTGGTTAATTCAGACTTTTCCAGGATCTCTCCCTCTGGTCGAGATGACAAAAAAGGCCTTAGAGGAGATCTAAGGCCTTTTTATTTTTAAATAATTTATACGATTTTTGATGGATCATTTAATATTTAAAAATCGTGAAAAACTTATCTATTGCCCTCAATGTAGTACTGCTGGTAGCTGTGGGAGTACTTTATTATTTACATTTTTCAAAATCTTCAGGTGTTAGCGCAGATGCCAATGACAGCACTGCTGTGGCTCTGAAAGCAGAGCTTCCGGAGATCAGGTCTGTGAGCGGCGCGGTCGCTTATATCAATTATGATTCTTTAACTGAAAAATATCAGTTCTTTAAAGACGGAGTCAGAAACCTTGAGAATAACTACAGAGCAAAAGAAGCAGAATTTGAAAAAAAGAAAGCGGCACTTCAGACAGCGATGGAAAATTATCAGCAGCTCGCTCCTACCATGACTGATGCACAAAGGGCTCAAAATGAAGAAGCACTGTTAAGAGAGCAGAATAATTTAATGCAACTGGGAGAAAAATTGCGCGATGTTCTTAAAGATCAGGAAGAAGCATTTAACAGAACATTCCTTTCCAACATCGATGATTATCTGAAAGAGCTGAGTAAAAAGAAAAATTATTCTTACGTGTTCACTTACAGCAAAGGAGGGCCGGCTCATATTGTATTTGCAAACGACAGTCTTGAAATTACCAAAGAAGTTATTTCAGGTCTGAATGCCAATTATAAAATCAAAAAAGCAAAATAATTCCTGAATGAGAAAGCTGACAAAGTATATTGTGATTACTCTCGCAATTCTGGTAGCAGAGTTGCTTCATGCTTATGCCCATTCTTTTTTTCACCACCAGATACAAGGCTCTTCTCCATATAAGTCAGTAGCAATTTCCATGCTTATTGCCGTGATCATATTTTACCCGGTATTTCATTTTATTGAAAAGTATATTCATGCTGCATCAGAAAAGTATGTAGCGGGAACAAAAAAAGTAACAAATAACAGGTATATTGGTTTAATACTGGGTTTTGCCATAGCTGTATTCCTGCTATTCGCAGCTTTTTCCCAGGTATGGTATCATAAAAACCCTATTATAGATCTTAAGAATTGGGTAGGATCTGTTTTTTAAAATCTTGAAATGGAAATACATCCTGAAACGCTGGAAAAATTAATTATTCCGGCCGGCTTCCTCATCTCCGGTCTGATACTGGGATTTATTTTTGAAAAAATATTTCTTCTTCAGGTAAAAAAAGTTTCTATCAAAGCGCGGTGGGAAGGAGGAGGGGTAATCATCAATTCTTTAAGAGGGGTTACTTTTCTATGGTTCTTAATGGCAGGTATTTATTTTGCCTTGCTCAATGCGCATTTTGTTGGTCCGAAAACTTTTGCGCATATCAAACTGACCCTGGCGGTAATATTGATTTTTTCAATTACCATACTGGTATCAAAACTCTCAACAGGCTTTGTAAAATTATATACAGGCAGCGTATTTCCTTCTACTTCCATTTTTACAAACCTTACCAAGCTTTTTGTTTTTATCATAGGTATGCTGGTGTTGCTGCAGACCATCGGCATTTCCGTGGCTCCTATTCTTACCGCTTTGGGAGTGGGAGGTCTTGCGGTGGCGCTTGCCTTGCAAGACACATTGTCCAACCTCTTTGCGGGTTTGCATATCATTGCTTCTAAAAAAGTAAAGCCAGGAGATTTTATAAGACTCGATACAAACCAGGAAGGATACCTGGAAGATATAACCTGGAGAAATACGTCTATCCGTACCATGGGGAATAACATGGTAATAGTTCCTAACAATAAAATGGCTTCGGCTATAATAGTCAACTATAGCATTCCTACTAAAGATCTTGAAGTGATTGTTCCGCTGGCGGTAAGCTATGACGCAGACCTTGACAAAGTAGAAAGAATTACCAAAGAAGAAGCATCGGAAGTTCTGAAATATGTTGCAGGCGCAGTAACAGACTTTGAGCCTGTTTTAAGATTTTCCAATTTCGGAGAATATAAAATTGAATTTAGTGTGGTAATGCGCGGAAAGCATTTCACCGATCAATCCATGATCAGACATGAGTTTCTGAAAAGAATACATAAAAGGTATCAGCAGGAAGGAATTGAAATACCTTATCCGATGCGAACGATAGAGCTGCTTAATTCAGATAAAGAATAAATTAATAATACAATGAAAAAATTTCTTCTATGGTCCGCGGGAATCTCATTGAGCTTATTTATAATATTCATCATCACTGGCGCATCTGCCTCAGAAAATTTTGAGGGAACAGAGACCAGGGTGGTAAATGCATCAAGCGGGAAAATCTGGAATTATCTTACCGACATTGAGGGCTTACCGCGAAGAAGAAAAGAAATAGTAAAAGTGGAGATGCTTGGTAAAAATGAAAAAGGGCTCGATAAATGGAAAGAAATTCCTGATATGGGCGGATATATTTTATTTGAGCAACTGGAGAAGACGCCTTTGGAAAAACTAACATTGAATATGATTGAAAGTTCTTTTAATATGAAAGGTACATGGACATATGAATTAAAAGAAGCAGGACAGGGAAAAACTACTGTAAAGATTTCAGAAAAGAGCACTATAGAGTCATTATTTATAAGAAGCATCATGACCCTTTCGGGAAGAGATGGAAATATTAAAAGAGAGTTTGAAATTATGGAGAGCGCAGTGTCTCAATAATTTCAAACAGTTTATTGTTTTTTGACTTATTCATTTATTCTAAAAATATTTTTCACTTAAACCTTTATACTATGGCAATACGTTCAGCAAATGCAACCTGGAAAGGAAATTTAAAAGAAGGAAAAGGTGTGGTAAGCACTGAAAGCGGTGTTCTTAAAGATGTTGATTACAATTTTTCAAAGAGATTTGAAAATGAAAAAGGAACAAATCCAGAAGAACTTCTGGGCGCTGCACACGCAGCTTGTTACAGCATGGCGCTTTCAAACGCCCTTGCCGGCGCAGGCCATACGCCAGTTTCTGTTAAGACAACCGATAAAGTTTATCTGGAAAAAACAGAAGGCGGATTTGCGATTACGAAAATTGAAATACAATGTGAAGCAGAAGTGCCGGGGATAGATGAGAAAGCATTTTTAAAACTTGCAGAAGATACTAAAAAAGGATGCCCTATTGCGAAAGCGATAACGGGAGTGGAATTTGTATTGCAGGCGAAGTTGAAATCAGCGGTAAAGGCTTAAAAAAAATTCAGACTTCAAAAGTTTTTCCGTAAGGATTTTAAACTTTTGAAGTCTTTTTTAAAAATCTATATCATAATACTCTCCTTTTTCAGTGCATCCCTTGCATTTGAGCGTATCTTTAAATATTTCCGGCTTTAAAATAGATTTGCCTGTAAGCATCCGCAGGCATTCCTGAATTCCTTCGATGATAGATGGATGCGGATGTATCAGCTCTGCCAGATCTTCTATTCCTTTGTCCATCTGAATAAGCAATGCCACTGCCTGTATGGCAGTAGAAGCATGCTCGCCTACGGCACGCATGCCGAGTATTCTCATCTCATCATCATTGGACACAAGTATCTTAAAAAATCCTTTGGTGCTTCTCATAGCTACTGCTCTTGGGATCAAACTGTAATCCATGCTCACTACTTTAAAGCAAATGCCTTTTTTCCTCGCTTCCTGTTCATTCATGCCCACTCCTGCAGTCTCCGGATTCAGAAACATGATCGTGGAAATATTTTTGTAGGCAAGAATTTTATCGGTAGCGCCGAACATTTTTTCCACTGCATGCCTTCCTTCCATCTCTGCGATACTTACCAGGGCAATATCAGAAGTAATATCTCCTGCGGCATAAATATTAGGAATGCTTGTTTGTGTATCGTTGTCTTCTATGGTGCCGCTCGGCTTTAATTTGATACCAAGCTCTTTCAAGCCCGTTCCTTCAATGTTTGGTTCTCTCCCGACGGCTACCAGTGCTTTTTCAACAGTAAAAATATTTTTGTTGCCATCATTATCGATAAGCTCATATTCCACCTTGCCATTTTTAATTTCCATTCTCTCCAGCTTGGAATTACGGTGTATGGTAACGCCATGATCTTCCAGGTGGGACTGTATGGTAAATGAAACATCTTCATCTTCAAAAGGAAGAATACGATCGGCTTTATCAATGATGTTTACATGTGTCCTGCCTATGTTGGAAAAAATAGTTGCCCATTCGCAACCTATCACCCCCGCTCCTAAAATAACCATGCTTTCAGGAAAATCAGTAAATGATTCTATGCCATCGCTGGTCACAATAACTTTTTCATCAATAGGGATATTCGGAATTTTACGTGGTCTGCTTCCGGTAGCGATCAGGATATTTTCTGCATAAATAATTTCTTCGTCGCCTCCTTTTTGCAGTATTACTTCATGATTAGTTTTTAAATAGGCCTGTGCCTTTACCGTGTCAAAAACATCTTTTCTCTTGCGCTGTAATAAAAGCAAATGCGTCTCAAGCTGTATCTTTCTTAAAAAGATAGCATCATGCACATCGTTGAGGATATCTTTGAAATCAATTTTTAAATCCCCTTCGGAATATTTGTGAAGCCTTTTTCTGACAGAAGCTATTTCCATCGAGATCTCCCAGAAAGTTTTTGAAGATAAAGCCCCGTTGTAAAGGCCTGCTCCGCCCACACGATTTTTTTCTACCAGGCAAACGCTTTTTTTAAGGTCGAGAGCTCTCATCGCTGCCGCATATCCTGCAGGGCCACCGCCTATAACACATAGATCATATTTTTTCATACCTGGGTTTCAATGGATTAAAGTCATTAAAGATAATAATCTTCCTTTAAATAAATAATTTCCCATTATGAATATTGTTCTTTAAAATGTGATAAAATATTACTTATTATACCTTTAAATTTAATGTTCGGTTAAAGGTTGTCAAATATGAACTGAGACATCATCTTGTATAAATGATAGCGCGTGGTCCCTCCGTAAATACCATGATTCCTGTCAGGATAGTAAAAAGCCTCAAACTGCTTATTGGCGTCTATTAAAGCATCCTGCATTGCAAGGGAATTCTGAATATGTACATTATCATCAGCAGTTCCATGTACAAGCAAATACTTACCTTTTAATTTTTCCGCATGATTGATGGGGGAATATTGGTCATAGCCCTTTGCGTTTTCCTGAGGCAGGCCCAGATATCTTTCTGTATAAACCGTATCATAAAACCTCCACGAAATTACCGGCGCCACAGCAATGCCGGCCTTAAAATAATCGGCTCCCAATGTCATCGCAAGAGAAGCAAGATAGCCTCCATAGCTCCAGCCAAAAATTCCGATTCTTTGTCCGTCTATAAAAGGTAAGGTGGAAAGGTATTTAGAAGTTTGGATTACATCTTCTGTCTCGTATCTTCCCAGCTGATTTTGTGTAATTTTTTTAAAGCCAGCGCCTCTTCCTCCTGTGCCGCGGTTATCAATGCTGACGACAATATAACCCTGTTGTGCAAGCATCTGGAACCAGAAATAATTTGATCCTTTCCATCCATCTGTTACATTCTGAGAACCGGGACCGCCATATACAAAAATCAGCACTGGATATTTTTTGGCTGGATCCATATTTAAAGGCTTGATCATATAAGCGTTTAAGGTGGCGCCGGGAGCGGTCTTCATAATCTCTGAGCCTTCCGGAAATACATCATACTGAAAAAATGTTGCCGGACTTAACTGATACTCTTCCATTTTTTTTCTCAGGCTTTCATTTGTTAAAAGCGTTTTAAGCGTTTTCCCCGTTGCAGTTTCCTGCAGGATCATCCTTGGGATTTCATTGAGTGTAGAATAAGTATTTACAAAATATTTATAACCCGGACTCATCTCAATATCATTAGTGCCTTTCAGGGAGGTAATTTTTTTCTTGTTCTTGCCGGATGACTGAATAGAATACAGGTGGCGCTCAAGAGGAGAAACCTCGGTAGAGGTATAATATATATGCTGGGTTTTTTCATCAATGCCTAAAAACTTATCCATCTCCCAGTTACCTTTGGTGATCTGGTTCACCAGTTTTCCTTTCATGTCATAACGGTACAAATGACGGTACCCATTTTTTTCACTGGTAATGACAAAATATTTTCCATCTTTCAGGTAAGTGAGATCGTCAGTAATCTCTACATAGCTGCTATTTTTTTCTTCATATACAACCGACTTTTCACCCGAAGAAACATTTGCATGTATAATCTCAAAATGATTCTGCAAACGGTTTAAGCGCTGAATGGAAAGCAGATCAGGATGGTTGGCCCATTTGATACGGGGAAAATAAATGTCTTTACCTTCTCCTGTTTCTACCTGCTGTGTCTTTTTATTTTCTAAAAAATAACAATGTATGCTTACAGTAGAATTTTTTTCTCCCGCTTTGGGATATTTATAACGGTAATCAGAAGGATACAGATCGTTCCATACCTGCATATTGTATTCTCTGACCTGCGATTCATCAAAAGAATAATAAGCAAGTTTTTTACTGTCAGAAGACCAGAAAAAACCTCTGGTGAAGCTGAATTCTTCCTCATATACCCAGTCGGCGCTTCCGTTAATAATATAATTTACTTTTCCATTGGATGTTACCTGGATAGTCTGCTGATCGTCGATGGAGCAATAATACAGGTTATTGCAGGAAACATATGCTATCTTTTTTCCATCCGGTGATAAAGTAGCATAAGAGATTTTCTGAGGAGAAATCTTTAAAAGTTTTTTGGTGGGCACATCAAATACATAATAAATGGCTTTAAATGAGTGTCGGTAGATCTGCTCTGTTTCGGTTACGATTAAAATTTTTGTCCCATCCGTATGTATGGAATAATTATCAATGGAAAAATTCGGATTAACATCTGCAAAGACAATATCTGTCTCCTTACCTGATAACAGGTCATAGGATATAATCATATTGTCTTTTATGGTGGTATAATAATTATCGGAAAGCCATTGGAAAGCTTGCATATATTCCGGCCGGAATGTTCCCTTTAGCCAGATATCTTCTAGTGTGATAAGCTTTCTTTCCTGGGAGAAGGAAATATGTATGATTAATAAAAATGTAAATGATAACCAGAGTTTTTTCATACTTTACTATGGAATAATAGATATTAATTCATTAGTATATTTTTTGAGTGTCATTCAGAAGGAAACTTGTTAATTGATTTATGCTGCCATTAAAGTTTTTCCAGAAATTATTGATGGCAGTGTTCTTCATCGACAAGATCCCTACGGGATGACAAGGTTAGTTAGCCCTACTCACTACTCAATACTCAAGGCTCACTACTAATCTACAGCAGCATCAAAAAATCCTGTACGATCTTCAGGGTGTCTTCTTTTCTTTCAAACATACCCATATGTCCGGTTCCTGAGAGAATATGTTTTACCGCTTTATCGGGGAACGAAGCCTGTTCAAGGCTGGCATCAAGCTGTATAGCGGAATCCTCTTCGCCGATAATAAAAAGTACAGGAACTTTAATATTTTTTAAGATTTCAATGCGATTCTTTCTTTCTCTCATTGCCTTAATGGTAGCAATAATGCTTTCTTTGGAAGTCGAGCCTGTCACTGAGATCAGCCAGTCAATTGTTTCCTTGAGAGGCTCACGGTTCTTTTCATAGAATAACGGAGGTACAAAAGAAGAGGCGAAAGTTTCGACTCCATGTTTTTCTATAAACTCAATGGTCTTATTGCGCGCTTTTTTCTTTTCGGGAGAATCGGGATAGGCGGTGGAATGAAAAAGTCCGATGCCTTTTAATTTCTTTTCATATTTCTCGGCAAAAGCCAGTGTTACATATCCGCCCAATGAATGCCCGATCATTACGCATTCTGAAATATTCAAGTCTGTTAAAAGCTCATTGATTTTATCGGCGAGGTAACGGATATTAAATTCTTTTTTCTTGAGAGGACTTTTTCCAAAACCGGGAAGGTCAGGACAGATTACTCGGTATTTCTGAGAAAGCTCTTTTTCAAAATCTTTCCATAATTCTTTGCTTTCACAAAATCCGTGAACCAGAATTACAGGAAATCCATTGCCAACATCATTGTAATTCAACACCGGTTGTAAACTCATAGAGTCAGTAAAAAATTCTGGTAATTATTTCTTCTTAATTCAGGTCATCCTTCATAGCAATGCTGATCAGCGAACGAACCGCATCCGCAATTGCTTCCGGATCATAACCGCACTCTTTATGCAGCTCCAGCTGCTCGCCATGCTCAATTACTTCATCAGGAATTCCCAGGCGTATTACCTTTGCATGATAGTCATGCTCTGCCATAAATTCCAGGATAGCAGATCCGAAACCGCCCATCAGGCATCCGTCTTCTATTGTAATTACCTTATTAAACTTCTTAAATATTTTATGCAGCAATTCCTCATCCAACGGTTTGGCAAAACGCATATCGTAATGAGCAGGAAAGATTTCTTCTTCAGCTAAAGTTCTGGAAGCTTCCACTGCATAGTTGCCTATATGTCCAATACTTAATATGGCTATTTCTTCTCCTTCAGTTACTACCCGTCCTTTCCCTATTTCAATTTTCCTGAAAGCAACTTTCCAGTCAGGCATAACGCCTTGTCCTCTGGGATAGCGGATGCAGAATGGTCCATTGCCAGGGAGCTGAGCCGTATACATCAGGTTCCTCAGTTCGGCTTCATTCATAGGAGCAGAGACTACCAGGTTTGGAATGCATCTCATGTAAGCAATGTCATAAGCGCCGTGGTGTGTTGGTCCGTCTGCGCCGGCAAGTCCTGCCCGGTCAAGACAAAATACTACCGGCAGGTTCTGAATGCATACATCATGTATCACCTGATCGTAGGCACGCTGCATGAATGATGAATATATATTGCAGAAAGGAATGAGCCCCTGAGTAGCGAGTCCTGCTGAAAAAGTTACCGCATGCTGTTCAGCGATTCCCACATCGAATGCCCGATCAGGCATTTTCTGCATCATGATATTCATGGAAGAGCCTGATGGCATCGCGGGAGTGATTCCAACAATCTTCTCATTTTTTTCCGCCAGCTCCACTATCGTATGCCCGAATACATCCTGGTATTTCGGAGGCTGCGGAACCTCATAAGTTTTTTTCCTGATTTCGCCTGTAAGCTTATCGAAGATTCCGGGCGCATGCCACAGTGTCTGATCTTTTTCAGCAAGCGCATAACCTTTTCCTTTCGTAGTGATGCAATGCAACAGCTTAGGGCCCGGTATATTTTTTAAATCTTTTAAAACAGAAACAAGGTGATTGATATCGTGGCCGTCGATAGGACCGAAATATCTTAGTTTGAGTGATTCGAATAAATTGCTATGCTTGAGAAGCGTTGCCTTTACACCACTTTCGATCTTGGAAGCAAACTGCTGTGCCTTGGGAGCAATTTTCAGCATCTTCCATATTTCGTCTCTCATTTTATTGTAGGCATGCGAGGTCGTGATATCAACTAAATAATCTTTCAAAGCTCCGACATTCGGATCAATAGACATGCAGTTGTCGTTGAGAATAATCAGAAGATTAGAACCTGCTACTCCCGCATGGTTCATTGCTTCGAATGCCATACCCGCAGTCATTGCTCCATCGCCGATCACGGCAATGTGCTGTTTGCTGGTATCGCCTTTGTATTTGGAAGCGACAGCCATTCCAAGCGCTGCAGAAATTGAAGTAGAGGAGTGGCCTACGCCAAATGCATCGTAGATGCTCTCCATTCTTTTTGGAAAACCTGAAAGGCCTTTATAAACACGATTTGTATAAAACTTATCTCTTCTTCCGGTGAGGATCTTATGTCCGTAAGCCTGGTGGCCAACGTCCCAGATCAGCTGATCTTCCGGAGTATTGAAAATATAATGAAGGGCGACGGTGAGTTCCACCACTCCAAGGCTGGCGGCAAAATGTCCACCATACATTGATACATTATCAATGATGTACTGCCTGAGCTCGGTACATACCTGATAAAGCTGAGTTTCATCCAGTTTTCGCAGATCCTCAGGCGTATTGATGGCGCCTAATAATTTACCCGGTGTGATCAAAAATTAATTGTTTAGACCTGTAACAAATATAGAACATTATTTGTTTATTTCCTTGATTCCCTGCCACCCACAGATAACGCAAAAAGCGTGGAAAAATATATACCTTAGCCCTTTGGCAATTGGCATTAACCCCTTAATTTTACTAAGTGAGCTTCG
The DNA here is from genome assembly GCA_019746425.1 of Cytophagaceae bacterium. Classification (GTDB taxonomy): domain Bacteria; phylum Bacteroidota; class Bacteroidia; order Cytophagales; family Cytophagaceae; genus JAIERY01. The sequence continues at coordinate 18,854 of JAIERY010000299.1, forward strand.
AAATTAAACTACCCTTGTTTAAAGGTCCATTCGACCTTTTGCTGTTCTTTATCGAGAGAGATGAATTGGACATTTACGATATTCCTATTCATAAGATAACCACTGATTTTCTTGAGTACATGCACCAGATGGAGCGCATGAATATGGAAATTGCCAGTGAGTTTATCCTGGTAGCAGCCACCCTTATGCGAATTAAGGCCAAAATGCTGCTTCCAAGACCGGAGCTGGATGAGCTCGGCAATGAAATAGATCCTCGCGAAGAGCTGGTAGCTCATTTATTAGAATATAAAAAATACAAGTCCATTGTCGGCGAACTGGCTGAAATGGAGACAGGCAGATCTCATAAGGAAAAGAGAGGTAATATCCTGAAAGAGCTGAGACACCTGGCAGAAGTAAACAATGTGGAGGCGGAATTACAGGACCTGGATCTTTATAAGCTCCTTAAGGTTTTTGAAAGAGTGATGGACAGATTCGAAGAGGAGAAAAACAAGCCTGTTCATACCATACAGCAATATCCCTATACCATCGAAGGGCAAAAGGAATACATACTTGCCAAATTGAAAAGCTCAGAGAAAGTTTCGTTTGTGCAGGTGATAGAAGAGAACAGAGAGAAAGCCGCAGTGATATATAATTTCCTTGCCATCCTTGAATTGCTTCAGTTGCATCTGATTACCATTCACATCGGATTAGGCTTCAATAATTTCTGGATAGAAGATTATCAGGGAGAGGTTGGAGTGAGTAGTGAAGAAGAGCTTACTCAGGAATAATGCAGAGAGGTGAGTGCAGAGTGCAGAGAAACTCAGCACTGAGCACTCAGCACTCATCACTCATCACTAGAATTGTTCCATTCTCGAAAAGAAGAAGTTCCCTTCTATAATTGCATTCTCATCAGAGTCAGAACCGTGAACAGCATTTGCTTCCACAGACTTTGCAAATAATTTTCTGATAGTGCCTGGCTCTGCATTGGCAGGATTGGTGGCGCCTATGAGTTTTCTGAAATCGGCAACAGCGTTATCTTTCTCCAGAATCATTGCTACGATATGTCCGCCTGACATATATTTTTTCAGATCATTATAAAAAGGTCTTTCTTTGTGCACTTCATAAAACTGACCGGCTCTTTCATCAGAAAGCTTTGTCATTTTCATGGCTACAACTCTAAAGCCTGCCTCTTCAATCATTTTGGTGATGGCACCGATATTTCCGGCGGAAACAGCATCGGGCTTGATCATGGTGAATGTTCTCTTACCTGCCATTTTTATATGGTTTAATTGTGATAATTTAAATAAGTTGGCAGTTGGCAATATGCAGTCGGCAAAATTGCCCTTTGCCAACTGCATATTGCCAACTGGGATGCAAAAATATACACTTTCCCGATATTCCCGTCTATTTTGGCCAAATTCTCATTAATCCCCGGATTCTTCATTGTTTTTAAATCAAAATCTTGCCACATTTGTTATCCTACTTGTCCCGCACACCTTTAATAATACAGACGAGCGGGACTTACTTTAGGCGTACTTTGAGATGCGAAATCTGCAAGATTTGAAAGAACTACTTAGTTCTCCCAAAAAAATAGTAATCACTACCCATCATAAACCCGATGCAGATGCATTAGGGTCTTCTCTGGCATTGTGGGGATACCTGCGAAAAAAAAAACATGAAGTAAAAGTCATTACTCCTACAGACTATCCTACCTTCCTTAACTGGATGAATGGAAATGATGAGGTAATTATTTTTAATAAGGGGAATGAAGCGCTGTCTCAAAAATTAGTCGATGAAGCAGATGTGGTTTTCTGTCTGGATTTTTCTGCGCTCAGCAGGATCAACGAACTGGGAGAGATCATCAGAAAAGCATCGGCAAAAAAAGTATTAATAGATCATCACCTGGAGCCCGAAGATTTTGCCGATATAAATTTTTCAGATACAGGCGCTGCCGCTACCGCGGTATTAATTTATAAGATCATCATCGGTATGGGAGACCGTGAACACCTCGATACATGCATAGGAGAATGCATTTACGCAGGTATCATGACCGACACCGGATCTTTCAGACATCCGAGCACTAATAAAGAAGTGCACCTCATCATCGCAGAACTCATCAACCTGGCAGTAGATATTTCCAAAATCCACCGTCTTATTTATGATAATAATACGGAAACAAGATTAAAATTTCTGGGTTATGCATTGCTCAACAAACTGGTGGTGATTCCTGAATATTATACTTCCTATATTGCGATATCGGCCGCAGAGTTAAACAAGTTTGATTCGCAGACAGGAGATACGGAAGGACTGGTAAATTATGCCTTGTCGCTGGAAACAGTAGTAATGGCCGCCGTGATCATTGAAAGAGAAGATGCGGTGAAAATTTCTTTCAGATCCAAAGGAGAATTTTCCGTGAATGAATTTGCGAGAAAACATTTTGAAGGCGGCGGACACAGAAATGCTGCAGGAGGAAAGTCATCTCTTTCTTTAGAAGAAACCGTTAAAAAATTTAAGGAAGTACTTCCTTTATATAAAGAAGAATTAAATCAACATTATAAAGCAGAAAAATTAATATGTTAAAAAAATCATTCTATTCACTTTTAGTGCTCGCCACTATTTTTTTATTGTCATGTGACAATTATGAAAAAACAGAAACCGGATTAAGATATAAATTAATCGTAGACTCTGCCGGTACGAATGCAAAATTCGGCGACAGAGTGCTTGCTCACATTAAATTCAACAATGGAGTAGACAGTTTGAACAGCTACAAAAGAGGTTTCCCGATACCTATCGATTTAGGAAAAACTTTCCAGGGAAGTGTGGAAGAAGGATTGACTTATGCTTCCAAAGGAGACAGCATTTCTATCAAAGTGGTGAATGACTCTCTATACAAACTATGGAGCTATGGCGCCGATACACTTCCTGAAGGAATTAAAAAAGGAAGCTATACTACTTTTGAAATTAAAGTGGTAGATGTATTCACTCCTGAAGCAATCGCTAAAGAAAATGCTGACAAAAACAGAAAAAGAACAGCGATGGGCATTGCGGGATATAAAGAGTCTTTGAAGATGGCGCTTGATTCTTCAGCGGCTCAGATTAAGCTGGATGAAAAGAAAGTGGAAGCTTACCTGAAAAAGAATAAACTCAAGGCGGAAAAAAACAGCAGCTCAGTATACGTTGCGATTTTGGAAGAAGGAAAAGGAGAGAAGCCTGAGTACGGAGATTCTGTTTCTGTAAACTACGTCGGCAAATTATTGGATGGAAAAGAATTTGATAAATCCAGAAGGCCATTCACTTTCCAGTTTGGTGTTGGCGGAATAGCGCCAGGCTTTATTGAAGGAATAGGGCAACTGAAGCAGGGATCTAAAGCAATCATAATCATGCCGTCTTCATTAGCTTATGGAAAAGAAGGAGTGAAAACATCGGAGACAGATTATTTAATTCCTCCTGATGCTCCGCTGGTATTTGAGATCGAACTGCTTGAGGTGATCAAACAAAAGTAAATTCTGAACGTTTAAATACTTCAAACCTATCTTTATGAAAAACCTTATTTTTTTAATTCTGTGCACATTTGTTTATGTGGCAGGATTTTCTCAGAAAAAAGATACCGTTACCACCAAGAGCGGTTTGAAGTATGTGCAGATCAAAGCAGGGAATGGTGTGAAGCCCAAAGACGGACAGAAATTAAAAGTAATGTACCGTGGTACTTTGAAAGATGGAACCGTATTTGATCAGAACATGGATACCGGTATCCCTTTCAAATTTACTTTGGGAAAGAAAGAAGTAATACCCGGCTGGGAAGAAGGATTCAAATTAATGAGCGTGGGGGAAAAAGCTTATTTAATTATTCCTGCAAAACTTGCCTACGGGAAAAATGGAGTGAAGAATGAAGACGAGCCGGGCAAGTATGTTATTCCACCCAATGCCGATCTGATCTTTGAAGTGGAGCTTGTGAGCGCGAAGTAAAAATTTTAAATAATAAAATATTTATGTAAGCCCAGGCCTTAAGGCCTGGGCTTTTTTTATTGGTCTCAAACGCGGGTAAAAACCCTGCACTTTAGTGCAAGACTTTAGTAATCCGAAAGAAATCTTTTGTAACTTGAAATGTGGAAAGAAAAGGGAGCAATACAGTTACGAGGTTGACGGTACATATATTAATAGGAGCATAAAATAGTATACTTTTATATTCTATGCGGCGTACCTGACGTGCTTTTCATGGAAATACTTTT
>JAIERY010000141.1 GCA_019746425.1 Cytophagaceae bacterium
TCCAAAATAACCGCTGCTAGGACCGGCGCCTTTATTTTTTTCAAAGGAATTCAGCAGAGTACCAAATTTCTTTTCCCCGTTTGCCGCAATTGAAATCGTATCTTTTAAAGTTAGAGAAGAACCAAAAAAGGAAAGTGTCGCTTCTACCATTTCACCGGCTCTGAAGAAATACAAACCGTCGTGAGTTCCATCCCAGGTAACACCAGACGGATCCATGCCAACGCCATTGATTTTCTTTGTAGCAGTCGAGCTTAGCCCTTTAAGAGTGATAACAAAAGAAACACGATGAGAAAAAGCGGCTGAAAAGTTTAGAACTCCGGTTTTAAAATTAACAGGATTCGGGCTTGCGCTAAAACCATAGGCTAAAAATCCCTCGGGTGCAGGAACGAATTCTTCGCCGTAATATCCCAATTCATATTCCCTTTTACATGAAAAAAGAAAAAAAGATATGATAAACAGAATATATATTTTTTTCCATAAAAAATATTTGTAGCGCAGCTTCTCCATAAGTTTTGAATTTAAAATGCAATTGTATAGTTAAAGAACAACTGATTCATATTGTAATTCATATTCGCATTTTTACCATTCTCAAAGTCAGTAACGTGTGCCTGCATGGTGAAAAAGGCTTTGGCGGAAAAGTTATATCTCAATCCCAAAGCCATTATACCCTGTTTTTCATTTATATCAAATGCCATCGGAATGCTGGTAATACTATTGAAAGCATCTCGTTGCGAAAGAAATTCAACTCCTTCGGCATTTAACAATTTATACCCTACCAAAATATCGAGATCTTTTACTATTTCGAAATTAATTCCTGCATCCAACATAATAGTAGTGAAATCTATGGTTGAATTGGATCTTGAAGTATTTTCATATCGCCCTCCCGCGCTTATTCCCAGGTTTCTTTTAAAATGAATTAGCTTCCCTATGTTCAGCGCTATTCCTCCTCTTACGGAAAGAAAATCTCTTGTTTCAACAGTGCCTTCTCCTACTACTTCAGAAAGAAACTCAGTAGTCGCTTCAGCACGTAATACATTGCTTGTATCGGATTTTTCCAGGCCTACCATAATTCCCTTTCTGTTAGGAGTCGCGATGCCGTATGGAGTAACGTTTCCGTATTGAGGAAGATAAGGCATCAAAACGGTACTGATAGATGGATTATATATTCCTTCCTGAGAATACCGGTCCATTAAAGTCGCTGTCCTGATACCACCGTTTGCATTTTGCAATGTCCCGAAAATAGTAGGTTGAGCAAAGTCAAAAATTCTTCTTGTCTGGGCAAGAGGATTATGATATTCAGGACCGATATTTCGATAAGAAGCGGTGATTTTAACTCCTATCGGTTTACAGGCAGCCGCGAGAGATACATCGTAAAAATAATCATCATGCTTCACGGTTTTTGCGGCAGATTCCAGAAAGTTGCTGTAATTTGAAGTACCCGCTTCTCCAGAAGCGGATACTTCAAATTTATCTTTTATATCTAGAGACAGTTTATAGTCTCCTGTTACAACCGAATTGTTAAAATTAACAATAGTATCCGGAACGGTTCCTAATACATCGGTAGTACGGACATAATTTCCTCCTATTTGTATAAATTTACTCTGAATAATTTCGGTTCTTCCTCCAAAAAACACTCTGTCCGGCATATTAACTGTTTCGTCAAATTTTTTAATCCTTGCGCCAAATAGTCTGAATTTAACTTTTTCTATTCCCTTGGAAAAAATCAAATTAAGAACAGCGTCTCCTCCCTGAACCCGCCAGTTATTTCCATAATTAAAATTTTCGTAATGCACGATGTTTCTTCTGATCTTGAATATTTCCGCTTCAAAGGCATAATACGTTTCAAAAGGATTATAAATAGTATAAGGTGTAAGGCCCATATCAATATCGCCTAACTGGAATTTAACACGCTTCGCTGCAACTCCTTCAAGCCTTATCTGTCTGAAACCAAGACTAACGCCTTGTCCATAAAATCCACCGAATTCGTTACGCACACGCAAAATAATACTTCCTCTAAGATTCTCGTTTGCCTGAATATTAACGCCAAGATCAAAAAGGGTATACCCGCCGGTCGATTTCCTGGGCGATAATGTATCCTTTGAATGACTGGATGTTGAATCCAGTACTGCTCCTCTAAGTTTATCATTCGTAACTATTACCCTGCCCAATCCATTAAAGTATACCGACTGTCCATAAAGGGATTTTACAGAGGAGAATACTAAAATCATACTAATGAAAAATTGCTTATTCATTATTCGCATGATGTTATATTTAATGTCTTTCTTATTCATAAAATTATTTAGAAAAATATTTTAACTTCAAATGACGTCTCTTGTCCTTTAAATCTATCCAGTACAAAATTTTTATCTTCCTGACTGAACCATCTGTGGCGTACATAAAATCCGGCTCTTGGCGCGTATTCGTAATCAAAGCCGATGCCATAGCCAATACCCGTCTGGTCAACAGGTTTGCCATTGGGAGCGAATTCGGTCCGATTATTTCCGATTATTTTCTCAATGCCGAAAAATCCTACCATATTGATCTTTGGAAACAGTCTGTAAAAGCCTATTATCTCTTCATAAAATTGCCGGTAGTAGGCATTTTGAGAAAATACAGGAATAGCGGAGAGCCTACCCTGCACTGAATTATAGGTGATGTAATTGCTTAAAATAAGATCCCGTTTCCAGAATTTCATTTTGTATTTCAAAGTCAAATCAACCACGTTGAATGCTTTTTTAAAATCGGAAGTATCGGTTATGTTAAAATGCTCAAACGTTCTCCTGAATATTGACATTATTCTGCTATAAGGACCTACGTTGTTTTGGAAGTAAATAAATCTTGATCGGGGAAAACCGTTTACTCTGTGATAAAGCGTAACTCTGTCATTCAGATGATCAATTTCTTTGGATACTCCGGTGCCAAGAATAAACTTCAGATTTCTTTTTACGGATTCAAATACTTTTAAATACCCTCCTGTTCTGTTATTGGTAAGCTGACCAAATTCCGGCACTGATCCCTGGTATGTCGTGATCGTATAGGATTCACCACTCCCGTAAATTTGCTGAAGGTTGGGATGAGAGGTATTTAAAACCAGACTATTTACATTGATGACACTTTTATCAATGTAATAAAATTGAAGAGTAGCCGGAATTTTAGTGAGCGTTCGGTCAAACTCGCCCTGGATATTTATCGCTGTTCCCCACCCATAATCATAAAACCGATCTTTATATCCGCCTATTCCAAATTCGGAGAACAGATTTACCCCTTTAAAATTAAGTCTGAGGTCTCCGGTTATAATAGTCTGGGTAACTTTTTCTTCACCCAGGTTGTCAATGAATCCAAACTGATCGAAATAATTGATCCCCGCTTTATGTTTTCCAAGCGCTCCGAATGATTTCTCTATTCTTCCTGTAAACATATTTCTGGGAGCGCTGGTTAAGAAACCGGAAAATGATCCGCTGTTATCTGTTTTACCATATAAAACCTTGGCGCCAAAACCGGCCGGAAGATTGGAGGCTTCGAGTATAAAACCTTGTGTTCCGGTATTTCCCCATCTTATATCTCTGGGAATATTCTGTGTGGTATAATATCTTTCATATCGGTAAAAAGACGCTTCCTCCGGTTCCCATGGATATCTTTCAAATAAATCATCTCTGTATTCGTAATTCCATAAGGTGAACGGACTTAGTCTATACCAATTGACACCTCCTCCCGCTATCAATTTAAAATTTCCCACACTGTTTCGTGTGTTGGCGACAAATTGAAGATTTCTGTAATTAGAGATTACCCTGCCAGTCGAATTGCTTCCCAACAGCTGGTTATCAAAAAAGAAGTCTACCAAAAATGAAGTATTGGGAGTGGGAGTTGCCTGAGCCCTCAAATAGATAAGAGGCTCGGGATATCCGATGTTGTTTGTTCCTGTCTGATAAATGATACCATCTTTTACATCAACGCCATTAAAAGATATATCCCTGGGGTTAACTCCCGCGTAATATTTATCCATTAATCTATATTGCAAAAAAGCTCTCGCGTAACCCGAAAACTGAATAGGTATGCCTTTATTAGAAGGTTTAATATTGACCAAAGAGATCTTATCCCCTACGGAAGATAGCTTCTCTTTTTGAATAATTATTCTCTTTTTTAAGGAAAGGCTATCTTCTGATTTATCGAGCTTCTGAGACTTTGCATTATTTAGCGAGTCCAGATCGCTTTTGGCATTTGCGATAAAAACGACGATTATCAACCCTAAAGAAAAAATAGACCTAGTTATCATATGTGACACAATACTCATCAGTTATCTCTTATTGACTAAATATAGTTGTGTTTTAATAACACATTAAAAAGCTAAATATAACGGGCGTCTTCAAAATCATTCTGTTTTTTTATACGCCAATCAGAAAATTATTGTTGTGTAATTAAGACACAATATAGCAAAAAAAAGTATAAACAAATAAAATACCTGAAAAACATTAAAACATTTTCGTCATTAATACGACTTATCTCAAAAAAACACCATCAAAAAGGCTGTTGCGTTTTGAACATTAAAAAATATGAGGAAGCGGGCACTCTATAAATATAATATTGTATTATACGTCAGAAGCCTAAAATTTTGTTGCCGGAGCGGTAAAGAGCAGCATAAGGACGTTTTAACGATAGAAGCAAAAAATAGTATGTAAAAATGACACAACTAAAAAAATATAATTATATTTGTTATACCTAGTACATTTTCCCAATTGAACAATTATTAAATTCAGATTTATGAAAAGATTTGCGATACCCTTCATGATGTTCATTCTTTACACATCCGCTTTTTCCCAGGAAAAAGACTGGAAACCGCAGGTATATAATCCGAATGTGAAAAGGATAGAAGAAAACCCTTTAAAGGGATTAATTCCGGCTTTTCTTACTCCTATCAGCAATTTTCCGCACAGTATGGAATTCTTCTATATCGCCCTGAGCGACGTGATGAAAGGAATGAATAATTTTGATTGGGCGCCTTTTGAATCGGAACTTAACAGGGTCAGCAGTCAGGGTAAACAGGCTATTTTCAGATTCTATATTGATTATCCGGGTCGTCCAACAGCAATTCCTCAGTTTTTAATTGATGGAGGTTTAAAAACATACAACTATAATGATCATGGTAATAATGAAATAAGTATAGCTCCTAATTATAAAGACAGTACATTAATCAAAGCATTTGAAAATTTTATTTTCGCCTTGGGAGCAAAATACGATGGAGATCCCAGAATAGCATACATAACAGGAGGCCTTTATGGTTTTTGGGGAGAATGGCACAACTGGCCTCACAATAACTGGAGACTGCCCGCTCCCTATATCAGCCGGCTTTTGAATGCTTATAAAAAAGCATTCACTAAAACTCACGTACAACTAAGAGATGCTTTAGCTACCAGTGACGAAAAATTAAAGCACGCATTCGGGTATCATGATGATGCTTTTGCCGCGGAAACTTTAGGTCCTGATAACTGGCATTTCTGGAATGAAATGAAGACAGCTCAGCTCACAGAAAACTGGAAGACTCATCCGATGGGAGGAGAAATTTATCCTCCGGTACAGAGTGACGGCTTATGGGAACATTGGCCTAATAAAGGCGGACAGGATTGGGAAACCTGTGTGAGAACCACACACGCTACCTGGTTCATGAATCATGAACTATTCAAAAATCTTGCCCCCTCCTCTATAGAATACGCGAACGCGATACGAGCAACTAAAATGCTGGGCTATGAATTCTTTGTTTCTCAGGTAAATCTTCCGGATACAAAAACCGGATCTCCTCTGCAGATGAAAGTTAAAATTCAGAACAAAGGAGTAGCGCCCATATATTACAACTGGAAAATAGAAGTCGCGGTATTACAAAAGAAAAAAGCGACGGTTATTGGTACGGCAGACTGGAACCTGACTGAAATTTTGCCAGATAGCACAGAGTATATCAGAGAGTTTTCAATATCACATAATTTACAACCGGGAGCCTATAAATTATTATTCAGAGTGGTAAATCCGCTGGAAACCATCAATAAAGGAGCCCGCCAGCTTCGATTTGCGAATGAAAAACAGGATTTAGACAAGAAGGGCTGGCTTACAGCCGGGGATTTTGAAGTTAAATAAAGTTTTTTAATCATTACGGAAGCCGGATATCATTATCCGGCTTCTTTAGTAAGGAATCTTTACAATTATAATTCTCCATTCCTTTTCAAATTCAGCATTCTTTCATGATTAAAAGGCCGTAAATCCTTCAAAAATTAGGATTTTCTTATATTATGTTATTTTAACACAACTAAATTAGCGTTATTATGACACAACTGAAACTTTTCGTCAAATCCACTCGTATTTATAAGTTATACACTTTTGATAAATAAGGGGTTACTTTTCATCTTAGTTGTGTATAAATAACATAATACCCTAAACTCTGCTTGCCGATGAGAACCATTCTTTTACTCCTATCATGGCTCAAAATTTCAATTTTGAGCCTATTGTTGTTTTTGCTCCACACAGGTATTTCTTTTTCCCAAATATGCCAGACACCTCAACCGGAGCTAATCACAAATGGAAGTTTCGAATTGGGGACAGATGGATCTTTCCAAAGTGATTATAATTACCGTCCCAATGCTTGCTGTTTGGGTATTGGAGATTGGACTGTTACCAGTAACGCGCAGGCAATACATGCCACAGCCTATCAGAATCCTACCGGAGGAGCATATTCAGGAAGCAACTATATGGTAATTGACGCGGATGGTGTTTTAAATAAAGACGCCTGGCGTACTACTGTAACAGTTACATCCGGAAAAACCTATTATTTTTCAGCATGGATTTCGAACATTAATACCTGGTACGATAATCCCTCTCAATTAAGATTTTCAGTAAACGGAACGCAAATAGGCGGTGTGATTACCGCGCCATCCAACAATCATAACTGGATTCAGTTCTACGCAACATGGAATTCAGGAGTTGTAAGCGGACCAGTAGTGATCCGCCTGGAGAATCTTATCACAACAGGAATAGGGAATGACCTTGCCCTGGATGATATTTCCTTTAGCGGAAGCTGTTCATCCGTTACCAACCCTTTCAATTCGTCGAGCAAATTGAAAGATACCATTTCAATCTGCAACGGCGGAGGAGCTATCGTGTTGAATCCACAACTCCCCGGCAGTATAAGTTATGCCTGGAAGAAAAAACCGGACATCGTTACCGTTATCGGTACCGGATCTACTTATTCAACCTCCAGCATCGGAACATATTACCTCTGCTATGATACTATTGTAGGATCGCCTATAGGATGTCCCAAGCTGGATTCGGTAGTGGTGATCAATACAAAATTTTCCATTGACCTTGGACCAGATAGAAATTTATGTACGCCTACTTCCTATACGATAGATGCAAGCGTAATCAATCCTCCGGTTAAAGTGAAATGGTATAAGAATAGTACTTTGTTAACCGGAGATACTTCAAGTACTCTAAGCGTCACATCTGCCGGAACATATCGGGTCGATGCAACTTTGCCCGGTTGTCCGATGGGCTCCGATCAGGTCGTGTTTACTACAAATACAGCTACGCCTATCGATGCCTGTTTCTCTTCCGCTCCGCAATCTGTTACATTGGGAATCAGCGGACCCGGGACCTATCAGTGGTATGCTAATCCAACCGGAGGAAGCCCAATCGCATCAGGAACTTCCTATACAACTCCTCCTATTTCTTCCCCTACTACTTATTATGTGGAAGATATGACTTCTCAATATTATAGTGTTGCCCAAAAGACATTTTATCCGACAGGATATGCTGTAGCGCAGGACCCTGCGAAATACCTTCGATTCAATACCTCTCAGACTGTTACGATTGACTCGGTTACGGTAGGAGCTTACTTTTATAGTACAGGAGAAACCTATAATATCGGTGTAGGCCTATATGATAATGCAGGTACGCTTATTACTACTTCGACTCCGGTAACTGTAGCCGGAACAACTTATTATACAGGAACCAATCCTGTTTTAATCAGAATAAAAGTGGGCATAACTGTTCCGGTAGGAGCCGGCTGGAGATTATCCAACACCGGAACAACCGGAAACGGTATTCATTATAGTGATAACATTGCAAGCATTCCATGGTCTTCTACAGCATCAACCAATCCATTCCGCATTCCGGGTATAATTGATATTTATGACGGACAGGCTTATTGGACGACACCCTCCACAACCTATCCATTTTTTTATGACTGGAAAATTCATACCGGTAGTCCTTGTAACAGAGTGCCGGTAAGCGCTGTCTATTGTCCCCTGCCAGTAGAGCTAGGTGATTTTACTGCATACAAAATCAACCAAGGAGTACAACTTCAGTGGCATACTTTCACTGAAATTAACTCCGACAAGTTTATAATTGAAAAATCCACTGATGGGATTTATTTTTCATCGATAGGGAATATAAAAGCGGATGGAAATAGCAAGGATAAAGTTTTTTATAGTTTCATTGATTATAGTTCCTCATCCAAGGAATCTTATTATCGCCTGAAACAAGTAGACTTCGACGGAAAGTATTCCTATTCACCCCTCGTAAAAGTTTCATCGGAGAATAAGGAAGGAATTTTAAATATTTACCCCGTTCCGATAAATCAGGGAGAAGCATTACATGTTGATTACGCGCTTTCCGAAGATGATGAATTATTGATTAAAGTTATGGACGTTCTTGGTCAGGAGATTGTCAGCTACAAGAATAGTTATACGAAAGGAACTCACCACATAACAATTCCTATGTCTTTTAAGGCTGGAATTTATTATGTGGTTATTCATTCACTTAGTAAGACAAATACTGAAAAAATATTAATTAAATAAAGCTGTGAGAAAAATAACTTCAATAGGTGTCGCGTTCATTGTATTTGTATTGAATTGTTATGCTCAGCAAACTACGGTTAATTATACTGCCAGCGCTCTCGAAATTCCAAACCCTGAAAGAGGCTTTTGCAGGTGGACCGAAACATCCTCGTCAAGCCATACTGCCCTAGACTTGACAAACCTGATACAGTTAAGGCAAAATAATCTTCAAACATTAATTTTCAGATATTACTATTTAAATAGCTTTCTCACCAGCCCTATAAGTACTTCATATCTCAACTTAATCACTCAGGATTTTAATACAATCCGACAAGCCGGAGTCAAAGTAATCATAAGATTTGCCTATACTGATAATTTACCCGGCTCTCCTCCATACAATGATTCACCTGCAAAAAGTATCCTCCTGAATCACATACAACAACTAAAACCAATTATCAGGCAGAACAGCGATGTTATATTAACGCTACAGAATGGTTTTTGGGGAGTATGGGGAGAAAACTATTATAGTGATCAGTTTGGATGTTTATGCAATGGACCCATTACCGCACAAAATTGGGCCGACAGAAAAGAAATTACCGACAGTATCTTGACACTTCTCCCCGAAGACAGATTTTTGTCCATCAGATATCCGTCATTTAAATTCAGGTATTATAATTTCACAATTCCCGATGACAGCATAACGCTGGCTGAAGCCCATACAGGCACCACAAAAAGCAGGATAGGTTATCACAACGATTGTTTTCTGATATCGGCCAGCGATTACACATTTAAAAACACCGCTACTGAAAAACCTTATTGGGAAACCGAAAGCAAGTATACCATTATGGGAGGAGAAACTTGTGGAGATAATCCAACATACACCAATTGTCCTAATGCGCTAAACGATCTTGAAAATGCGCATTGGACCTACCTCAATGACCAATATCATCCGGATGTATTTACAAGATGGCGCAATGAAAATTGTATTGATGAAATTAAGAACAGGATGGGTTACAGATTGTCTTTGAACTCGGGGACATTTGATAACATAGGAAATCCGGGTGGCTTATATAATTTTTCTATTTCTCTATCCAATACAGGTTTCGCGTCTCCGGTTAATCGGCGTGATGTTTTTCTGATTTTTAGAAACAGCAGTGACACGGTAAAGCTAGTGCTGCCTGTCGATCCGAGGTTATGGTTCGGAGATGGAGTTTATACAATAAATACTTCGGTACTATTACCAGCAAATATGGCGAACGGTGATTACAACCTTTATTTGTCGTTGCCGGATAAGTATCCTTCTTTAAGTTCTGATCCGGCATATTGCATACAAATGGCAAATAGTGGAGTATGGGAGACAACAACCGGATACAATAATTTAAACATGGTTGTAACTATATTTGGCCCAAATGGCCTGGCTGCAAGTAATGATATAGAATTCTCCTATGTGGAATCAAATGACAAGTATATGTTAAAGGGTGATCTGGAAGGAACGAATATCAGTATTCTGAATGTGTACGGTCAAAAAAATTATGAATGCATAAACGTAAAAAGTGATCTTATCAATATAGATGGAAGCAATATGCCGAAAGGACTATACTTTATATGTGTTGATAATAGCAAGGGAGAGCGACTGTACACAAAGAAAATTATAAAGAACTAATACGTCGAGAAGCTTTATCTTGTTGATTGTTAATGCTGAGCGAAGACGAAGCATTGGTTCCTTTTGGGAGAAGCCTTCGACTCCGCCAGTCCCATTAGGGACAAAATCCTGGTAGAATGTTTATTATAATGTACGATCAATCCCTTTAGGAATGAAATATAATGTGGGCACCCACGGCACCCTATCGTTTTAATTATGCCCCTAAAGGGGCTTGCATCAGTAGCTAAAGTCTGAACCTACTTTATAATAAGCGTATGGTTTAATTTATTAAACCCTGTTGTGGGTTCCCAGGTTTTTTCATTGGCAAGGCGAATGCTATATTCGGGCTTGGTCTTTAAGCTTTCATATTTATCAGGAAGGTTAAGAAGCAATTCATATTCTCCTGCGAGAAAATCTTTTTTAATTTGAAAGGATCCCTTAAGTACAACCGGACCGCTATACCATTTCCGGACATCAGTATCAAAATTAAATTTTTGAGTCTCTCCTGAAGATTTATTTCGCATAATAAATTCCACCGACCTTGCTTTAAAGGGAGATGCATATCCAATATTTTCTAGCTCAATAGAAATGTTAAAATCCTTACCTCTTTCAATACTTTCAGGATACATACCTTTTTTCAACATGATTCTGTAGCCTAGTTTTCTTGCAATATCATTTATGCACCCTCCTTCTGCCCAGTCATTATTAACTTCATTATTAAAATCGGCATTCAGATAACTATAATGAAAATCCTTGATTTCCTGCAGGGCCTTCCCCTGGGGCTCGCAATCGTTTTGAGGGCTGTATCCGTCACTGCAGGTTTCGCCACCGGTCACTACATAGCGGCTATCTTCAGACATGTATTTTCTTAACGGAGTAATTGCAGAAACAGAAGGTGTCTCTGAATTTCCATAGTCTGTATACGTCCCGAAGTTATCCTCGCTGGCCATGAAACAATCGTTATGAAAACCAATCCTTGCTTTTTCAGAATCAGTGAACGCTTCAGATTCTGTAAGTGGTAAAGCGGAAACTGGGGAATTAATTCCATATACATATCTTTGCTTGAACTGAGGATACCTTACCTGAACCATAATATCCTTCGGTATAGCATTCAATAATGCTTTCAACACATCGATTCTATCCTGCCAATCTTTATCAAGCAATTTTCCCTGAGTTGCGTTAGTAGATGCATCACCAAAAAAGTCGGTGTAATAATTTTCGCCCCAAATCCCGATAAATCCCATTTGCACACAAGCTATCACATCCGCATTCTCATTCAGAATTGGCTTTAGTTGTTCTATGTGCTTAAGCACCATTTCTTTATTTGCATCGCCATATGGAGGACAGGCGAACCCGGTAGGACAATCGCCCGGGCGAGGTGAAATAGTATACGTAAACCTGGGGATTATTTTAACTCCTGCTGCACGAACTGTCTGAAAATCTTTACGGATATTTTCAAGAGTATTACTGTCCAGAGCAGTATTTTGAAAATTATTAAATACAAAATACCGGAACACCAAAGTACTTACCACTTCGTATTTTCCATTTTTCGCTTCCTGAGGATTACGATAATTCCTGAGCGCATTTTCTGAAAGCAAACTATAATTATCAGAATGAGTATCAGAATATCTGTAAAAACCTCTTTCCGGATTAGGGAAGTCTTCATCACTGGGCTGGTAAGTAATGGAAATTTCTTTGTTGCTATTGACACAACTGAGATTAAATATTAAAAGTAAAATCAATACAAGTATTTTCATATCTATCGGTTTTCCTTAACATGTCATTCATCTCCCTTCAAATAAAGTTTTTTTATAGAGGAATGACTTTGCGTAGTTACGTGCACAAAATAAATGCCTGATGAAAGATACGAAAGATCAAGAGTCTTTAGAAGAATCATTCCATTTACTTCATTTTTTCCTTCGGAATAAACTTTTATTCCCAGAGAGTTATAAACTTCTATCTCATACGAAGGCGAGTTAAGTATGATCTCCAGATTTATTATGCCCGAACTAGGATTAGGGTAAACGAAGAACTGTTCTTCCTTAGCGAAATGTATCAGAACCAATCCGACATACGATATCGCTCCATCTGCATCAACCTGACTTAATTTGTAATAATTAGTCCCTATCATTGGTGAATCATCTTCGAATTGATAGGAAATTATTTGGCTTGAATTATTATTCCCGGGTATTTGTCCGATTATTTCATAGGTTATCCCGTCATTGCTTCTTTCTACATTGAAATATGAATTATTTTTTTCAGAAGTAGTAATCCACTTTAAGCACACAGAACTACCGTCTATCCATCCTGCGAAAGAGGATATAGTAACAGGTAGATTGGTATTATCGAAGGGAGACAAATTTGAACCCGGAATAACTGTTATGGTTGAATTGCTTGGCGTTGTCCATCCTACCGCGAGGTTGTCTCCCCAAAGATCATCTTTATGCAATGCTTCCACATAATACTTCCGGTTAGCGACGAGAGAAATAGTAACTGACTGCTGCGATGGATATTTATTCCACTCTCTTGAGTTTGTCCAGCCCGTAACAGAAGCAATTTTCACCTTATTAAGCGGATCCTGATCCGTACTCAGCCATAATTCACTTTGGTCATCGCTGGCAATATAAAAAGTGTAATTACCTGTAGCAGGCGGACAAATATAACCTCTAAGCCGCTGTCCATAATTATCACTATAATCAGTAGGCGCTTCAAATGTGGATATATTGGAAAAACTATTCGGAGCGGAAGACCAGTTAACCGAAGAAACAGTTGTTCCGGTAACACCTGTCCACACTTCTCTCAGGATAGTTCCGGTTGTACTGCACATTACCATAGCGCTCACGGTAATATTAACTGCGGATGAGACAGTAGTCAGGCCATTATTGTCTGTTGCCACCGCTGTGAGCGAATAGTTACCTGCAGGCACGGAATTCCAAACTATACTGTATGGACCGGTAAGGTCCTCTCCTATTTTTGTCGCTCCATAAAAAAACTCCACTTTAGTGACACTACCGTTGGGATCTGAAGCATTAGCATTGATTGTAATGTTAGAACCCGGAGTAAAATTTTGTCCATTGGTAGGAGCTGTTATGCTTACGACAGGAGGAGCATTACCTGCTGCATTTACAGTAATCGTTATAGGAGTAGAAGTTGTTGAAAGTCCAAAATTATCAATTGCTTTTGCTGTAATGGTATAAACTCCATTAGGAACCGATGTCCATGTAAAAGAATACGGCCCGGTGAGGTCTTCTCCTATTTTTGTAGCGCCACTATAAAATTCTACTTTGGTAACAGAGCCATCGTCTGTCGCATTGGCATTGAACGTGATATTAGATCCTGTTACAAATGCGGAATTATCAGCGGGACTGGTAATTGCTACAGTCGGTGGAGCATTGGATCCATAGCAAGCATCAAACCATTGTGTACCGGTATAAGCAATACCAGACACGCTATTGCTAATTACTAAATCAAATCCCAGATCATTATATCCTGTAGTGCCATCCCAGACGCCGGTATTTGCTAAACGAATTGAATATTCCGGCCTGCCATATAAAGAAGTGGCAGGGTCCGGCAAATTAAGATAGACATCATAGGTTCCAGGAGGATAGTTGGCAGGAATTCCAATTGACTCATTTAAATTGATCGTACCCGGAAGCCATTTACGAGGCTCCACGTTTAATTGAAACTTGCATACTTTTCCATCCGCTTTATTTTTCAATACTATTTCCACCAGTCTGCGATTGATAGGCGCGGCATATCCTTCATTCGTCAGGTTCATATTTAAAGTAAAGGTCCCTCCGGGTTTTACCGAATTGGCATATGTACCGTTGGTAAGATAAAACCGGTAACCCATCTTTTTTTCTATAGTAGCAAAACATCCTTCCGAGCTCCATTTGTTAATAGTAGTTAAATTGTAATCCCGATCCACATAGGTAAAATGAGCGCTGGTCATTTGGTTCATAGTATTCGTACACCCGTTAAGCGATTGATCGCCGCTCTCCGATTCTCCCCCTGATGGCAAGTAGGTTGATTCCGCCGCGAGAAAATCTCTATCCGCCTGCCCCCCCGGAAATGTTCCCCAGTCATCCCACGCTGCCATGAACCCATCATTATAATAACCTATTCTCGACCAGGCAGATCCATTAAAGGCTTCCGCCAATGTAATAGGAGCAGTACGGTTATACATTATCCTTTTCTGCCAGCAATAACGTATGCTAACCGTTCTATCTGTTGGCATTATTTGCAGTTCCCGGTCTACAACGGCTTTTCTGTTGTTCCAATCTGTTGCATTAATATTTCCCTGATCGCCAAAATTATTTGTGTAATACCATTCTCCCCACCGACCAATGAAACCTGCCTGAAATACCGCGATGACATCAGAATTACTTTGCAAGTATGGCTGGAGTTGATTTAAATGTTCCAGTACCCTGGCTAAGGGAGCATCATTGGCGTCCGCTTTTGTATACGCAAACCTCAACACACATTTCATCCCGGCGCTTCTTATTGTCTGCATATCATTATTAAAATCATTGAGCACTGTGGCGCTCAGGAGAGAATTTTTATCTAAATAATAAATGCGGTAAAGTAACGTATATCCCATGCCTCTGTAAGTAGCGAGAGTTCCTACTCCTCCTGGATATTCCGAGTATTTATAAAATCCCCGTTCGGGATTACAGAAATTGCTGGCATCATACGTATAGTTAACTGTCGTTGTCTGCGCTGTTGCTTCAAAATGAAACAACATTAAAAACAAAAAGACCTTCCATAATTTATTAAAAGGCGTTATTCCGAAACACGGACTTGCTATTTTATATTTATTCTTTAAATAAGAATATTTTTTTTGGGTTGTAGTTTTATGTATAAGTGTCTTCATAAGCATCACCTTCTTATTAAAAGTTAATTACCAGATGTCTTTATTATTTTTTTTGTCCAGAAAGATGTGTCGGTCTGAACGATCACAAAATAAACTCCAGCCGGAAACTGTGATATATGGATACTCGCGGTTTTACCTAGATCGTAAAACTCTTCGGAAATCTTTTCTCCGATTGAGTTTATAATATAAATATGAGCAGAAGTAGCTGTAGCGGAAGAAAAGCTCACCCAAAACTCTCCTTCTGTTGGATTCGGAAATATCATGATGTCTTCTTCCTGCTGATTGGAAATACTCAATACATTGGTGAAAGAAGTTTTTCCGTCATAATCTACCTGCATGATCCTGTAATAAATTATTTCTCCTGCCGGAAATGGACCCGCATAAACATAACTGAGCGCCGTATTTGAATTGTTTCCTCCTGGCTCCTGCCCTATCGTTTCAAAATTTTTTCCATCAGTGCTTCTTTGAACTATAAAATACCTGTTGTTTTTTTCCGAAGCAGTTACCCAATTCAATTGAACAGATTCGCCTGTTGCCTTACCTGTAAATGAAAGCCATTCTACAGGCAACGTAATAAAACCACAGGTCGCGAATTCGGAAGTATTTCTGGGAGCTGTGGGTTCGGACGCGGTCGCGGTATACTGTCCGTTAAGAGGAGTACCTGGTGTCCAACTCCAGTTACCGGCGCCGTCCGCAGTAACTGTTGTCCTGTAAGTTTGTCCTTCAGTTTGTATACCGCCACCAGCAGGGCAGGTAAGACATGGTTCTATACTGAATATTTCTACGAGTGAATTGGCCGGAGCCGTTCCTCTCAGAGTATTGGCATCGGAATTCAGAGGTGGAGCGCTGCCAACCGATCCCACGACCGGAGCGGGATAACTATTATTGCCGGGAGTCCCGCTTCCCAAATCAAGGTTAATCCCTTTTTCATCGTTGCTATTATCCGCATAAGTTGATCCATTACAATAGGACGAATTCCTTCTTATCTCATTTTTATTTGATCCATCGATAAAAATCCCATTGTGTTCATTATCGTAAATTTGATTTTGCTCATTTGGATTTGTACCCCCGATAAAGTTATTATTACTGCCTTCAAGCATGGCGATACCAGCCCCCATTACGGAGATGTTATAGATATTATTCAGAGTCGCGCTTTTATCCGTTCTGTTGCCGGCCGCATAAGCGGCATTCCGTATGATATTGTTTTGAATGTAATTGGCTGTTGCGCCTGCGGCGGTCCAATCCTTTCTAAACAAAATGTTTACTCTGTTATAAGCGATGGTATTTCCCTGGCCTGCGCCTGAATTACCAATACGATTACCCGTACATCCCTGAACCAAAATGCCGGCTCCCTCTGTCGGATTGAGCGGAGGAACGCCATTCCCTGCAGCAGTTATTCCATCGGCTTTAAGGCCAATAATATTATTATAGATGAGATTGTTATTTGAATTTTCCTCCAGGCAGACACCAAAATCGTTCGCGCAAAATACATTATCTAAAATGCTGTTATTAGGACAATTCTGTAATCCTACTCCCGCAAGGCCATTACCTAATACAGTAACACCATCGGCTGCCAGACCCAGATAATTGTTTCTGATTATTGCTCCTCCTCCTGCGTAAAATTTTATTCCGTTCCTTCTACAAGGCCATACATATTGATTTGAAGGATTTCCAAATCCATTGCTGCAAATAATATTTCTATAAGCGCTGGTAGTTCCGCCTATGCTTATTCCTGTAGATGTTCCTTCCACAAAAATTCCATCAGCAAGATTTCCTCTGGCTGTGTTTCCTGAAATGTCAACGCCAATATAATTTCCTGCGATAGTGACAGTAGAAACACCATTCATATAAATTCCCGCGCCCCAAAAACCTCCCGGGCCGGTATCTCCATAATAGCTGCAAGTATTATTAGCGCTGCTGGGCGTACCGTTATTGCAAATAATATTTCTGTCTGCAGCTCCTCCTGGGCCACCTATAATATGCCCGGTGCCATTTAAAATATGAATTCCATTTCTCAAATTACCCATTACACTCGCGCCAGCGCTAGTGCCATTCGCATCGAGACCTATATAATTGCCTCTTATCGTAATAGAATTATTGGTTCCGGACAGCGCCGCTATTCCATGATTGGGACAATTTGAAATTACATTGGATATTATCTGAGTGTTATCGCTTCCTCCCTCCAAACTTATATTACTATATATGGTTCCGCCTCCCATATTGCCATTGACAATCGCGGTTGTTCCGTTCTGTCCAACACCTAAAAAATTATTTATTATCTGCGTATCATCCGAATTAAGTATCCTGATTCCATCCTGACGATTACCTGAAATAATATTGCGATCATTAATACCCGTGCCGCCAATAATATTATTGTTAGAGTTCTCGAGGTTGATGCCTCTCGCGTTATTACCACCGGATACAACTCCGGCTCCCCAGTTTTTGCTCCAAACCGCATTACCGGTAGTAGTGGTGCCGATGTAATTGCCGCGTACAATATTTCCACTTCCTTGTAATATATATATAGCGGAACCATCCTGGCCCGCGCCGACAATTACATTTCTTTCAGAAGCAAGGGTAAGATTCCCCCCAATAAGATTATTAGTAGAAGTAGCGCCTTCTATATGTATGATCCTGGTCGAAGTAGTCGAAAGCGCCTGAATGCCTGTACTGGTTGCGTCCGTCCCAAGATGACATCCCTGGACAATACAATTGCTTGCGCTGACAATATGTATACAGGGTGCGCAATTTGTAAGTCTTAAATTTCTTACTACTACACCATTTACAGTATTCGGATTAATTATTTCGGAATATGCACCAGCCCCAACAATGGTAACAGACGGACCAGCTCCTCCGCTTATAGTCAAGCCACCAGCATTCGCGTTATTATTTAGGGAAGGAAGTGAGCTTGTAAGCGTAATAGTTGTAATCGCGCCGGCAAATGCGATAGAATGAGGCGTTCCGCCATTAGGAGTATTATTGGCTAATCTTATACATTTCCTAAATGTATTGGTGCCATCGCCCGCGGTATAAGCTAAAAAGTTGTCATTATCTGTCGCGTTATCTACTATAAAATTAACCCCCTTGCTTTCTGAAAACAGAAGCATTAACAGGAAAAATACAATGACCTGTTTGTACAATAAGTGTATAAGGCTTTTCATCATGCTTTAATCCTTATTTTTAAAGAATTAGTTATGTATTAATAACACAATACAAATATATAACAAAATTTTCACATAGTTGTGTGTTTTTTACAAAACTATTTTTTTGCTGATTTTTTAAAGGGAAAAGGCCGTTAAACCAATGTAGTTTAGTTAAAGTTGTATACCTTAAGAAAAAGACTTCAAAAGTTTCTTCGATTAAAATCTGTATGATTTTAATACAATAGATGATTTGTTTAAAATTTTTGAAGTCGTTAAACGCTCAACTAACCGACATTGGGCAGTTAAGCTTTAAGGGGGATATTAACCTTTCTTTCCTGCGGCATCTGAACCGGCAGGTATTCTTTTTTAGGGTATAGGATTTCAGCTTTACTCCGAAAAATAAAGTCATGAATAAAAGCGTACATCCTATATAACTATGCATGATATATTTTATTCTATTACTAATTTTTCCTTGAAAATATTACTATCGGTTTTTATCTCGATAAAATATAACCCTGAAGCAAGATGTGCGCAGTCAAAATGCTGTGAAATATTCTTTCCGTTTATATATCTGCTTCCTACTATCTGGCCATGAATATTGATGATACTCACCGAAGCTGCATCTTCATTGCAAAAACCTTCCAATACAAACTCACTACGCGCAGGATTGGGATAAATATTAAATCCATTGCCTGGATTAAAATCAACGCTTATTGTCTGGGGAGCAGATACGCTTCCATCAAAATCTTTTTGTATAAGCCTGTAGTAAATTTTCTCTCTATCGAAATCAATATCTGTAAAAGAATAATAATGTATTTCAGCAGTATTTCCATTTCCTTTTATTTTTTCAAGGAAGGTAAAATTATGTCCGTCATAGCTCTTTTCTAAAATAAAATAATCATTGTTTACTTCTCTGCTGGTAATCCAGTTTAATCCGATAGTTCCATCAGCCAATGTCCTTCCTGAGAAAGAAATTATGTCAACAGGTAAAACAGACAAACATGTAGCGAACTCAGATGTATTTCTGTTAACTCCAGCACTTTCTGTTGCAGTAGCAGTCAAATTACTTGAAGAAGTAATACTTGCATTAGTAAAAGACCAATTCCCACTTCCATCGGCAGTCGCGGATCCTAAATAATCTTTTCCCTGGCAGGTGGGACAACCGCTGTCATAAAATACTTCAATGATATCTCCCGCAGATGCCGTTCCAAATACAGTATTGGTTCCCGTATTCACTGAAGTCAATACAGGCCTGGCTTTATCGTTATTATTTCCTGTAGTGAGGCTAAGATTAATGCCTTTATTAACATTACAATAAATTGAGTTCTGACTAATCCAGTTCTTAATAGAAGCAGCAGCCCCTACTTTATAGAGCCTGATACCATCTTCATTATTATGGTGAATAATATTTCGGTAAATAAAATTATTATCCGAACCGCTCGCGGCAGGACTCCCATCACCTGTCCAGTAAGCATTAGAAATTCCGATACCACTGTTGGAATTCCAGGCAATTTCATTTCCAAATGCGGCAGTCGCGCCACCTATTGTATTATTATCCGAATTACGAAGATAAATTCCGTATGCCAGGTTACCTAAGCTAGCACCCGATGGCGTAATTCCGATTTTATTCCCGCTAATCTGAGAATTAGAAGATTGATCCAACCGGATACCATGCTCATCGTTACCTGAAATATAATTACCTTCTCCCGCACCAGATCCACCTATAATTGTCCCGCTGGAGTTTTCTGCGTTGATGCCAATCAGATTGCCAAACGTCGCGGCCCCTCCGTTACCTGCGGCATTCAAACCTATGTAACTTGATCTAATAATAGTGCCAGTGGAGGTTTGTATGTAGATACCAAATTCATCGTGGGATGCAATAATGTTAGATAATACCTGACAGTTATTGCTAGATTTAATGAGAATTCCCCTAACATTATTTTTTATAGCTACCATACCTGTAACGTCCAGCCCGATATAACAATTAATTATCTGGGAATTATGGCAACCATTCTCCAGAAAGATCCCATCGCTTCCTATATTAAAACCATTACCTGATATAATATTACGTTCTCCCGGAGTAACTCCACCTATGATAGTATTCTGAGTATTATTCTGGACTAATATCCCCTTAGCCGCATTAGTGAGCTGGGCATTCCCGGCAATATTCAATCCGATTATATTTCCGGCAATTTTATTATTTGTACCCGCACCATTAAGATAAATACCATTCCAGGCATTTCCGGAGATTACATTCGGTTCACCAACCGTTGTTGCCCCGATAAAATTATCAGCGCTTGTGGCGCCCGTAATGTAAACTCCATTATTATGGCCAAAAATAATATTTCTGGATCCCGGAGTAGTCCCACCGATTGTATTTAACCTGCATCCGGTGTTCATTTTTATTCCATCGTCGGTGCAGCCTGTACATGAAGGCGCTGTACCTGCATCGTTGGTACCTATAAAACAATTGGCAATAGTGCAGGATACCGCATTATCCATTTTAATACCAATCTGAAAATTTCTAAAGCCTAAGCCTTTCAAGGTAACATTGGTAAGTCCCGCTATCTGAATTCCCTCAGAAATTCCCCCTGATACAAAAATGATACGAGGTCCGGTTCCGGCAAAGGGTTGTGTGCTTCCATCCACAATAAGGTTATTGAGATTAGTATTATTTAGTTGCTGCCAGGTAGAATTAACTGTTAATATTTTTTGGCCGGCAGGTGCAATATTAAAATAAATTCTATGTCCGGTTGCGCCACCAGTGGCATCGGCAGATGCAAGCCTGATGCATTTTACAAAGGTCATGGTTCCTGGGGCTGCCGGACTGAAATCATCCGTATTGGCAACATTATCAACGGTGAAAACCGTAGAAAAGGTATTGCTTATCAGAATGACCTTGAAAAGCAATAAGGAAAGGAAGTATTTCATATTACTATGGTTTTAACTTTTTAAAATTATGTGTTTTTAACACAACAATTTTGCAAAACAAGCCATTATAGTTCAACTACTCATATTCATTCTATCTACCCGCATTTTGTAACACCCTTATGATATAAAAATATTAATTCCTGAAAATTAAAGTAGTGTTAAAATGATACAATACAAATATAAGCAAAAAAACATGTTGTGTTATAATAACATGACATTTTTTTTAAAGCATTAAAACCTTGCGAAATTGCTTAAAATTGGAGATTAAAAAGGGTTAAAGTTCCCTGAAAGTCAAAATAAAATATAGAAAGTGTTCTTTGATATTGTGCGATAGGTTTTTGAGTCAAACTTATATAAAATGGCATCTTTATGCGCTCCTTTGCGCACTTCATTTAGTTTTACAAGAATTTTAGCGCCCTTTATTTTACGCCGGAAATTCCTCCTGTCCAGCTTTTCTTCCAGAACCGCTTCAAAAAAATCCTGTAAATCCTTCATGGTAAATTTTTCAGGCAATAATTCAAACCCGATCGGCTTCAACCTTACATCTCTTTTTAACGCGTCTAATGCAGCATTTATAATTTCATCATGGTCAAACGCAAGAATAGGCAACCTGTCAATATCGCACCAGTACGCGTCGCTGGCATACGAGGAAGGATTTAATCTATAATTCTCCGGCTTTACCAAAGCATAAAAGGGGACCGTGATAACCCGTTCAATAGGGTGTCTATCTACAGCCGCAAAAACCTTCAATTGATCCATATAAACATCCGTAACGCCGGTTAATTGAGATAATACTCTCTCAGCAGACTCTTCTGCCGTTTCGTGTTTTTCCATAAAACCTCCCGGAAGCGCCCACTTTCCCTTTTCAGGATCTGATGCTCTCTTGATCAGCAATATCTGGAGCTTAGACGTATCAAAACCAAAAATCACACAGTCAACTGTTATAGATATATCCGGAACATTATACTGTAGCTTCATTCTAATTCTTTGCGATCTTTTTTATTGTGTCAAATATACACAATAAAAAAGATTATTGAAAGATCTTACGCAACAGAGAACCGCCGGTTTCACAATAAATATTTCATTTTTTAAAGTTTAGAAAATTATGCGCCTTACTATAACTATCTATTTTATAGTTAATTAAAATAGTTATGTATAAAATACACAACTATGGAAATATAATTTTTTCGGGTTAGCTGTGTCATTTTAACATTATTTTTTTTATCTTGCCGCATTGTTGAAAAAATTATACGTTAAGATATGAAACAGCAGTTTTTGCAACCTTTCGCATCCATTACAGTTGACTGCGTAATTTTTGGTTTTGATGGGAAAAAACTCCAGGTATTAATCATAAAAAGATCGTCTGAGCCGGAAGTCGGCAAATGGTCGCTTCCGGGAGGATTCATGGAAAAGAATGAAACTCTGGACGATGCGGCTCAAAGAATTCTGGAAAAACTCACCGGGATCAGCAACATTTACATGGAGCAGTTTTACTCCTTTAGTAAATTAGACCGTCATCCCGATGCCCGCGTTCTTACTACCGGATATTACGCGCTTATAGATTCCAATCATTATAAACTGAAGCCTTCCTGGTTCGCGAGTGAAACTAAATGGATTGAGATAAAAAATGTGCCGAAATTCCCATTCGATCACACAGAGATTTTTCACAAAGCCCTGGAAACTCTGCAAAAAGAAGTAAAACTACGTCCGATTGGTTTTGAATTACTCCCATCCAAATTTACCCTTACTGATTTGCAAAATCTGTATGAAGTTATTCTGGATCAGCAACTCGACAGAAGAAATTTCAGAAGAAAAATTCTGGCTATGGGAATCCTGACTCAACTTAAAGAAGTAAAAAAAGGAGCGCACAAAGATGCCTATCTATATAAATTTGATAAAAAAGAATATAGAGCTTTAACATCTCAGGGATTTGACTTTAAACTTTGATCTAATCATCACCCCAAAATCCCATATACGTCAGGCTACGCTTTTTTAACCACAGAGGACACGGAGTTTTCACAAAGTAAACAGACAAACGACTTTGTGTTCTCTTTTTTTAATCTCTGCGTACTCTGTGGTTATTTTTTTTAGCCTGACGTATGTACCTTTAGGATTTATATAGGAGTGAAATATCCGAATAAAAAGCATCCCGAATCAGGATGCTTTTTTTATAACACTAACTTTAATTGGATCACATTTATTTTCTGGGGAGTAACCTCATTAGGCAAATAATTTCTCCAATCTAAACAGGAAGAATTT
>JAIERY010000328.1 GCA_019746425.1 Cytophagaceae bacterium
GGGCGGGCGCAAGGTGATCAGTTTCTCTGCCGGTGGTTCCTGCCCGGCAAATAAAAAAGCTCAGGTAGAGGTCCTGAGCTTTTTTATTTATGCTTCGATCAGCGCCAGTATCGAATCAAAAAGCGCTTTGCCGTCTGTATTGCCAAGGTCGGGGTCTGAAGCTCTTTCAGGGTGGGGCATCATCCCGAATACATTTTTATTCTTATTACAGATACCGGCGATGTTTTCAAGAGAGCCATTAGGGTTGGCCGAGTCAGAAACAGAGCCATTTTCATCACAGTATCTGAAAAGGATCTGATCATTTGACTTCAGCTCTTTCAAGGTCTTCGCGTCCGCAAAATACCTGCCTTCGCCATGGGCGATAGGAATTTTGTAAGCCTTCTTAAGATCCAGTTTGGAGGTAAGCGGACTATTGTTGTGCTCTGGTTTGAGGTAAACATTCTTGCAGTTGAACTTCTGAGCAGTATTCCTGATCAGAGCGCCGGGTAGCAAATGCGACTCGGTGAGAATCTGGAACCCATTACAGATGCCCATCACGAAGCCGCCTTTTTCTGCATGGTTCATTACGCTTTCCATGATAGGGGAAAAGCGGGCTATTGCTCCGGATCTTAGATAATCTCCATAAGAAAAACCTCCCGGAAGAAAGACAAAGTCACATCCTTTAAGGTCGTGGTCTTTGTGCCATAGTTTCACTACATCCTGATCCAGTACATTTTTGAGAACATAGATCAGGTCTTCATCGCAGTTTGATCCCGGAAAAACAATTACGCCGAATTTCATATTAGTTAGAAAGTTAAAGGTTGAAAGGTTTAAAGGTTATTTAACCAACCATATACAAAGATAAGCTCTGTCGGGTCTAAATGCACTAATTGTGAACAATTAATTAGGTGAAATAATTTTAAGTTTTATAATCATTTTAACCCTAAAAATGAAAATTCAGGCTGTCTTGTATGTTTTGAGTATTTATATAAATGCCCGGGATTAACCTTTCTTGATTTTGCAACCTGTAACCTGTAACTTTCATGCCTTTAACTAATTTTAAAAATGCTTAAATCAATGACAGGATACGGGCTTGCGAGCCTGGAGACAGCGGAACTGGCGGTTACGGTGGAAATAAAATCTCTTAATTCTAAATTTTTAGATATCAATCTAAAGTTGCCCAAGGAATACCTGGAGCGTGAGCTGGAAATACGAAACATTCTTGGCAATACCCTGGAGAGAGGAAAAATCGGACTTTCCATAGAGGTAGAGGAAAAAGGCGAGGTGAAGCCTAAAGTTTCTGTTAATAAAGAACTGGTAAAACAGTACTATGATGAATTGATGGATACCGCAAAACTGGTAGGAGCTTCAGATGCCGACTTGCTGAAGATTGCGCTTACCCTGCCTAAGGCCATTAATTCAGAAACAGACAATCAGGATAATGTGAAGATATGGGATACCATTCTGAAAACTTTGCATGAAGCGATTAAGAAGTGTGATGATTTCAGGGTGAATGAAGGAAAAACACTGGGAAAGAAACTGGAAGATTATACCCATAAAATTGAGGAGTTCTTAAAGCAGGTAGATAAGGCAGATCCCCAGAGGGTGAAAGCTGTACGTGAAAGAATCAAAAACCACCTGGCAGAATATGAAGTAAAAGAGCAGGTAGATCAGAATCGTTTTGAGCAGGAATTAATTTATTATATAGAAAAGCTCGATATCAGTGAGGAGAAGGTGAGGTTGAAAAGTCACCTCCAGTATTTCCTTGAGACAATGAAGGACAAAGATGCGAACGGAAAGAAAATGGGATTCATCGCTCAGGAAATCGGCCGCGAGATCAACACCATCGGGTCCAAAGCCAATGATGCTACCATCCAGAGATTTGTGGTAGGAATGAAGGAAGAGCTCGAGAAAATAAAAGAGCAGTCTCTGAATATTCTGTAATATACTTTATAGCTGATTTATAAAATCAGAAAGCAGCCTGAAAACTTCTGAGAATTTTGTAAGCGGCAGCGTCTCTCTTTTATCATATATATCATGATAAGCGCTTATACCGCCGAGTGTATAAATAAAAAATGAAGGCACACCTTTTTGCGTGAAAAAGTAATGATCTGAATTAGGGGCTGGGCCGCGGGATTTAATTACCGGCAAATATTTTTCCTTGTCATTGATCCTGGTGAGCAATGCAAATGCTTCTGGAAATTTTGTGGCATTCACTACGGTTGCTCCTTCATCGCCTGTGCCCAGCAGGTCAAGATTGATTAAGAATTTTATTTTTGATAAAGGGAAGAAAGGATTTTCTGTATAATATTTTGACCCGATCAGTCCGGCTTCTTCGGCGCCGAAAGCCATTAATACGAGTGTGTACTCAGGGTCGTTACCTGGTCTTGAATAATGCCACGCCAGTTCAAGCAGCATGGAAATCCCGCTGGCGTTGTCATTGGCGCCTGGAAAATAAATTTCTTTTCCCATTCTGCCCAGGTGATCGTAGTGCGCAGAGATTACAACAAAGGAATCCGGATTTATTTTCCCACTTATATATCCAATTACATTTTGTGATTCATAAGTCTTTTTCAATTCTGCATCCACGCAAAATGATACCTTTTTTGTTTTAAGGTCAAAGGCCGACTGCAATACCTGAAAGTAAGGATATTTATTTTGTGTACCGGAAAGCGATGCTGTTAGTTTTTTTTCATTGATCTCAATCAGACAGCCTGCACTAAAAATTTTGTCTCTGAACTCTACCGGCATCTGCATAATCTTTTTTAAATCTTTTCCATGATACACCAGCGCGTATTTCCCCAATCTGGTTTTTAAAAATGCAGCAGCTTTTTTTTTATCTGTGAAGATGAGCGTGTCGAGGTATTTGACAGAAAGTGTTCCCGCTCCCGCTCCTGATGATGGGTGTACAATGAAATCTTCCCCGGGCCTCAATGTTTTTTTATCTGTTGTAAGGGATAATTTCCCCGGGAAAGTATTGATGTCAAATTTAAAATTCTGAAAATAATAATCTGGTCCTTGTATGTAATTTTTAAAAGGCAGCAAACCTATTTCCATAAATCTGTCCTGCAGGTATATCGCGGCTTTTTTATCACCTGCTTCTATATAGCCTCTTCCATGCATGCCAGGTGCAGCCAGTGTGTCCACATATTTTTTTGCTCTGCTGAGATTCTGAGAAAAAATCAGCAGGGGAACCAAAAAGAAAACTATAGATAAAAGTATTTTTTTTGTAATTCCCTCAAAGGCACAAAGATGCGAAGAGTTTAAAGAGTCTTTTTTCATAAAAAGCACATTTGTGATTATTCATCCGATGACTTCAAGTCATCGGATGAATTGCATGTAATATAGAAAAACTTTAGAAGTCTTTTAAAAAAGAAGGCACCTTCCCAGGTGCCTTCTGTATTATTTAATAATCTGTTTTTATTGTCCTATTAATTTCTGGTAAGCTTCTGCAGACATTAACTCATCGGCTTCAGCAGCGTATTTGATTTTTACTTTTACGATCCAGCCTTTACCGTAAGGATCGGAGTTTATTAATTCCGGCTGGCTTTCTATCTCGCTGTTCAATTCAGTAATTTCTCCCGTTATCGGCATAAAAAGATCCGAAACGGTTTTTACTGCTTCCACTGTGCCGAATACCTCACTTTTTTTAATGGTTTGTCCGACAGTATCTGCTTCTACAAAAACAATATCGCCAAGTTCTTTCTGTGCAAAATCTGTAATTCCTACAATGGCGGTATCGCCCTGAATCTTGATCCATTCGTGATCGGAAGTGTATTTTAAGTCTTTTGGAAAATTCATATGAATACTTTTAAGAGGTTTTAATTCTCACAAAAATACACGGTTTTTTGGAATACACAATGTAGAGACGCGATTCATCGCGTCTGGTTAAATAATTAAAGACGCGATGAATCGCGTCTCTACAAAACCGGAACATTTATTAAGACAGGGTAAATCTGAGCTGTACCCCAAATCTGGTGGAACTCATTCTGAAAGAACTGGAAATTTTAGGGGCATTTACAATTCTTTCAAAATAGATCATGGCATTGAGTCTTGAATTGATAGCGTAAGTAATACTTGGCCTTAGCTGGAAGTTTAAGTTACCTGCGGTAAGGGTGGCGCTTTCTTCGAACTTTCTCTGTACGGTTTTTCTATCGCTTATAGTAACGTCCATTTTTGCATTCAGTTCATTTTTCAGAGGGGCCATTCTTTTGAAGAATGGGATTTTTGTGTTGTTCTTAATTACTCCAAACCCAAGAGTTACGTCATTGCTGGTTATTTCCTGCAATTGTGCATTGGTTAGATTCAGCGTAAGCGTACGTGATTTTTTAAATTCTATTCTCCCGGTGAGTTTATTTTTAGTACGGAAGTTTACACCA
This sequence comes from Cytophagaceae bacterium, assembly GCA_019746425.1. GTDB lineage: Bacteria > Bacteroidota > Bacteroidia > Cytophagales > Cytophagaceae > JAIERY01. The sequence continues at coordinate 4,359 of JAIERY010000328.1, forward strand.
AGTAATGGATTCAGTGCTTCGGTAATAGTTATTCCGTCAATGATGAATACAGGGATTAATACTCCATTGCCATTGAATACACCCGGCAATGGCGCATTGGTGATGTCTGTGTATGGATTGATGGTGTCGCTTCCATAACGAAGCGATGAGTTATATGCGCCGATGCTGTACACGGAAGTATAGCCGTGGCTGATGGTAAAGGAAGGGAATAATTTTCCTATAGCCTTTATTTTTGTAATTCCGCTATAATCTATTCTCCAGTTGGGAAGCGGAACTTTAGGAAAAGGATTCAAACTGATCTTCCCCGGATCTTTTTTAGTGTAAGCAGCAAGGAATGCCGGTATCAGTACATTCTGTGAGTTGGTGTCCAGTGATGAAGATCCGATTCTGTCCCATATGATTCCTCTGTAATATTCAAAATCCTCGAAGGTGCGCGATGAATTTGGATCGCCTGCACTTCTAACTTTTCCTCTGAACATGGTGCGTATGGTGACGACGGAAAGCGAGAGGCTTCCATTTCTGCTGGGACTTTCAGAAACAAATTTTTTACCAGCAGTATCAATTCTATATAGCTCCTGATAGTTCGTTCCTTTTTTCTTCATTACATCAAGCTGTATTCTGAAATCTTTTATAGGTTCAATCTGCGTGCGGGCGCTGAAATTAATTTGCCTTCCTTGTGTAAAAGGAGTATTTAATTGTCTTGAACGCGACAGCCAGTTATTATCTGAAATTGTTTTTCGAATGGCAGGATCCTGCGAGCCTAGGATAAACGGCAACATGTCATAAGGATTATCACCTGGGGTTAGACCAAAATATTTTGGAATAGGAAGATATCCTGCCATGCCGGTATTGCGCACCAATTCGTAATTAAAGTTGATCGACTTCACCAGCATAATTCCTTTCAAAGTAGCTTTCAATCCTTTCAGTTCTGGCTTCGGTAAAGTTTTGCTGGTGTCTTTCGCTGTTGGTTTTTGAGGCGGCGGCGGATTATTAATATCTTTTAAAAACTTAACCTTATTATAAATTTTTTCCAGGTTTATTTTTCCTGTAATTCCTGAAGTCTGATTGTTGTGGATAAGGTTTCCCATAGTGTCTCTCTGGATCAAAGCTCCGGAGGTCCACATAAAACCTGAGCTGTATTTTGCATCTGCGGCAATCCAGTCGGTCAATGGAAGCTTATCCAATGGCAGTTTGTAATTAAGAGAAATGTTATGATCGAAATTTTTCAATCTTCCTCCTCTTAATACATTAGACCAGATACTGTCTCTGTACCGCTCTTTATCAATTTCAGGGTCTCTGTTAGGCTCATCGACGATGGCGTAGGCATTTGCCTTATAGTCGAAAGTAAGGCTCTTGGTCAGACTCCAGTTCAGTCCGTAATTTCTTACGAATGTAAATTGTTTTTCAAAGAATGGATTCTGGAAGCTTACAGGTCCGTAGCGAGGGTTAGGACTGCCTTCATAATATTGTCTTCTGGTAAACCTTCTGTCGAGAGAACTGGAAAAGGTAAGACTGCTCGGCAGCAGAGAAAAATTAAAATCTTTGATAAGCCTCAGGTAGGGAGACTTTACAAATTTTACATTTTTGAATGGTTCATAATTTTTAGAATTAAGGCTGTAAGTATAATTGACCCCTCCCTTGTAATAGGTTTGATTGTAATTTGCGATCATGGCATTGGTGCTGCAGGTCTGACTGTATGCGGTAGTGAAAGAAAGATTTTCTATATCATAAATATGAGACTTGGCTTCTCTGTTGGTTTTAATTTTCTGAACGTTGGTAAAGTTTATACTTCGCGTAGTTCGCCTGTCGAGAATAAGCTGTTTGTATTTTTGCCGCTCCTCATCATTGGAGATGGATTCAAGGGATTTTTTCAAGATCACATCCGGATCGAGAGGGTCATATTTCGGAGAAATGATTTTTTGATCATAGCTCACATACATAGGGATTTTTAATCCTATTTTTTGTGGAATGAATTTATCCAAAGCAATGCTTGAGGAAGCTCCCCATTCGCCTGTGTTGTATCTTTCTCTCTGGGAAACTTTTTGTTCGAGGGATCCCCAGCCTACCGTGGTATATTTTCCTGAAAGATTTACATTGGCCAGATCTGCCAGTTTGATGTTCATTCTGGCGGTAGTTGCATAAGCCGGGTTTGAATTAAAACCTGTGACACGAAGCTCATCCATCCAGATACAGGCTGATTTGGCTGCTTTGTCTGAAGATTTGGGATTTCTTAATCCCAGCATTAAAACCTGAACAGCGCTTATATCGGGATTTCCTACTACAGTGATATTTCTTCCATTGATTGATCTTGTAAAAGGAAATTGATAATTGGCGAAATCCTGTACCTGAGAATTTCTCTCTGTTTTTGCGGCAATCAGATCTTTGATGTTTATATCAATCAGATTTTGTCCGGGCCATACTGCTTCTGCGGAGAGACTGCCGTAAGGTGTCATGGTTAAAGGAACTTCAATCTCATAGTAATTTTGTGTATAATCGGTTCCGAGCCTTAGGAATGCATTCATTTCATTGCTTAAGGCATCCTTGCTTTCTGCATGAAGGAAAGCTTTTACTTTGTCGTAGTTGATTAAATTAAGGTTGACATTTTTATAAGCTGCTTTGGCTTTATTGTCTTCAAGGTCGTCGATACACAATTGTATGGATTGCTCGTTGAGCTGGCGGTAAGTCTGTGAAGTGGCATCCTGATCACGCTTAAAGCCCGGAGGAAGCACATAGGCAGATTTTCCTTGGGTTGCTTTTCCGTTCTCTTCAATGTTTACGGTGGACACGGTAAGCACCGCATCACTGGGCTCGCTGCTTATCACTTTATCTGCAGGATCAAGGTTTCCCTGCTGGTATACTCTCCACTGGTTGGCCACCATCTGAAATTGTACCATACGAAGTACAATCGGCTGAGTAAACCCGGTCATGTACATTCTCATAAAACGTATGGATTTAAATCCATTGATTGCACCAACGGTACTATCCGGTTCACGGATCGGTATACGGAACTGATACCAGGTGACAGTTTCTCCCGTTTGCTTATCTGTATAATCTGTTTTATCAATTACATGATTCTGTCCGACTACAAATTTTGCCTTATTGATATCAATTTTATATTCATAATATTCTTCCAGTTCATCGAGGGTATTGTTGGCATTCAGATCTTCATTGTCAGGAAGTGTAGAACTAGCAGGAGTAAATCCCTTACCAGTGTTCAGAGGGGAGTTGCCATCAAGGCCATTAAAATCTTTATATCTTTCGAGAACACCTTTTCCATTTAAAGATTCGTCCAGGTAATATTTAAAATCATCAGCGGATGGATCTACTACATTGCTGAAGTTTAAGAATTTATTTCTTTCTTCATCATTGTTTAATCCGTCTAATCCTATATCCTGTTTTGATCTCGCATCTGTCGAGTTGTCGAATGCATTGGTCAGAAATTGTTTGTTGGTCACTTTACCCCATTCATTGTTGGTGACTTGTGAGGCATCCGCATCTGATACCGGCAATCCATTTTCGAAAGCATGCTTCGAATCTTTCATAATGTCTTCCGAGATACTTCCAAGATTGAAAAATAATTGTCCTCCCTGTGTAACAGGAGCCCACGAAGCAGAGTCCAGTGTCAATGGCAGTTCTCCGAATTTGGTAGTCATGAAAGGATCCATCATCCAGAATTCTATGTATTGGATATTGGCATTGTCAAAATCTATATCATTTCTTATCTCGCGGGTAACAGCTCCCCAGTTTTGTGAAATTTTTGAAGGGTTGGTGAATACAGTCGGGTCAGGATTGTAATTATATGACCCTCTTTCTGCAGGATAAAATGCAAGATCCAGAGTGGTTTCAGGGATGGGTATTTGCTGTAATTGTTTATTAGGAAAAACTTCCTGAGTTCCAATTTGTCTTACAAAATGGTTTTGCAGGTAGTATGCAAAATCGTTTTTAAAATCCTCCGGTTTTTCATTACCCTGGAAAAATATATTGTCTACCGAATACCATGCGAGCTTGGCCCTGCGGTAGGTATAAGGAAGGGAGTCATTTTGTGCTTCTGCAAATCTTAGCGGTGTGGCGCCGAGTCTCCACTTGGTTGGAATTCTTGTAAGGTCGTAAGGAGTTTCTGCTCCTTCAAAATCATCAATGTAGGAAGTTCCCTGCTCTTCCAGGGATTTGTCTAATATTTTCGGATAGCCAGGAAGAAGGACAGCTCCTTCACCGGCGAAGGTGATGGTGGATATTGCTTTGGTCTGGATCAGCGGAAGCTTATCTACTGCTTTAGTAAGCAAGCGGCTTTCTGTTTTAAAATTTCCGTCCAATCCGATAATGGTGTTTTTGGAAGGTTCGTCCCCGATGTTTACGCGACTGATAGGAGGGGATTCCGTCTGGTGTAATAAGGTAGCCCCTACAAAAAAATCCCTGTTGATCTTATAATCAAACCTGCTTCCGATAAAAGATTTTCTTCTGAAGTTGATCAGATCTGTTTTTTCAAACCTGATTATAATTTCTTTATTTGACTGAAGCACTCCCTGGTTTTTGATTTTTATTCTTCCAAGATTATAATCAATGTCATAATCCGTTCCTTCCATTAGAGGGGTGCTTCCTGCGAGCACAGTTACCGAACCGGGAGCAATATTGATGCCCGGTAAAATAATTTCACTTGAAGAACTCCCCTGGTACTTTCCTTTTAAAAAATATTTGTCTTTTGTCGCTATCTGCTCTGCATCGCTCTTGGTTTTTTCATACAGCTCATTGTAAACATATTTGTTAATCAGGTTTTGTTCTGTTACCGGATCGAAGTACTGTGCCATATTGGAACCGAATGGCTCCAGTACAGGGAAAATAATTCTTCCGTATTTGGAATCGATGGTGATGTCTTCCACAAAATCAAAATTTCCGTCGAAAAACGGATCGTTGTTCGGGTTTAGCCTGTCAAGACCAGTGAGTCTTAGTAGTGGAATGTTCGTAGTGTTTTGCCCTTCCTGTAAATTTGGAAGATCGGCCCCCGTGATATCGTTTTTATAAATTACCCTTAACTGAAAATTATCTCTGGAGATCTGCGTAGTCCCCAACTGATAAATGTTTTTCATCATCAGATCGAATGTTTCAAGATCAGGTTTAACCGTGGAAGGTTTGATCAGTTTAAGGATAATCACAGAATCTCCTTTAATGCTTTGGTAATCTTCATTTACTTCTCCGACCTTATAAGTTTTTCCGTCATAGCCGTACTCGTAGGCAACCGCCAGAAGTTCATCGTTCCTTAAAGGGGTATTCAATGAAATATATCCCAGGTCTGGGTTCAGCTTGTATTCTGTAGGGTTTAATTTTCTTGCCTGGTTAATGATTTCAAAATCGCTTCCGCGAACCAGGTTATAAGGTGGTCCTTCTAATGTGCTGGAAACCTGATCGGCTTTTCTTACGCTCTTTATATTCTGGTACAAAGTATTTGCCTGGTTATCGGCAGGATATTTTTCTTCCTGCGGTATGCCGACTTTGTAATGACTGTTGTTGAACATGTCAGTCGTATCAGGCTCACCAAGGTCGGTATAGGCAACAATATTCCTTAAGTCTTTTGTGTTATTCACTCTGTTGGTGATCCATACTTCTACACGTCCCGGATTTATTTTCACTCCGGAGTTTACCATAGGAAGATTTTTCAGAGACTTCTCGTAATTATCACGGAAGAAATGACTGAGGAAGAAGTGCCTGTTGTCATCATACTTGTCCGCCTTGATCTCAAAATCTTTGGTCATCGCACCGCCTTGTATTCTGAGCTCTTCCACTTTACCTCTTTGGGTAGAGAGTACAGTAGTTGTAGTCAGTCTTCCGAATTGCAGTTTTGTTTTTACCCCAAAAAGATTTTGCGCACCGGAAATAAGCGTGCTGTTTAAAGGAAGACTTACGTTACCGGCTTCAATGGATTGGATGATGTCTTCCTCAAATCCTATGTACTGGAGTTTAAGCTTGTTCTGGTATTCGAAAGGCGCTTTAGTATCCCAGTTCACCGTAAGCTTTAATTTTTCCCCGATTTTTCCTACCACGTTCATGGTGATCGACTGATCAAAGTCAAACTGTCCCTGCCTCTGCTGTCTTACGGGGATATTTGGGTTATTAACTCTCTGCCATCTCGCGCCGAAGTCGAGTGTCACCAAACCTGTCGGACGAAGCTCCACATAGTCAGATCCGAAAGGACCTGTTCTGCCACTGTTGCTTATTTTTTTTCTGATGATGAATGCATCGTTCTTGCTTTCTGCCACTGAAGAATCTCCACTGGTTTTATTTTTCCAGTAATTCTTCATTGTCTCCCTGTTTTTATATTTGTAATACTCCTCGAAGGTCATGGTGGATGGAGGTCTGTAATCCAGGTCGCCGACTTTTTCTTCGATGGTATAAGTTTTCATGGAGTCGTCGAGGATAACATCGGTCTCCACATTTTTCGGCAGCGGCAGAATAAAAGGAGATTTGCTCGGAGGATCCGAATAAGGATCTCCGTAGCGGTCAGTAGGCTTATATTCTGCTGAAGTTTTTTTCTTTTTACCGGTATCGGCGGGAAGCACCTGTGATCTGAGTGAACTATAACGTCTTTCCTTGGAATTTGCTATTGTGACCAGCGCCACTACAGAAAAAGAAACTCCTAAGGAAATGAAGATATTTTTATTCAGACCTAGCAAAACAAACCGGGATTATCAATAGAAAAATCTAAATAAATATTGATCTTTTTTTCAAGATCAATTGATTGATTTATAAGATTTATATGATTTTTCAATCGTATTAAAATTTTTTAAAATTTAATTCAAAGGTTATTCAATGGAAAGATTGTAAAATTTTGCTTTTCGTGATTAAAATTCCTGTTAAAAAATCAAGCCGATTTAAGGGCAAGCTTGATAAGCTGTTCGAGGGAAATTTTATCTCCCTCTTTTTTGAGAATGCTATCCACGCTTTTTTCAGCAGCCATTCTGGGAATTCCCAGTGTTACCAGAGCGGATAACGCTTCATTTCTAAGTGTATTGTGCGAAAAACCGCCAATCTGCTTAGTTTCTGTGGTCATGGAGGCTTTTTTCATTTTATCCTTAAGTTCCAAAATGATCCTTTGGGCTGTTTTTCCTCCTATTCCTTTGACCCCCTGTATGGTACGAAGGTCTTCGGAGATGATGGCATGTTGTATTTCTGAAGGACTTAAAGAGGAGAGAACCATCAGGGCGGTGCCTGGCCCGATACCCGATATAGATATCAGGTCGAGAAACATGTTTTTTTGCTGAGAATCTGAGAATCCGAATAAGGTGTGCCCATCTTCTTTGATATGCAGGTACGTGAGCAGCTTGCACCTTTCTCCCTCCTGTAGGGATGCGTAAGTGCTTAAGGGTATTTTTACCTGATAGCCAAGACCATTGGCCTCAATAATCACATAAGTCGGATCTTTAAAAGTAAGCTTGCCATCAATGTAGGCTATCATAAATACGTGTTTTCTGTCTGAAAATAAGAACCCCGAAGATACCAAAATGGAAGGAATAGTCAATAATTAATAGTCGATGGTCGATAGTCCCTAGTCCACCGTCAACGGTCGACAGACCACAGCAGGGTCTTTCCGGCATAGAATGGCTTCTCCGAAGGAGTGCTTGGGACAGGAAAGGCAGAGTGTTTGCATAGAAAAGAGATTTCTCTTCTTAACTTGACCAATGTTCGATTTAGTTAAGGCTATAACATACTTCTGCCAATAACGAAGAAGAATTACTATCTATTAAATCTCGAATATTTAAGGGTTTGTCATCCTGAGCAAGGGCATTTCTAGTTTATGTACCTTAGTTATTCATCAAATCTTCCCATCACCACAAGGATAATTTGCGAAGGATCTGGGAGTTAAAACAGATCCTTCGCAAATTATCCTTGCACAACAGTTTTCTTTTTGCTCATTTATCTAAATATAAGCCACAGTAAAGTGTGTTGCTCAGGATGACAAGGAGTTGGTGGTAATTATTTATAAATTACTCTGGTTCTCTTAATTAAAACGACATTGACCTGACAAATTATTTTTTGTGTTATAAGTGTTATTCATATCCTCACCTGCATCTGCGCATCTACAATCGCGATGGCTGCCATGTTGACAATCTCACGAACGGAAGCTCCGAGCTGGAGAATGTGCACAGGCTTAGCCATACCCATTAGTATTGGTCCGATGGCTTCGGAGCCGCCCATCTCCTGCAAAAGTTTATAGGCAATATTTCCGGAAGCAAGATCAGGGAAGACCAAAGTATTGGCGCCTTCTTCCGCCAGTGCACTGAAGGGGTAAATTTCTTTTTGAAGTTTAGTATCAAGCGCAATGTTGGCCTGCATGTCTCCGTCAATAATTAGGTTAGGATATTTTTCTTTGGCGAGCTTTGTAGCCAGCGCTGCTTTTTCCGGAGCTTCTCCTTTGCTGGAACCGAAGTTGGAAAAAGAAAGCACGGCAATACGCGGTTCAAAATCAAAAAACCTCACACCTCTGGCAGTAAGCCCGATGATATCTACCAGTTCTTCTGCTTTTGGATTTTCATTGATGGTAGTATCGGCAAAAAAGAATGTTCCTTTTTTATTGATCATGATATACATTCCTGCAACCTTCTTTACATTCTTCGCTACACCGATGCATTGCAAAGCCGGTTTAATGGCAGTGGCATATTCCTTGGTAAGTCCGGTGATGAGTGCATCGGCTTCTCCAGTCTCCACCATCATAGAGCCATAGTAATTTCTTTCGCGCATCAGCTTCACCGCTTCGTCCAGTGTGACACCTTTTCTTTGTCTCTTTTTAAACAATACCTCACCGTACTGATTTCTTTTTTCTTTTTCACGGAAAGGATTGATGATGGTAAAATCTTCCAGCTCAATATTATACTCTGTCATGGCTGCGCGTATCTTCTCTTCGTTGCCGAGTAAGACCGGATGTCCTATTCCTTCATCCTGCATGATCTGCGCCGCTTTGAGGATTTTATAATGTTCGCCTTCCGCGAAAACTACTTTCTTAGGATGCTGTCTTGCCTGGTTGATGATCCTTGACATGAGTTTATTGTCAATGCCGATCCTTCCCTGTAGTTCGAGATAATATTTCTCCCAGTCTTCAATTGGTTTTTTTGCCATGCCTGATTCCATCGCGGCTTTCGCAACAGCAGGGGAGATGGCAGTGATCAGTCTTGGGTCAAGAGGTTTTGGAATTAAATAATTTTTTCCGAAGGTCAGTCGTTCGTCTCCGTAAGCTTTATTGACAATTTCCGGCACAGGTTCTTTTGCGAGCATCGCAATAGCTTTCACGGCAGCCAGCTTCATTTCTTCGTTGATCTCGGTAGCTCTCACGTCAAGTGCTCCTCTGAAAATATAAGGGAAGCCCAACACATTGTTCACCTGGTTAGGATGATCAGAGCGGCCTGTGGCCATGATGATATCTTTTCTGGTACTTACTGCAAGATTGTAATCAATCTCCGGAACCGGGTTGGCCAGTGCAAATACGATAGGATCTTTAGCCATCTTCATCACCATCTCCGGTTTCAGTACACCGCCTGCAGAAAGTCCGATGAAAATATCTGCGCCGTCTATGGCTTCGTTCAGGTTCTTTACATTTCTGCTGGTGGCAAAATCAACCTGGTACTGATTAATGTCTTTTCTGTCTTTGTGGATCACGCCGTTTATGTCGAGCATTACCATATTCTCTGCTTTTGCTCCAAGCGCTACATAGATTTTTGCACAGGATATCGCAGCTGCTCCTGCTCCGCTGATCACGAATTTTACTTTATCGATTTTCTTTTTGGTAATTTCCAACGCATTGAGCAATGCTGCTCCTGAGATAATCGCTGTCCCGTGCTGGTCGTCGTGCATGACAGGAATGTTCATGTATTCTCTCAGCTTCTCTTCGATCTTAAAACACTCAGGCGCTTTGATGTCTTCTAAATTCACGGCTCCGAAAGTCGGTTCCAGTGAGCGTACTATATCTATGAAACGATCGGGATCTTCGCAGTCTATTTCTATGTCGAATACATCTATGCCCGCAAATTTTTTAAAGAGCACACCTTTTCCTTCCATCACCGGCTTGGAGGCATCGGCGCCGATGTTGCCAAGACCGAGCACTGCAGTCCCATTGGAAATTACAGCCACGAGATTTCCTTTGGCGGTGTATTTATATACATCTTCTTTGTTGCTGGCAATTTCTTTGCAGGGTTCTGCTACACCGGGAGAATATGCGAGCGCCAGGTCGAGCTGACTGCTGAGCATCTTGGTAGGAACAACTTCTATTTTCCCGGGTTGCCCCTGGGAGTGATAATTTAATGCGTCTTCTTTTTTGATGGCCATGGAAAAAGCTCTTTGTAGAGAAGTCATCGGATGACTTCTTTTATTTAGAAAAATCAAGAAATTTATTTGCAGGCATTATTCCTGAATAGTCATCCGATGACTATCAAATCATTGGAAAATGCTTGGATAGGTAAATATAAGAAATTAAAGACTTACCCCTAAATCCCAACAGAGATTTAAAGGGTTGATAATTCTTATGAATTTTTTCTCTTATAATTGTCTAAATTTTACTCATGAAAATTCCGGTTGTACCTTCTTCAAAGCCTGCAGGCCATTTAAAAGAATATGTTTCCAATCCTCTTACATTTTTAAATGACAACTGGAAAAAGCAGGGAGATATATTTCGTTTTCGTCTTGCACACCGCTCGCTGCTCGTTTCTTTCAATCCGGAACATATAAAGCAATTGTTGCAGGAAGATCATAGCGCTTACAGAAAAAGTCTTGGGTACCGAAAGTTACGTCTGCTTCTGGGTGATGGATTATTTACCGGCGATGGCAAAAGCTGGCTGCAACAACGTAGGCTTTCGCAGCCTGCTTTTCATAAGGAAAGACTGAGCCATTATTTTCTGGATATGGATAAGGCAGCTAAAGAACTTGCCGAAGGATGGAAAAATCAGGGAAAGATAAATGTGATTGCTGAAATGACTGCAGTGACTTTGAAAATTATTTTATGCCTTCTCCGGACAGAGTTTATGAATGGTTATTATAATATGAACCAATAATCAATTCACCCCAATCATAATAAAGGCTCCCCAGTAAATCGGGTTTTTGTATTTTGCCTTTATGCTTTTCTTGGCTTCGACAAATGCTTTTCTTTTATCGCCTGTTTTAATCCAGTTCTGGTAAAAAGTATTCATCAATTCCTGTGTTATATGGTCATCTACTTTAAACAGGCTCATCACTACTGTTTTTGCCCCCGCTACCAAAAAGGCGCGCTGCAAACCAAATACTCCTTCGCCTAAATGCACTTCTCCCAAACCTGTTTCGCAGGCGCTGAGCACTATCAGGTCGCAATGGTCAAAATTAAGGTTCATCACTTCATAGGCTGTTAATATCCCATCGGTGGAATTGAACTCAAATGCATTTTCTTTTTCAATAAGATGTCCACCGTCTTTTAATACCAATCCTGATTTGAGTAAGGGGCTTTGGGTGGCTCTGCCTGCATTCAGGCCTTCTGTACCATAAATATTTGCGTGATCTTCTATAAAGTATCCATGGGTGGCAATATGAAGTACTTTAATGTCATGTAATGCCTTAATCTTTTTTTCTGTGGCATCCTCATTTAAATATGCTTCGGAATACCAGCCATTTTTATCAAGAATTTTTTTTAGTTCTTTTATCTCCTGTTCTGCCCCGGGCAGTTGGTCGATTTTTTTCTTTTTGTTTTTTCCTCCGCCTCTGGTAATAAGAGAATCTGCTGCAGTAGTATCAGTATCCGGGTTATCATCAGAATAATAAAGCGGATTTCCAAACAAAGCTATTTTATTGCTGGCTGTTGATGCCAATGCGGTAAGATCAGAGTTTCTTGAAATCAAGTCCCTGGTATTGCTTACCAATACGATTTCATTCTGGTCTATCACATACATTTCTTTCCCTGCAGGAAGTGTTTCGGGATTAATTCTATTGTACACTCCGTCTGCTGAAAAATAGATAGTAGTATTGTCTTTTATTTTTTCTTTGATTGCTTTCCAGAAGCGCGCATAAGAGTATTTGTCTTCAATATTAAATCGCATGCAATTTCTGTAATACTTAAACCATTTCTCCTCCATATCTTTTCCATTATTTAATATTACCATATCGGGATTAGACTTGCTTTCCGGTGTTACGATCATGGCCATATATATGATGGTATCCGTAAATTTTTTATTATACCATCTGAATCTTACTATTTCAATCGCTGCTTCATTTTCTTTCAATGCTTTTTTTACATCTGTCCACTGATAATTTTCTTTTTTGCGGAGATTTTTTGCAAAAATCTCCGATCTGTCGCTCAGGTCTTTCTCCAGATTTTCAATTTCTGCTTCCAGTTTTTTTACGTCGATTCCTTCTTCTGCAATTTGTTCTTCAGACATGGAAATGACAGAAGAAAGGAATTCTTTCTGCGCTATCCATTCTTCGAACATATTTACCAGTACAGAATCTTTGCTCTCCATAATTCTTTGCCTTACTTTCAAAGAAGAGTTTAACATCAATGCTTTCGTAGCCAGCGCATATTTATAGGCATTGGCAATCATTTCAGGGTTTTCATTCTGCAGTTTTACAGCAAGGGTATTATAAAATTCAAAATCCTTTTGGATTTTATTCCAGTATTTGGTTTTCTGTCTTTCTGAAAGAGAAGGAAAATATTTTTTAATATATGTAAGGTATGTTGTAGTGGTTTCATTAAGACTTTTTACCGCATCGTTGAAATTGCCATTGATATAATCCATCTGTCCGGCTTTGCTCAATGCTGCGAGGTAGCCCGGATGTATGGCATTTCTGAAGATCTTCTCATAGATATTTTTGCTGCTGAGGTAATTTGTTTTTGCTTCTGTATAATTTCCTTTTTTGTAGGAGAGATTTCCTTTCATGAAGATCACTTCAGCAGAATGGACATTGTTTTCTCCCAGTTTGGCCGTCCAGATGTTATTTGCTTTATCCAGCGAAGAGGAAGATTGATTAAGATTTTCTATTTCAAGGTAAAGCAGGCCCAGGTTGTAGAGAATGCCCGCATAAGCCGGATGATTTTCTCCCAGAGTATTCTTTATGATAGTAGTGGCTTCCTGTAAAATATTTTCCACTTCTTTGGAAGGGGCATTGTTATAAAATTTTATCAGGGCAATATCATTGAGCGTTTTGGCAATCTGTATGTGTGTTTTTCCATACCTGCTTCTTTGAATGGAAAGTGCTTTGGCAGCTGCCTCTTCTGCTTTTTCATAGTCACCAATAGCGCTATATACATTGCCTAGAATTTTGAGGCTCTCTGCCAGTCGCGTAGAAGAGTCCCCGAAAACAGTGAGGCTTATGTTCGCAGCCCGTTTTGCCAGTTTTTCCGATTCGGTATAATTTCCTGTGATAAGATAAAGCTGACTTAATTCATTGAGAGGATTAACTAGAATTCTGTGAAGGGCGCCATATTTTTCTTCTTTCAGCATGATTGCTTCTTTCAAACTTTTTTCCGCTTCTCTGTATTTCCCGATTTCCATGTCCAGTACGGCTTCTTCTTCCACCAATTCGGAAACCCTGGAAAGGTCAGCATTGCCTTGTTTGTTACCTGCTTTTTTTAAAAGTTTATGAGCATTCTCATATTGGCCTTGTATGATAAAGAGCCTTGCATAAGTTTTTAGGGATTCGGAGTAATTTTCATTGTCACGGCTTGTTCCTTCTTTGCTGAAAATATCTACTGCAGCGGAAAGATTTTTTTCAGCTTCATTATACTTTCCAAGATCAATATAGATGTCGGCGGCTTCTGCAAGCGATCTGGCATATTGAGGATGAAAATCTCCATAATTTTTCCGCGCATCGTTTACTATTTTGTCAGCCTGTTCCTCTGCCTTTTCAAACTGATCTTTGTACTGAAGAAGCGATGCATAAGCATAAGAATACCCCAGATAACTTTTATGTTTATGATCGATCTCTTTTTCAATTACCGGGAAGCTGGTGTTATAAAAAGCCGCGGGCTTGTTCAGCTCATTAGAATAGCTTACTGCGCAGGAAGCAAGATCCAGCATAGACATATGATAGGCCGGTGTGTCCAGCCCATTTAACTTTTGCCTTATTACTGTAATTTTATTCAGGGCATCTGTTGCCTGAGCATATTTGTCTGCTTTAACAGATACTTCATATAAAATTTTTAATCCTTTAACTCTCTCCAGGTGGTATTGTGGAAAATAATTTCCTTCAAGCGCTTCCCTCACTTTTTCTTCTGCACGGTCATATTCTGCCTGGAGAATATAGACCTCTGCTTCCAGTAATAAAATTTTTCCATACCATAGTGACTGTCTGCCATAATTTTTTACCACTTTTCTCTCTAATTTTCTTTTTGCTTTACGCTCCTTTTTATTCTTGCCGGCTAACCTATGACTCATGATCTTTTTTTCATACATGCGGAAAACTTCTTTATTAATGCCTTTCAGTTTTGTTTTCTTTATTTTTTTGCATGCTTTGTCAATCATTCGGGTAGATTCTCCTTTAGAATTATATTCTTCCAGTAGTAAACCATTCTGAAATATGTTTTCCACGAAATGAATATCTTTTTTGCCCAAGGCTTTCTTAATGCTTCCTGTATTGCCCACGATGATCTCTTCCGCTTTGGGGTATTTGCCGTTTTCAAGAGCGATCAGAGAGTAAAGGTTCATGGCTTCTCCTGCTATCCTTTTTCTTAATTCAATTTCTGTCTTCGAGAGCTTTCTTAATCTCGTCACTCCCCGATCATCTGTATAAGCTTCTTTTTTTACCAATAGATCCTTGGCGTATACAGTCAGTCTATCGGCCATATTCTCTGCTTTTATCAGATATCCTTGTTTAAAATAAACCAATGCCTGCCTTAGCCGGATTTCATTTTCCATAGTAGCATTATTCATCTTTCTTTCCAGTACGATATTCATAGCGCTGTCAAGATATTGCTGTGCTTTTTCCAATTCACCATATTGATAATAAGAGTAGCCTATATCGCTCAAGGCAATTGCGAAGAGGGTTTTATCTTCTTTAGGAGATTGCTGCAGGAAGGCTATTCCCTGGTCAAGGGTTTTCCTGTATTCCTCATATTTCCCCTGGGCTTCGTAAATTCTGGCTGTTAAGGCAAGTACTCTCACCTTCATTAAATGATTATTGCCATAAAGGCTCTCTGCTTTTTTTAGAAGTGTCTCACTTTTTTTAAGGGCAGTTTTATATGAGCCATGGATATAATCTCTTTCTGCACGTACAAACTCAGATGAGAAATCAATTTCTTTGGCGAAGCTCTTGGTGATGGTTATTAATAAAAGAGAAAAAATAAGTAATGGTTTTTTCATAGCTGTCTATTTGTGAAATATGTGAAGACAATTTTTTATAAAATTCTGGTAATTAAAATACAAAAATCAATTGTAATAATGAATAAAATGGTGTGATCACTTACTTTACCTGAGTATTAATCGTTTTACGAGTAAGTTAAAAAATAAATAATTCAATTTTTTATTCTGTTATTTTTCGCCAAATTGAATCAATCATGAGAAAAATTATATATGCCCTTGCAGGGCTCATCTTTTTGGTTTCTTCCTGCAAACGCTACGAAGAGGGCCCTGATTTTACCTTAAGAACTCCTAAGGGAAGGCTAACCAATAAATGGATGCTGGATAAATATTTTGAAAACTCTGGTGATAAAACTGCCGATTATGATTATTACCGTGAAGAGTTTACCAAGGACAGCTGCTTTATCATTTCCAAAAAAGTAAGTGCGGTGGAAGTGAAAGAGAAATACAAATGGGAATTCGAAGATCAGAAAAATAATATCAAGCTTACCAATAAAGGAAGCACCAGGATCTACTATATCCTCCGGCTTGAAAGCGATGCCTTCTGGTACTGGTACCAGGAAGGTAATACGGTGAAGAGGGTGGAGTTGAGGAAAGAATGATAGTCCACGGTCGACAGTCCACTGTCCACGGCAGTTCTGTGGTCTGTCGACCGTGGACCTAAGCGCAAATTTGAAGACATAAAAAAACCTCGACAAGCGAGGTTTTTTTCTAAGTACTTTTGTGTTTATCCAATAATCAACTTCATCCCCACTTTCAGATCATTGCCTTTGAGGTTATTTTTCTTTTTCAGCTGATCAATGGTAAGATTCGATTTTCTGGAAATGCTCCATAGGGTATCGCCAGGCTGCACATAATATACACCTTTGGATAATGTCTTGGTGGTTTTCGGTTCGGTTTTGGCCACAGTGGTATTGTTGCTGTTGGCGTTATAATTTACCGCGCCTTTTTTATATATGACCAGCCTTTGTCCTACTCTGATGGTATTTCCTCTCAGCTTATTCCATGACCTAAGTTGTGACACAGTGACATTATGTCTTGCTGCAATTTTACCAAGTACATCGCCATTTCTTACGGTGTATACAATTTTCCTTTGTGTATTTGCCTGTGCAACCTGCACGGTAATGAGGTTTATTTCTTTCTCGCAATCTTTTGAGCATGAATCAAGAATTACATTTCTGTTCTCTGCAAAGAAAGGATACTTATCAGAAGGAATTCTCAATACATAATTAAGATGACCAGGGATAATATTTTTCTTTAAGGCAGGATTTAGCTTTTCAATATCTTCCATGCAGATATTCAATTGCTCGCAAAGCTTGTTAAGGTTAAGGTTTCTGCTTACCTGAATGGTGTCAAACTGCATAGGGTACTCAATGGTATCTGCCACCATGTTATGATCTTTCAGGTAATTCATAGTATAGATCACCGCTACAAATTGCGGCACATATCCGCGTGTTTCTGCCGGAAGATATTTGTATACTTCCCAGAATGAATCTTTGTATCCTGATCTTCTGATCGCTTTTCTTACATTACCTGGTCCGCAGTTATATGATGCAAGCGCCAGTTCCCAGTCATTGAAAATATTGTAAAGTTCTTTCAGGTATTTACAGGCAGCTTCAGTAGCCTGATAAGGGTCCATTCTTTCATCTATATATGGATTCTGTTCCAGGTGATAAATTTTTCCTGTGCCTGGCATAAATTGCCATAAGCCTGCTGCGCCTGCGGGTGATACTGCTCTTGGATTTAAACCTGACTCAACGATGGATAAATATTTGAGCTCGTCAGGCATGTTATGTTTTTTCAGATATTCTTCGAAGATAGGGAAGTAAAGATTTTTTCTTCTCTCCATCACCACAGCGTACTTTCTGTTTCTGACGGTAAAGTAATCTACGAAAGTACGGATGGTTTTATTGAAGGTAAGCGGCATCTCTTTTTCAAGGCAGCTTAATCTATCTGCGATTAATTCATCGGGAACAATAGGAACTTCAGTGGATAATACCGGAGTAGTAACCGGAATGTCTGAAGGAGTAACGACGAAGACGCTGTCTTCCACTTCTACTTCTTCAATTTCCTCTACGCCTTCATTGATTGGTTCTTCTGTTTCTTCAATCTGTGCAAAGGAAGTGGTGGTGAAAAATATATTCACCATTAGCAATACGATTACAAAAATTCGAAGTAATTTCTTTCTCTCCATTTTTTATATTTTTTCTAAAACATATTTAGAAAAAGCCAACAGGTCTTGTTCGCCGAATGCTTTGGTCATTATTTGCAGACCTATCGGTAATCCCTGTGCATCTTTTCCGTTGGGGATCGATATCGCCGGGATTCCGGACAAATTAGCCTGAACCGTAAACAAATCCGCCAGATACATTGCGAGTGGATCGGAGGTGTTTTCTCCTATCTTAAACGCTGTGGTTGGAGTAGTTGGTATAACTAAGAAATCATACTCTGATAAAATTTTTTCCGTCTCTTCTTTTATCAGCCTTCTTACTTTCTGTGCCTTCGTATAATATGCATCATAAAATCCGGCACTCAGTACGAAGGTTCCCAGCATGATTCTTCTTTTTACCTCCTTGCCAAAACCTTCTGATCTGGTTTTCTTATACATTGTTTCCAGATCTTTTGTGTTTTTGCTCCTGTACCCGTACTTAACACCATCGTATCTGGAAAGGTTCGAGCTAGCCTCTGCTGTTGTTAAAATATAATACGCCGGTAAAATATATTCCAGCAAAGGGAACTCAAACGGCTCAACCGTATGGCCTTCTTTTATAAGAACGTCAATAACCTTCTTAGTGTTTTCACGAATGGTTTTACTAACGCCTTCGCTTTCTATAGATTCTTTTAGATAGCCGATTTTTGCCTTTTTACTGAAAGAAAGATTTTTAGTATAAGCCGGGACGGGCTGTTGGGAAACTGTGCTGTCGTAATCATCTTTTCCGGCAATAATTTCTAGTAAGAGCGCCGCATCGTCTACATTTTTAGTAATAATACCGATAGTGTCAAACGAAGAAGCATATGCTATAAGTCCATAACGGGATATTCTTGAATAGGTAGGTTTTAATCCGACAATGCCACAGAATGCCGCGGGCTGCCTTACAGACCCTCCGGTATCGGAGCCAAGCGATGCCAGGCAGAGATCTGCCTGAACGGCTACTGCTGATCCTCCCGAAGAGCCGCCGGGAACGCGGGTATTGTCTATTTCATTGAGAACATTGCCGAAGGCAGAGTTTTCATTGGAAGATCCCATGGCAAATTCATCGCAGTTTTGTCTTCCGATTATAATTGCATCCTCATCGATAAGCCTTTGAATAGCTGTGCCGTTGAATTTTGAAACAAAACCATCTAGGATTTTACTGGACCCCTGTAGTCCATGATCTTTATGGCAAAGGACATCCTTCAGTCCTATTACCATTCCTGCGAGTTTGCCTGCCTTGCCCGCGGCAATTTTCGCATCTACTTCCTCCGCTCTTTTGAGGGCCTCTTGCTCATAAACTTCCAGAAAGACATTGAGGTGGGCTTTCTGTTTGATATTGGAGAGATACTGCCCGGTTAATTTTTTACATGAGGTAAGGCCTTTTCCTATGTCCAGCTTTATCTCATTTAAAGAATTATAAGTTTTCAAAACTTTATTTTTTTTCTTCTTTGATACCTTCTTTTACGCCTTCCTGAATTTCATTTTTTATTTCTTTGGAAGCATCTTTAAATTCTCTGATTCCTCTTCCAAGACCTCTTGCAAGTTCAGGTATTTTTTTAGCTCCGAAAAGAAGCACAATGATCAATAATATCAGCAGCAACTCCTGCATTCCAAGTGGAAATAAGAATATAGAATAAACCATATTGTTTATATAAAATTTGTGTTTTGCAAAGATAATTAAATAAATCGGGGTGGCAAAATAGGATTTATGGGATAATAAGGGAGAATTGGAGATAAAAGTTCCATTTTTAAGTCCACAGTCGACAGTCCATAGTCCACCTTTAGATTTACACCATATAAATAATCTAAGACTATTATTACTATAAAGATTTTCTTTTTTGCTTCTTTTTTC
>JAIERY010000148.1 GCA_019746425.1 Cytophagaceae bacterium
CTATTGTTTCGATAATTTTTTTATCCCAAAACTATCCTTTTTTCAATTACTCCCCAACTTTTAACGCTGACCCCTTTAATTATTATTAATCCAGGTTCTATTTTAAAAGTTTTTTACTTTCCCTTCCACCGGTTTCAGAAATAAAATTTACAAAATACAAACCTGCACTTAAATTGTATTTAATAAGTTTTCTATTGTTACCCGAAACACTATAAATACTTTCATCTAAAATTTCACGACCCAGGGCATCGGTGATGTAAATGTGAACAACTCCATCTTCGGGTAAAGTATATTCAAGTAAAATTCCATCTTCACGAACTGAAGCTTCAATTAAAACCTTGCTTTGTGAATTATTTATTGCTATAATCTCAGAAAATGAAAAAGTACCGTCAACATCAACTTGTTTCAAACGGTAATAGATGAGACTATTGGAAGAATAAGTATCTAAATAGGAATATGATTGAATAGAAGATGATGTTCCCGAACCGTTCACCCTACCTGCATATTCAAAAGAAATTCCATCTTCAGATCTCTCTATAATAAAATAATCATTATTCATCTCCTCTTTTGTGGTCCAGAATAACAATGCCCCTCCCTCTTGTTTTTTTCCGGAAAATTGTATCCACAAAACAGGCAAAACACAATTGGCTTTCGCTTGAACTGGTATCCGACCGCATAAAGTACCGGCTCCCACGATCCAGTTATAAAAATAGAGATACTTATTATCAAAATAAGGATTGCTTGAACCGTCCTTTTGTTTAATACCTAACAATTGAATCAACCCCGGAATTTTATAGGAAGGGTAATTCGGAGAAATTCCCGATGCGTCTTTGTCCACGCCATTTATTTCCGCTGTTCCTGAGGAATATTCCAGATAATAATTTCCCGGTGTTGAAATTTGAAATCCGAGATATAGCTGATAAGGATGTCTTGCCGCATTGGTAGGATCCGTAACATTGAGACTACACAATTTTGTAGCTATCAGAGTTAGCGCTGGAGGATTTCCTGAGTAAAGTTTCACTTCTACTGTTTTAGGACTACCGGCCGGAGGTATGCCATAAGTTGTTGCGAACACTGTCACAGAATCCAATCGGAATGGCGCTGAAGCGGTGAATGCTGTACCCTGACTCATATTTCCTCCGCTTGTTCCTGAGTAGTTACCGCTTAAAGTATTGGCAGGTGTGAAACCCCCTGTTATAAAAACGGTTTTATCTTCTACCCAATATGTCATGTCTGTGGAAATAGGTGCTGTAGTAAAAATCTGACCGTTGGCACCGCTCTTGGTTCCGGAAGCCAGTGTTGATCCTGTTGAATTAGCATACCATTCGTAGGTTCCGGAACCTGAAACAGAAAGCGTAACATTCTTGGGAGTATTGTTACAATAAAACACGTCATTAGGTGTCGCAGTAGTAGTAGCATTGATAGTTATATTATCAGTTCCCGTTCCGCAAGCTGGATTACCTGGAATAAAAGCTTCTGCTCTGTAAACCCCAGCAGATGTAACCTGAAGTGTGCTATTGGAATCATCGGGTATCCTAACATTATTTTTATACCACCGCACAATAACAGGAGGGCTGGTAACTTTTGCATCGAGCGTGACTGAGGGAGGGTTACATAAGGTAACATTCGGTCCCAGATCAATAAAAAATTTATTTCCCAGCACTACTACTACATCCGTCTTCGGACAATTCCTTCCCACAAGATCGTAACACAGATAATAAGTGCCGGCAACTGTCGCTGTATGTGTCGGACTATTAGAACCTACTGTAGATCCGTTAAGTCTCCATGTAAATTGATTTCCTGCAGGACTAATTTTAGAATCAAGCAGCACTGATCCGCCTCCATTGCATAAACTAACTGTATCAGGTAACTGACTCACTACCGGATAATTCACAAACTTACAACTGGAACTAAAAACGATATCATCAAACGCCAGATCATTACCTTCCCCGTTTGTATTTATATTCTGCATTCTAACAGTTACCGCACCACTAACTACACCTGAATACCAGGTAGTAAAAAACTGCACCCACCCATGGTTCTGATCAGTTTCTGTTCCGGGAAGTGTCGGACCCGGAGGTTGAATGATAGGGCCGATTTGTGTTCCATTCACAGAAAATCTTAATTGAGCCGGGTTATCGTTCATCCAATTCACATTCGATATCCACGCTGAAAAATAATAGGTAGTATTGGAAACAACATTCACTGTCGATCTCCATGCATCAATATTAGCCTGGTTATCTGCGTCTATCAACATATAACTGCCGGAACTGGTACCGGTTGTATGATCTGCCGGTTGACCGGCAACAGTCGCAGGTCGATAAGCCCCGGAAGCACAACAGGGAGTTGTGATTGTCCATTTGGTTTTTCCCATTGAAGGTGCTGACGCTACATAACCATAATCACTGGCTACAGAATTTGTACCAGATTCAAAATCCCCATTCATAATAAGGTTACCTGAAAAATCTCCCGTGCATTGACCTTTTAAATTGTTCATTACGGAAAGCTGAATAATCAGGCTCACCATAAATAGCCGAGAATATTTCATAAATTTTAATAGTTTTGTCATAAATACACAACAATATAATAAAGTAACGGGAAATAATTGTGTTTTCCTAACACAACTATAAATATTTAAAAAAGTTGTGTATATTAGACACAATAAATAAAAAAATATTTAAATTTAAGTAAAACCTCACTATGCGAAACTATACCTCGACAGAAACGGCACAAGGCAATATATTAGGGTATTCCAAAGATTGGCTAACACGCAATAAAGCCATTTTTACAGCCACTGAAATCTCGGAACAGCCTGCTTTATGGAGAGATAGTTTTAAAAAACTTCTCGAACTGCAAAATGAAGTCGCTCATTTTCTGAATAGAATTTATTCTAAGCCAGACCTAAACATTATTCTAACCGGCGCAGGCACTTCAGCTTATATTGGAGAAACACTTGCTGGTTACTATAAAAAATACACTTTAAAACCTGCAAGAGCAATTTCTACCACTGACCTAGTAACAAGCCCTGAAGATTATTTCCATAAGGAAACCCCCACTTTACTTATTTCTTTTGCTCGTTCCGGAAATAGTCCCGAAAGTACAGGTGCTATTGACATGGCCGATCAGGTCTGTGATGAGATTTATCATCTGATCATCACTTGCAATGAAAGTGGAAACTTAGCTAAGCGTGAAAAAAAAGAAAATTGCTTTTGTTTAGTATTACCGCCCGAATCAAATGATAAAAGCCTTGCGATGACAGGTAGTTATACTTCCATGCTCTTAACTGGAATGTCGATTGCCAGAGTAAATGAACTTAAGCGACTACATCTCCAGGTTGAACTCATTAGCTCCATAGCAAGGCATATTCTATCGGAATATGCATCTAAAATGAAAGAGGTTGCTTCTATGGATTTTAACAGAGCAATTTTTTTAGGCTCGGGCCCCCTACTAGGTGTAGCAAGAGAGGCGCATCTAAAAGTTCAGGAGTTAAGCGATGGAAAAGTGGTAGGTAAATATGATTCTTTTCTCGGACTCCGCCATGGACCAAAAGCTGTAATTAATAATAACTCATTAATCGTATATCATTTCAGTAATAACTCTTATTCAAGAAAATATGAACGAGATCTTGTAAAAGAAATAGCCGAAAGAAATGATGGCATGTTCCGGATAGGGATAGGAAAAAACTTTTCCGAAAAATCATATGTAGATTTATCTATTGATTTGCCAGGCGCAGAAGCACTGGAAGAAACAATGCTTGCTGTATGCAGCATCATTCCTGCTCAAATACTGGCTTTTTATAAAAGTATAGAATTAGGATTAAGTCCCGATACTCCTTCAGTTAATGGAAATATATCCAGAGTGGTAAAAGGAGTAACTATTTATCCCTATTTCAATACTATCACCAGTGCATAATTTATATGACAAGTCAAAAAATAAAAGATGTTATAAAAAGGCCATACGATATACTTGTGATCGGCGAGCTAAATGTGGATATAATTCTCGATAAAATTCAGTCACTTCCTGAAACGGGTAAGGAAAAAATCGCAGAAGAGATGAATGTCGTCCTCGGAAGCTCCTCAGCAATACTTGCCTCTAATCTGAGCTCTCTTGGCGCCAAAGTAGTGTTTATGGGAAAAATCGGAAGCGATACGTTTGGAGAAATAGTTCTTTCAGCTTTGGAGAAAAAAAGCGTGGAAACGGCTTTTGTAAAAAGAAGTCAAACCAGTACCGGGGCCACAGTCGTAATGAGCATGGGAAATGACAGAGCTAATATTACTTATCCCGGGGCAATGTCGGAATTTGAATTGTCTGATATAAATATTGATTTACTGGATTCATCCAGACATCTTCATTTTTCTTCGTATTTTCTTCAGGAGAACTTGCGTAAAGACATTGTAAAATTATTTCGCCTGGCAAAAGAAAAAGGACTTACCACCTCCTTTGATCCGCAATGGGATCCTGAAGAAAAGTGGGAAATAAATCTGGACGAACTTCTTCCCTATGTAGATTTCTTTTTACCCAATCTTTCAGAACTGAAAGCCATTACCCGACAACCTGATCTTGATTCCTCTCTGAAAGCAATAAAAAATTACAATGCTATTCTGGTAAAGATGGGTACCAAAGGAGCATGCTATTATAAAAAAGGAGAAAAGAAAATTTATCCGGCTATTCTGAATTCGGAAGTAGTAGATACAGTTGGCGCCGGAGACAGTTTCAATGCCGGTTTTTTGTTTCGATTCCTTCAGGGAAAAAGTATGCAGGAATGTCTGGATTTTGCTTTACTGACCGGGGCCGTATCTACAACGGCAGCCGGAGGTACCGCCGCATTTAAAAATTATGAATACGTAATAAATATAATCAGAAATAAACTTGGGGTAAAGAATTATGAGACTACAAGATAAACTTAAGAAACTCAGGGAGCAAAAGTCTGCTATTCTAGCGACAAATTTTTATAACTATGAAACGTTACAAGGCGTGCTTACAGCAGCAAAGGAAACAGATTCTCCCATTATTCTACAGCTAACGCAAAGCTCTATTGATTATATGTCTCTTCCTGTTGCGGTGAGAATGGTTCGGGCCGCTGTTGCTGAGTTTGGTATAGAAGCATGGGTACATTTAGATCATGGAGGTTCAGTAGAACTTGCCAAAAAATGCCTAGATGCCGGTTTTGATTCTGTAATGATAGACGCTAGTGAAGAAACTTTAGAGAATAATATTAAAATAACCCGCCAGGTAGTTAAGTACGCAGAATTATATGGAGCTTCGGTGGAAGCAGAACTAGGATATATCGCCAAATTAGGACAAGATAAAAATAAACTCGGGTTTACTGAGCCCGAGGATGTGAAAAGATTTGTTGAAGAAACCGGGGTCAACTCCCTGGCTGTATCTATCGGAAGCGCGCATGGGTTTTATACTCATGAACCTAAACTGGATATGGAACGATTAAGCGCTATCAGAAAAGTTACAGACGCAGCTTTAGTTCTGCATGGCAGCTCTGGAATTCCACACGACCAACTCCAGGAAGCTATAAACAGAGGCATATGCAAAATTAATCTCGCGACAGAAATTAAAAATATATTTATGCAAACACTCAAAAAAGTACTTGAAGAAAATCAGGAGATAGATTTACGAAAAGTTTTTCCAAAAGCAACTAATGAAGTGGTAGATATTGTAAAAGAAAAGTTGAAAGTAGTAAAAAATAAATTCCCTGTTCCATCTTCAGTTGAGAATATAAATTAAGCTTATTGGAAAAGAAATGAAAAATCATCACAGATATCCGGAATTGGAAAAAGTAGATGCGCATATGCACTACAACACCAACCGTTCTGCCTTGCTTGATGCAGCTCAGGAAGATAATTTCCGTTTCGTATCCATTAACACAGATATTTATTTCTTTCCTTCCATAAAAGAACAGGAGCATATTGTTTTAAATCAACAAAAAAAATTCGGACATAGATTAGATTTTATCTGTTCTTTTCCTGTAACAGGTTTTAACGATAAGCATTGGTTAGATAAAACGATAGCCACTATCAAGGCGTCTTTGAACAATGGAGCGGTAGCAGTCAAAATATGGAAAAATATAGGAATGGAGTTAAGGGATAAAAGCGGGAAATTGGTAATGATAGATGATATTCGGTTAGAACCGCTTTTTAATTTCTTCGTGAATAATAACATCAGAATTACGGGGCATTTGGGAGAGCCGAGAAATTGCTGGATTCCACTGGAAAACATGACAGTGGATCAGGATAAAAAATATTTCGCACAGCATCCTGAATATCATATGTTTCTTCATCCCGAGTTTCCCTCTTATGAACAGCAGATTGAGGCAAGAGATAATGTATTGAAAAAATTTCCCGGCTTAATCTTCTGCGGAGCACACTTTGCCAGTCTGGAATGGAATGTTGACGAAATTGCAAAAAGACTTAATATGTTCCCCAATATGATGGTAGATACTGCTGAGCGGATCTGTCATCTTCAATATCAGTCTTTATTCGACTATGATAAAGTACGGAATTTTGTATTGAAATACCAGGACAGGATTATATATGGAACCGATGTGATTGACAATGGTACAATGACAGATGATAATTTAAAAGAACATATAAAAAATATCTGGCAACGCCATTGGAAATATTTTACGACGGATGAAATGCAGATTTCCCCAAAAGTACACAAGGCATTTAAAGGCTTGAATCTTCCCTGGGAAGTATTGGAAAAAATTTACTTTAAAAATGCTCAAAATTTTTACCGGCTAGAAAAGATAAACCGGATGGCCGAGAATATTATACCTGATAAAAAATATTAAAAAATTCTCTACTTAGAATCTGTATCTTTTCGCTGAGGGCCCTGAAAAATCTATTCCGGTCTTTTTCAGAAACCCCACTTATGAGAGTAGATCTTTTTTGAAGATTGGTGAGCCAGCTATGTGTTTCTTCACAAAATGCAGCATTGGAAGTAACCAGAAAGTTAATAGCATTGTGTGGAATATAAGTATAGTAAGTTTTATCCTTCTTTACGAAAATCGTGTTATCAGAGAGCAGAATCTCGTTGATAAATAATTTATAATTTCCGTCTTTCTGTACCGGCTCTTTACCATAAATAAATTTCTGGCCGTGATCAGCCTGTTTCTGTATATGCATAATAAGCGCCTCTGTCTTATCGTATAAAAGTTTCACCACATCCTTGCTTTTGATTAAGCCGCTTTCATAAGAATATTCTATCTGCTTTAACGTGCTTACCAATGTTTCTTCATTCCATAGCTCCACCGTTGGTATGCGCATATAAATATCCAGGATTTTTTTACCCAGGCGAAGTACTTTCTCATCAATCTTATCTGAGGAGAATGAACTGTTTTCCATTCCCGGAAAATTCATCACTGTTTTCATCCAGAAAAATATTTTGAAAGCGGCCAACTCAGGAAACTGAAAAAAATTAAAAACAGGAATGTCTTTCGCCGCATAAACAATTTCCTTCTCTGCTCCCGCATCTATCTGTGTAATGCTTGCCAGAATATTTTTATAGTAATCTTCAAAACTATAAGAAGAGGGATTTATTGAATTGTATTGAAAAGTAACGGTATTGGAAGTCTGCCGGAAAAACTGATCGATGGAAATATTATATTTCAGGGAGAGAAGTTTTGCTTCCTCAATTGTCAGGGCCGTTTCTCCTCTGATTCTTCTATAAGCGCTATCCATGCTTACGTTTAATACTTCTGCCAGCTCATCTGCAAAAGAGGCATGAGCAGGGAGCGAATCTTTGATCTGCTTTAAAAAATCAATCTGCAGCTGGAAAGGGTAAGCCATAGGGTAAAGCTAAAATTTAAACTATAAAAAAGAAATAAAATATTCCACTTAACTATACACCCGCAGGGTTTTTAAAACCCTGCGGGTGTATAAACTCTAAAAATCTTCAACCTCCTGTAAGATACTTCTGCTAATATTGCTCTTATGAAAAGACCTGTAGCCGTCTTCTCCTTCAAACCATGAAAGCACTTTCTCTTTATTTATTCTTGTTTGTTTAGCTGACAATATTGAATGATAAGAAGAATAAGACCACTCAGAAACATCCTTCGTAAATCCGTGATGAACGGGATTAAAATGTATATAGTGAACCGTGTTTTTCAAATAGCTTTGATTATTAATTTCCTTACGCTTTAAATTATTTCTGAATAAACTGCCGGACCTTTCTTCCTGTTTATTGAAAGCTTTTGCATATGCATTTAAAAAATTTCCCCACTGCCGCGAAATAAGATCCGCAGGATTTTTGAAACCCTGCGGATCTGAAGATGCATTTAACTTTTTAGTGAAAAATTCTTCGATTACATTTTCTTCACGCATCCTTATCAAAAAATGAAAGTGATTAGGCATCAAACAATATGCATAGGTTTCTAATATCGGGAATAAATATTCTGCATATTTCTGAAGAAAATAATGAAAGTTTTCTTCCTTTTTAAAGATTGAATCATTTGCATTACCATGATTGTATACATGATAATATCTTCCGGCAGAGAAGGGAATTCTTCGATTAGACATATTTACATAGCTGGTTAAAAATCAAATATAAAAATCTTACGCATAAAAAACACCCGCAAGGTTTTTGAAACCTTGCGGGTGTTTTTTATAGACATTTGGCAAGCAGCGCCTACACCCCTACCGCTTCCTTCTTTTTCTTCCTCGCCAATCCGCCTAAATGCTGACAATCCTTAAGCGCCTGCACTCCTTCAAATTTTACAGGAGTCTTTTCATATTTATAGGTGTCTTTCAAAGTCATCGTAAGATTATTGTCTCCCATACTTACATCCACATCTTCCATGGTCATCTGACATGGGTGCTCATACCCGCAGGCATGTGTGATCTCAAGAATTTCTTTTCTCAATGTCTTCACATAATTATAAAACCTCTCTGATTTCAAAGTTGGATCCACACCACCCTGGAGCCATTTGTTTTGCGTGGCAATTCCAGCCGGACAGGAATTGGTATGACAAACCTGCGCCTGGATACATCCGATAGACATCATCGCTTCCCTTGCTACATGAACAATGTCTGCGCCCATGGAAAATGCCATCAGCGCCTTAGCAGGAAAGCCCAGCTTACCGCTCGCGATGAAAACAATTCTGTCTGTCAAACCCCGCTCTGCGAATATTTTATAGACATTGCTGAATGCATATACAAAAGGAAGAGACACATGATCTGCAAAAGCAGGAGGCGCGGCGCCTGTCCCTCCTTCACCACCATCGATGGTTATAAAATCAGGGCCTTTACCCGTCTTCACCATAAGGTCTGCAAGCTCTACCCACATTTCTGTTTTACCTACGGCAGATTTAAAACCAACAGGCAGGCCGGTACGGTCTGCTACCTTCTCAATAAAATCATGCAGCTCTGTGATGTTGCTGAATGCAGAATGAAAAGATGGAGATAAAGCATCTTTTCCCATGGGCACTCCTCTGATCTCTGAAAGTTCCTTGGTGATCTTCGCTGCAGGAAGCACCCCGCCCTTTCCCGGCTTGGCGCCTTGTGAAAGTTTTATTTCTATCGCGCGCACGAAGGGATTTTTATTTACAAGTTGCCCGATCTTATCTAAAGAAAATTTTCCATGCTCATCTCTTACTCCGAAATATCCTGTGCCAAAATGGAACATTACATCTGCGCCGTGAGAATGGTGAGGAGAAAGTCCGCCTTCACCGGTATTATGATAACAGCCTGCTTTCAACGCGCCTTTATTTAAAGACTCAATTGCTTTGGCGGAAAGCGATCCATAACTCATAGCTGAAATATTCACTACAGAGTAAGGTCTGAAAGGCCTTCTTCTTTTATTGTATGCGCCCATTACTTTAGCGCAAGGAAGAAAACTATAATCAATATCATTGGGATGTCCTTTAGGTACTGAATAAGGGAACATGGTAGGATTAATAAAAACATGCCCGGGAGCAAACTGATCCTGGTCTGTTCCAAATCCTGAATAATTATTTTCCCTCTTGGAAGATGCATAGATCCATGAACGCTGGCTTCTGTTAAAAGGTAATTCTTCCCTGTTGTTGGAAACGATGTATTGTCTTAATTCAGGACCAATTTTTTCAAGCAGGTAACGAAGATGTCCCACGACAGGATAATTATGCTTAATAGTCTGTGCCCTGTTGAAGAAGATATCTTTGATGGCTACGCCGGAAAGAAATCCGATAATACATAGCATACAAATTACCCACCAGGGCATGGCATTTAGAAATTCATTGATGTATTGCATAATGACTTTAAGAATTTATTTTAAAGAAGGTAAATTAATAAATTTTGAATAAGTTTTGAAGGCTAGAAATAGTACGTAAAAAGAATTAAAAAGATTGTGGCGTGGCAGGATTATTTCTTCTTTTCTTTTTCTTTAATTCCCAGGAAGTCGTACTTATTATTGAGGTAGAAGAAAATGATGATGATAAATATGAAAGTACAGAGTGTGAAAAGCATTACGGCAAGTCCCTCGCTTACCCTGTTTCTGTAACGAAACCAATACTCCACGAAAACAACCGCGAAGCCTAGTAATAAAAAAATAAAGGCTGAGAGCCTGATAATTAACCTGTTTATTTTAATATCGTCCATTTTATAAGGGCTGTGCAAATATAATCATTTTTACTTCATAAAATGGCTGATTTTTAAAATTAGCATAGTTTTTGCTATTTTTAACTAAACTATAAAATGCACCTTATGAGAAAAATATTATTGTCTTTGTTCTTCGTTTTTGCTGCTTTAATTGCAACCCAGGCACAAAATTTACCTGTGGATCAGAAAACAGGTAAAATAACTTATATAGAAGTGGTCGATGCAACTGGCATGAGCGCCAAAGACCTGTATAAAACAGCCAAAGACTGGGGAACTTCCAAGGGCTATAAAATTAAGAAAGAGGATGAAGCTACCGGAGAGATCGTTTTTGAAGGAAGCCTTCCTGTAGAATATACCGGTGTAAAAGGGAAGCCGGAGACAGGCAACGTTAACTTTACCTTTTCTGTTTTCATCAAAGAAGGGAAATACAGATACATTGTTACTGACTTTATTCATGCGGGCGCTACTCCTGCTGTAAGTGGGGGGAAATTGGAAAGCGCAACTCCTTCCTGCGGAGCAGCCGGAATGACTTCCGCGACCTGGCTTCTGATCAAGAAAAAGACGCAAGTAGGCATGGAAGCTAGTGTTGCTGATTTAAAAAGAGTAGTAAAAGAGGTGCAGAACGACCCCGCTAAAAAAAGCGACTGGTAAAACTTATATAATGATATAAGAAAGCCCGGGGCGTATCGTTATCCCCCGGGTTTTCTTTTTACGTATATTGATTTTATTACCTTTGTAATTCTCTTCTGGAATAAAATTTGTAATTCATTAGAATAGAATATTTTAAAATATGAACTCCATTATCAGATTCCTTATTTTATTTCTTTGTGTTTCCGGCCTGGCCTTTGAAGCCTCTGCGCAAGGCTATAAAATTGCCGTAAAAGTAAAAGGGCTGCCGCATGATACTACCTGCTACCTTGCCTACCATTTTGGAGACAAGCAATACCTTAAAGATACAGCCAAGGTAGATGCCAAAGGGGTGTTCACCTTTTCAGGATCTAAACCGCTGGACGGAGGAATTTATATGGTAGTGCTGCCGGGAAAAAGATATTTTGAGTTTATAGTAAGCGAACAGAATTTTTCTCTTGAAACGGATACTGCCGACTATACCAAAAATATGAAAGTGAAGGGATCTACAGAGAATACTATATTCTTTGATTACCTGCGATACATCACTCCAAGGGGTATGAAAGTAGATTCGTTGAGCAGGCTTTTTACAAGAAGCAAGGAAGACAGTGCAAAGGGAAGGTTTTTAAGTAAAGAAGACAGTACAAATATAACCAAACAGATAGAGGTATTAAATAAAGAGGTTATGACTTACAGAGAGAATGTTATTAAAAACAATCCCGGTACTTTCGTAGCCACGCTTTTCAAATCCATGATCGTTCCTCAGCCGAGCAAAGAAGAAGAGGAAGCAGCCAAAGCGAAGGGAGACAGCACTTTCAATGTATTCAAATATCGTTTTTACAAAGGCCATTTCTGGGATAATATTAATTTCTCTGATGGAAGACTGGTCCATTCCCCGATTTATCATCAAAAGATAAAAGAGTATTTCACCAACCTGGTAGTACCGCATGTGGACTCTATTAATAAAGAGGCAGACATGCTGGTAAAAAAGGCCAAAGCAGACAGCAACATATTTAAATACACCGTATGGTGGATCACCACGCATTATGAAACTTCTCAGTTAATGGGAACAGATGCTGTATATGTGCATATGGTGAAAAAATATTATGCTACCAAACAGGCTTACTGGGTAGACACAGCTACTCTACGCAAAATTGTAGATCGTGCCAACCTGCTCGACCCTCTTTTGATAGGAAAAAAAGCGCCGCAGCTTGTTCTTTCCGACAGCCTTGGAAAATACTGGGCGCTCCACAGCGTAAAAGCTAAATACACAATTGCCTATTTCTGGGATCCCAACTGCGGACATTGCCAGAAAGAAACCCCGAAGCTTTATGATGTATATCTGAAACTTAAGGACCAGGGAGTTGCGGTATTTGCAGTAGATATAGACCGCGATAAGAAAAAATGGATTGAATATATCAATAAGAATAAACTGAACTGGATCAATGTGTATGATCCTAATTACTATGTGAGCTTTAAGCAGCTGTATGATATTTACAGCACCCCGGTAATTTATATCCTGAATGAAAAGAAAGAAATCATTGCCAAAAGAGTAGGTGTGGAACAGGTAACGGAAATAATAGAAAACTCCATAAAGGCCGAGAAATTAAAAAGTAAGTAGCAAATAATATAGTAACGTAATTATAAAAGGTTGGACAAAAGGTGCAGCCTTTTTTTATATTCCCTCTTAAAATGATTCCCGGTTATATTTCATACCTTTTTCATACACGTCTGATAATTTCTCCCAAAACATATTAATTTTGTATTCCTAAGAACATACTCGTTTAGAATGCTCGCCAAATTAGAAGAATTGAAGAAAGCCCTCGAAGGGGAAGTGTTTACAGATTTTACCATGCGATCTTTGTATGCTACAGATGCCTCTGTGTACAAAGAAATGCCTCTGGCTGTGACCAGACCACAGTCCGTGGAAGACATCAAAAAATTAATACGCTTTGCCAATCAGAATAAAACTTCCTTGATCCCACGTACTGCAGGTACTTCTCTGGCCGGACAGGTAGTAGGCGCGGGTATAGTGGTAGACGTTTCCATGCACTGGAACAAAATTCTAGAAGTTAATAAAGAAGAGAGATGGGTGAGACTGCAGCCAGGAGTAGTGTGTGATGAATTGAATAAATACCTCGCCCCCTACGGACTCATGTTCGGTCCTGAGACTTCTACTTCCAACCGTTGTATGATAGGAGGAATGGTAGGAAATAACTCATGCGGTTCTCATTCTATAATATATGGCACTACCAGAGATCATACGCTGGAATTAAAAACCATTCTAAGCGATGGATCTGAAGCAGTTTTTAAGCCACTGACCTTGCAGGAGTTTGAAGAGAAATGCAAAGGAGATGCGCTGGAAAATAAAATCTACCGCCATTTCAAAAAAATTCTTTCTGATAAAGCAAATCAGGAAGAAATCAGGAAAGAATTTCCCAAGCCTTCTATCAGGAGAAGAAATACAGGATATGCCATAGATGAATTGCTGGAGTCTGAACCTTTTACTTGCGGAAAAGAAAAATTTAACTTCTGTAAATTATTATCAGGCTCAGAAGGAACGCTTGCATTTACCACGGAGATAAAATTAAACCTGGTACCTCTTCCGCCAAAAGAAAGAGGCGTGGTGGCAGTCCACCTTAACACTATAGATGATGCAACGCGTGCTACACTGATCGCTTTAAAATATAAACCCGGCGCCGTAGAACTTATTGACCGCTTTGTACTGGATTGTACGGCGCAGAATATCGAACAGCAGAAAAACAGATTTTTTGTACAGGGAAATCCGGGAGCAATTATAGTAGTAGAGTTTGAAAGGGAGACGAAACAGGAAATAGAAAGTCTTGCAGGCAACATGGAGAAAGAGATGAAAGCTGCAGGTTTAGGTTTTCACTTCCCTGTGATCTACGGAAATGATATTAACAAGATCTGGTCCTTGAGAAAGGCAGGTCTCGGTTCACTTGCCAATATTCCAGGCGACCCCAAAGCCGTGGCTTGCATTGAAGATACAGCAGTAGATGTGGAAGATCAGCCGGAGTTTATCCGGGAGTTCCAGCAAATACTGGATAAGTATAAAATGGAATGTGTGTTTTATGCACACATCGGCGATGGAGAAATTCACCTGCGTCCTGTGCTCGATCTAAAAAAAGAAAAAGACAGACAGCTGTTCTTTACTATTACCGATGAAGTAGCGACCCTGGTAAAAAAATTCAAAGGTTCATTAAGCGGCGAGCATGGAGACGGAAGGGTGAGAGGAGAATTCATCCGCAAAATGATCGGTGACAAAAATTATGATCTTATAGTAGGTGTGAAATCTGTCTGGGATCCGAATAATATTTTCAACCCAGGCAAGATCGTTCATACTCCGAAAATGAATGAATTCCTGCGTTATCAATCAGAACAGAAAACAAACGAGTTTGATACAGTTCTGGATTTCTCCTCTACTTTCGGAATTCTTCGAATGGCAGAGAAGTGCAACGGTTCAGGAGATTGCAGAAAATCCCATGTGATTGGCGGCACTATGTGTCCGAGCTACATGGCTACCAAAAGCGAGAAAGATACTACCCGCGCGCGTGCCAATATCTTACGCGAGTTCTTAACCAACTCTATCCAGCCTAACAAATTTGCACACAACGAAATTTACGATGTGATGGATCTCTGCATTTCCTGTAAAGGCTGTAAATCAGAATGTCCTTCCAACGTAGACATGGCTTTGATGAAAGCAGAATTCCTGCAGCAATATTACGGAAGCAAAGGTGTGCCTTTCCGCGCCAGGATGATTGCCAACTTTTCAAATGCCAATGCCATCAATGCCAATTGGCCGGCACTGGCAAACTTTGTGCAGACCAATGCGCTGACTGGAAAATTGCTGAAAAAGATTTTAGGCATCGCTCCTCAAAGGCCCTTGCCTACGCTTTCCAAAACTACTTTAAGAAGTTGGGCGAAGAAAAATTTAGCGGCACTGCAACCTAATGGAAGCTCAAAAGGAAAAGTTTATCTTTTCTGTGATGAGTATACCAATTACAATGAATTGGAAATCGGAGTAAAGGCAGTTAAGCTTCTCACTAAACTGGGTTACCAGGTGGAAATTCCAAAACATCTTGAAAGCGCCCGAACCTACATTTCAAAAGGACTGATGAAGGATGCGCGAAGGATCGCGAGAAAAAATGTAGAGATGCTTAAAGATCTTATCACCGATCAGACACCTTTACTGGGCATTGAACCTTCTGCTATTCTTGGATTCAGAGATGAATATCCTTTACTGGCAGAAAAAGATAAAAAAGCAATTGCAGAAAAGCTTGGTAAAAATTGTTTCATCATTGATGAGTTCATTTCAAAAGAAATCGATAAAGGAAATATTTCTCCGGATGTTTTCACCAATGATATCAGGACTGTAAAGCTGCATGGACATTGCCACCAGAAGGCATTAAGTTCTGTGACTCATTCTGTGAAGATGCTTTCCCTTCCTAAAAATTATAAAGTAGAAGTAATTCCTTCAGGCTGCTGCGGCATGGCCGGCTCCTTCGGATACGAAGAAGAGCATTATGATGTCTCTATGAAGATCGGCGAACTGGTTTTATTTCCTGCAGTAAGAACAGCTGCGGAAGATACACTCATTGCCGCACCGGGCACCAGCTGCAGGCACCAGATCAAAGATGGCACCGGCAAAACCGCTAAGCATACGGTAGAGATATTATTTGAAGCGTTGAAGTAAAAGACCCCACCAAAGGTGGGGCTTTAAATGGTTTTTACCCATAGGGGGTGAGTTCAAAATAAAACTGAAATCCTTGCTATCACCTTCCTGCTTCTTATCCTCATCCTCTTGAAACTTCACATATCTTCCGATTACGGCGCAAACATACCCGTACAAGTATTCTTTACAAACTTTATTTCATCTTTTCGACGAAAAATTTTCAGGGTTAGAATCTTACATATTGATTGGGGAAATGCAGAATTTTTATGGCAACAGAGGGAGTAAAAAAATTAGGCATAGCATGGCTTGTCCAAAGGACTCCTTCCGGAGAAGCCATACTATACCAAAGCTATAAGTTTTTCTGTGGGCTATCGACCGTCGACTGTGGAATACTAAATTTAATCCAGCTCCACCATTATAAAGGCCCCCAGTAAACAGGGTCTTTGTATTTTTCTTTCACGGCTTTCTTCGGTTGGGGAAAGGACAGGATTTAGGCTAATATCAAACCTTTAAAAAATGTCCTCTAAGTTATCAAATCAATGGCATTGCTTTTAACCTGAAAAGAATTTAATTTTAAAACGAAGTGATGAAATATTTCAGAAGCTTATAAAACAACAATCCCGCCGAAGCGGGACTCTTGTAAATGTTTTCACAACGGAATAATCCTTATTGTGATTTGCTTTCAAACGAAAGGTTAAAAATACATATATTTTTCTATGAAAAAAATTTTAGGACTTGATTTAGGTACAAACTCAATCGGATGGGCTTTGATAGAGCAGAATCTAAACGAAAAACAGGGGAAAATAATTAACGCAGGTACCCGGATCATTCCAATGAGCCAGGATATTTTGGGGAAATTCGACAGCGGGCAATCCATTTCCCAAACAGCAGGAAGAACCGGTTTTCGCGGGATACGAAGATTAAGGGAACGGCATTTATTACGAAGGGAGCGTCTGCATCGCATATTGAACATCCTTGGATTTTTGCCATACCATTATGCTGAACAAATCGATTTTGATAAGTGCTTAGGGCAATTCATTCCTGAAACAGAACCTAAATTGCCTTACAAATTTAATATCGAGACAAATAAAGCCGATTTCATTTTTAAGAGATCGTTTGATGAAATGGTGCAAGACTTTGCAAAGCATCAACCAAAACTAGTTGATAACAATAAAAAAGTCCCATACGATTGGACAATCTATTACTTAAGAAAAAAAGCGCTAAGTCAGAAAATAGAGAAAGAGGAGTTGGCATGGCTGCTCTTGAACTTTAATCAAAAAAGAGGTTATTACCAACTACGTGGTGAGGAGGATGAGGATGCAACGAAAACTGCAAAAACAAGAAAATATTTTACAACACAGAAAATACAAGATATCATCGATACAAATGAAGTTTGGAAAGGGTTAAAAGTTCTTATTGTGAAATTAGCAGATGGTAATACCGGTAAAATATTTAAAAAAGAAATCCCTGAATGGGTGGGCATTGAGAGGAATATAATTGCAACTGTTGATCTTGACAAAGAAGGTAAAGATAAAATCGAAGAAAGTGGAATGCTTAGCCAGAGGTTCTCAATACCAACAGATGAAGAATGGGACAAAGAATGGAAACTTGTTAAAATCAAGACAGAAAATGAAATAAAAAATAGTTTGAAAACTGTGGGCACTTATATTTATGACTCCTTACTCCAAAATCCGAACCAAAAGATTAAAGGAAAATTAGTGCGGGTTATCGAACGTAAATTTTACAAACAGGAATTAGAAACTATATTAAAAAAACAAAAGGAGTATCATCCCGAGCTGAGTGACAAAAACCTTTATGAAAGCTGTATTGAAGAATTGTATAAAAGCAACGAAGGGCACAGGCAAAGCGTTTTTCAAAAAGACTTTACATATCTTTTTTTAAATGATATTATTTTTTATCAGAGACCGTTAAAAAGCAAAAAATCACTAATAAGTAATTGCAAATTTGAAAGTAAATCTTTTACAAAAGATGGCAAAATTGAAAATGTGCCATTGAAATGCATTGCGAAATCACATCCGCTTTTCCAGGAGTTCAGACTGTGGCAGTTTGTCCATAACCTTAGAATTTATCAAAAAGAAAAACAGGTAGATGGCAAGTTGCAAACCGATGTAAATGTTACCGGTGAATTTTTGCAATCAGAAGAAGACTGGATCAATTTGTATGATTGGCTGAATAAAAGAAAAGAAATTGACCAGAAAGCTTTTTTAAAATATCCATCTTTCAATCTAAAAAAGAATATTGATGATTTTCGATGGAACTATGTGGAAGATAAAATTTATCCTTGCAATGAAACAAGAGCTCAAATAATTACCCGGCTAGAAAAATTAGAAAGTGTACCTGCTGATTTTCTAACAAACTCAAGACAAGAAAGTCTTTGGCATATACTTTATTCGGTAGAAGATAAAAATGATATACAAAAAGCGCTGAATACATTTGCTCAAAAGAATGGTTTAGGGGAAGACTTTGCTGAGCAATTCAAAAAATTCCCACCATTCAAAAAGGAATATGGATCTTATTCAACGAAAGCAATTAAGAAATTATTACCGTTAATGCGAACCGGAAATTATTGGGATGCGGAAAACATTGATGTTCACACCAAAGAAAGGATCGAGAAAATAATTACAGGAGAATATGACAAAACGATAAGAAACAGAGTAAGAGAAAAAGCAATAGCTCTTAATGACCTCAATGATTTTAAAGGATTGCCTGTATGGCTTGCATCGTATATTGTTTACAACAGGCATTCTGAAGATGGCGAATCGTTAAAATGGAAAACAGCTGATGATATTACCCTTTTAGATCAGCACAGCCTTCGCAACCCTATTGTAGAGCAGGTGATTAATGAAACACTACAGGTAGTTCGCGATATTTGGAAACAACACGGCAAAGGTAAAGAAAACTTCTTTAATGAAATACATATTGAGCTTGGAAGAGAGATGAAAAATCCCTCAGAAAAACGCAAGAAAATGACTAACCAGATCAACGAGAATGAAAATACAAATCTTCGCATAAAAGCTTTGCTTACAGAACTACTCAATGATAAAAATATTGAGAACGTCCGGCCTTTTTCTCCAATGCAGCAGGAAATTTTAAAAATTTATGAAGAAGGCGCATTGAGTGCGGAAGAAAATATACCTGATGAAATTCTGAAAATTTCAAAACAGGCTCAACCAACCGCTGGGGAATTGACACGATATAAACTGTGGCTGGAGCAAAAATACAGATCTCCATACACAAATAAAGTAATTCCTCTCAATAAGTTATTTACTCCTTCTTATGAGATAGAACATATCATTCCTCAATCAAGGTATTTTGATAATTCTTTCAGCAATAAAGTAATTTGTGAATCGGCCGTTAACAAAGACAAGGATAATTGCACAGCTTTTGAATACATTTTAAAGCAGGGAGGAAAAATTATTGAATTAGGTTTTGGAGAAACTGCGACCATACTTGATAAGGAGGCATACGAAAAGAATATAAAAGAATCTTATGCTAAAAGCCGGAGCAAAATGAAAAAACTGCTCATGGAAGATATTCCGGAATCATTTATTCAAAGACAACTAAACGATAGCCGTTACATCAGCAAAGTAGTAAAAAATCTGATGTCCAATATTGTCAGGGAAGAAGGCGAACAGGAAGCTATTTCAAAGAATGTGATTGCAAGCAATGGCAGCATTACTTCTACTTTAAAGCAGGATTGGGGATTGAATGATGTCTGGAATGATATCATAACGCCCAGGTTTGAACGTCTGAATGAATTAACTCAAAGCAATCACTTTGGAGAATGGACGAATAAAAATGGAAAAAAAGTATTTCAGACACAGGTCCCGCTTGAATTGCAAAAAGGATTCAGCAAAAAGAGGATTGATCACCGCCACCATACATTAGATGCTATTATTATAGCCTGCGCCACCAGAAACCATATCAATTATCTCAACAATGAAAGTGCTTTAGGGAAAGGTACGACAAAAGAGGAAAAAGAAAAGAAACGCCATGACTTAAAAAACAAGCTCTGCTTTAAGAAATATAACGATGATACTAAACAAAATTATAAATGGATGTTTCATAAACCATGGGAAACTTTTACCCAGGAAGCAAGGGAGGCACTATGCAATACTGTAGTAAGCTTTAAACAGAATTTACGGGTGATAAACAAAACTGTTAATAATTATCGGGGGTGGAAGAATGACGAAAATGGGAAACCTGTTCAGGGTAAAATAAAGCAAACAAAGGGTGAAAACTGGGCAATAAGAAAATCCCTACATAAAGATACCGTATCGGGTCTTGTTCAATTAAAATTAAAGAAAATAGTTACTCTCTCATCTGCCCTTGATAATTGGGAGATGATCACGGATAAAGATCTTAAAAAGCAAGTGAAAAAGTTGGTAAAAGAAAATTATGATAAGAAAAAACTTATCAAGTATTTTAAAAATCAGGATTTCAAATGGCAGAAAAAAGATATTTCAAAAGTGGAAATATATTATTGGGATAAGGAAAATGTAGCATCCAGAGTAAAAGTGGATGAAAGTTTTTATTCTCCTAAAATTGAAAGTATCACTGACACAGGTATTCAGAGAATTATGTTCAACCATTTACAAAAATACAACGAGGAAAAAAACGGAAAAATAACAGAACACCCTGAATTGGCTTTTTCTCCTGACGGTATTGATGAAATGAATAAAAATATAATTGAATTGAATGGAGGCAAAAAACATCAACCTGTTTATAAGGTACGAACATACGAGTCGAAGGGCAATAAATTTAATGTGGGGACTACAGGAAATAAGAAAGATAAATTCGTGGAAACAGCAAAAGGAACAAATCTGTTTTTTGCTATTTATAGCAATGAACAAGGGGAGCGAATTTATGAAACTATTCCATTAAATATTATCATAGAACGCATAAAGCAAAACTTATCACCGGTACCGGAAATAAATGAAAATGGGAAAGTTTTATTGTTTTATCTATCGCCAAATGATTTAGTTTACGTCCCTGAATGTGACGAGGGTGGAAAAATTATTGAAGAACCTATTCATTATGGAGAATTAAAGAAAAAAGAAGAAAGAATATATAAGATGGTTAGCTGTACTGAAGGTGAATGTCATTTTGTTCCTCATAAGGTTGCAGCACCGATTGTAGAAGTTATCGAATTAGGAAGCAACAATAAATCAGAAAGGGCTTGGCAAAAGGAAGTATTTAATAAGAAAAAAGGAATGCTTGATGGAGCCATGATTAAAAGCGTTTGCATTAAATTAAGAACTGACCGCCTAGGCAACATTCAACCTGCCGGAACAAAAAGTTTCCGGCTCACCTATAAATATGAATGTGAGTGAACCGCATGAAAACTATATGAAAAACCCATTGACTAAAGAAGGCATCAGGATCTATAAATCGTGTGAAGAAGCAGAAAAAGGAGAATATTTAATTTCCGGACAAAAGTCAGCTATCGAAGACTGAAAGATACCATAGATTTAACGGCCAAAGCATATGGTTTTTACCAGGGAGCAACTGATTTCGATTTATGCAACCGCTACTTTAATCACATTTACCACCACGAAAACAAAAGATAAATACCCAGCCTAAAAGATATATATGGCACATACATTAAAAATTACATTAGCACATACAGAGCCTGTTATTTACAGAACAGTAACTGTGCCTGAAAACTTTACCTTTCATCAATTGCATCTGGTGATACAGATAGTGATGGGCTGGGAAGATTATCACATGTACCAATTCAATCTTGGCTCCCCTTACAGGAGTGACAGTATCAAGCTTCCTTCTGAAGAACCGGAAGATTTATGGGGGCCGAAATATAACGAGTATGACTCGCTGGAAACTTTTATAAAAGATGTTTTTAATCATTCCAGAAAAACGATCAACTACCTATATGACTTTGGGGATGACTGGCTGCATACAATAAAACCCCTGGCTAAACCTAAAGAAGAAGTTTTGTTTCCTGTTTGTATTGAAGGAGCAGGGGCAACTCCAGTAGAAGATTGCGGAGGGATTGGCGGGTTTTATCATATGCTTGAGATCCTAAACTCTCCGAAAAACTCTTCTGAAAAAAGAGAAATGAAGGAATGGCTCGGAATGAAGAGTGGCGACAGCTACGAAAAATTATTTGGATATAAAATAGACCAGATCAACGGGGACCTAAAAAAAATATTTACGTAATAATTCAGAATTCAAAACTATAACGGCCTGCTAAATTGAAATTTAAATGTGTCCAGCTACATTGTGCACATCTGTAACTACGTCAACGGAAGCTGGAAATGGAAAGCGATCGAAGCAACTAACAGCTGACACCGTTTTACAAGAGCGAATTGATCCCCAGCCTTATGATTTTTTTCAGCTCAGCACGAAAAATATCCAAAGCAATGCAAATAGTTTCGATTATCCATGAAATATCGAATTATCATTTTAATATTTCATGGATAATAATATCTTTGTAATATGATACAAAGACTTTATTTAAACGATTTAAAGGAAATTCTACAAATATTCCCGGCAGCCATGCTTACGGGCCCCCGCCAGGTGGGCAAAACTACGTTAGCTAAGCAGATTTCAGGACTTATTAATAAACCCGTCCGTTATCTCGACCTGGAAAAACTGGAAGACCGCAATATCCTGCTCAATGATGCGCAGGGATACCTATCCAGGCTAAAAGATCATTGTGTGATTATTGACGAAGCCCAGGTGATCCCTGAAATTTTTACCTGGCTGCGGCCGCTTATAGATGAAGACCGCTCTCCGGGAAGGTTTATATTATTGGGCTCCGCTAATCCCGCACTGGTAAAAGGTGTGTCGGAAACGCTTGCCGGAAGGGTTATTTACCTTGAAATCGGGCAAATCAATCTGACAGAAGCTTTAGGAGCGACTATTGAACAGGAAAGGCACTGGTTCAGAGGAGGTTTCCCGGATGCCCTTCTCGCAAAATCGGATAAAGCCTGGAATCTCTGGACCGGCAGCTTTGTATCAGCTTATATTCAGCGTGACCTGAATTTTCTCTTTGGAATAGACCTGACACCCGAAACAATAAAAAGAATATGGTCAATGATCGCCCATATGAACAGCGGTATCGAAAATGCGGAAAATCTGGGCAGGTCACTAGGTATAACAGGCGCTACAGTAAAAAAATACCTCGATTTTCTTCAGGGCGCTTATCTTATAAACAGGCTTCCGGCCTGGTATGTAAATTCAAAAAAACGCCTGGTTAAATCACCTAAACTATACCTGCGAACTACCGGAATTCTGCATTTTTTACTCAATATCCCCGATTGGGATGCGCTGCAGGGACACCCTGCCATAGGCGGATCCTGGGAAGCTTATGTACTGGAGCAGATCTATCAATTAAAACCGCCGCAAACCTCTGTATATTATTACCGTACACATAATGGAGCCGAAGCTGATATAGTGCTGGTAAAAGGGATTAACCCTGTAGCCTGCCTAGAAATTAAATACTCCAATGCCCCTACT
Organism: Cytophagaceae bacterium; assembly: GCA_019746425.1. Classification (GTDB taxonomy): domain Bacteria; phylum Bacteroidota; class Bacteroidia; order Cytophagales; family Cytophagaceae; genus JAIERY01. Next base: position 23,407 of record JAIERY010000148.1, read on the forward strand.
ATTTCGAGGGGTTTTCATGAATCTATCAGCGATCTGGGGACAGATAAGAATTTTGTGATAACACCAGGAAGTGACCGGTGGACCACAAAAGACGGGACAATTGTATGCTCTCTTAAAGAATTTATTGCGAAAGACCTTTCCAGCTTATAATACTTTTTAAAACCAGATTCCTCAATACAAGGCCTTCTGCACTAACAGTGAGTATTGTAATAAACGAAAGGATTAAAAAGGGTCAGCGTTAAAAGTTGGGGAGTAATTGAAAAAAGGATAGTTTTGGGATAAAAAAATTATCGAAACAATA
>JAIERY010000121.1 GCA_019746425.1 Cytophagaceae bacterium
TAGTAACTGTTGGTTAGTGCATCCAGATTTCTAATCGGAAAGGTCATTGATCCAAATCGAATCGAATCACAGAGCCGGCCTTAAAAAAACTCAGGGCTTTTTATTTTATCTCCACTTTTATGCTCCACAAAGCTATAGAAATTGCTACCGAAGCCCACAAAAATCAGAAAGATAAATACGGTGCGCCTTATATACTTCACCTTATGCGTGTAAGCCTCAGGGGTAAAAGTATGGATGAAAAAATATGCGGGATGCTGCATGACCTGGTAGAAGATACTTCCTGGACTTTCGAAGCGCTGCAAAAAGAAGGATTCTCTGACGAAATTATTGCCGCCCTGAAATGTGTAACAAAAATAAGTGAAAACGAAGACTATAACTTATTTATCGAGCGTGTTAAGACAAATCCTCTGGCCATTAAAGTAAAGATCAATGACCTTGAAGATAATATGGATATAAGAAGAATAAATAAGCTGGAAGAAAAAGACTTAGCCAGATTAAATAAATACCTGCTTGCCTACCACGACCTTGTCAATTATAAACAGGAATAATTTATTGCCCCAGAATTTTCATGATCTGGAAGTGCATAAAATTATCCATGGAAGAATTTTTCTTGGTATTGGTATTAAAATTCAAAGGCTTAATGACATAGCCTGAGATCCCGAGTGCTTCCGCCTCTGCCCTGTCCTGATCTTCATTGGAGGTTGTCATAATAAAAACTTTAATAGACTTATATTTTTCATCCTTACGAAGCTCGCGCAAAAACTCAATCCCATTCATCTTGGGCATATTGATATCCAGAAGAATTAAATCAGGATCGGGATTTAATTTAGCAGAAGATTTTCCTTTCAGCATTTCCAGCGCTTCTATTCCGTTAAATGCCGTATGCAGTTTTATATCAGCATTGATTTTATTAATAGAACGTGTAACACTGATAATGTCCAGTTCATCATCTTCTATCAGCAATATTGATTTTGGATCCATAATTATTCGGTGTTTTCTTTAACTAATTCCTTTGGCCATGTAAACTCAAATGATGCGCCCTTGCCTTTGTCAGAGATCACTTTGATATTTCCTTTTTTATCCTCTATAATTTTTTTTACGATCGCAAGCCCTATGCCGGTACTTTCCGATTCGTTTTTCTCTCTCAGTGTCTGAAAAATTTTAAATATCTTTTCATGATACTCAGGCTCAATACCTATGCCATCATCTTTCACGATAAATTTATAATAGCTATCGGTTTCTTTGCATTCCACTGTAACGGTTCCTTTCGTACCGCCATGGTATTTAACTGCATTGCTTATTAAATTGGTAAATACCTGTTGCAGTCTTATTTTCTCCGTAAATAAAACCGGCATGGGTTCTTTTACTTCCAACGTAAAATGATCAGGGACAATCATATCTCCTATTTCATACAAAAGCTCACGCACATTGACTTCTTCTTTTTCTTTAGCCACTCTTCCGATTCTTGCATACTCCAGCAAACCGGATATAAGACTTTCCAACCGCTCAATTCTCCCCTTCAGCATCTCCATATACTTTTTTAAATCTCCGGAAAGCTCCTGCCCGAGATCCTCCTGTATCCAATTGATAATATTATACATTCCCCTGAGAGGCGCTTTTAAATCGTGAGATACCACATAAGCAAACTGATCCAGCTCCTTATTTTTTTTACCTAAATCCTTAAAGCTCTTATTTAGTTTTTCCGACATTATATTCAGAGAATAAGAAAGCTTTGTCATTTCATCATTGGCCTTATCATTTATCTGATCAAATTTTCCTCTGGAAATTCCATCTGCCAGACTCACCATTGTGGAAATTCTTTTTGAAATAATATGTGTAATATATATAGCGCTTACTATTCCAATAGTTAAAGTTATAATGGCCAGTGTAATGGAAACTTTTCCAGTAGTGGCAATGGACTGGGTTAATCGCTCTCTTCTTGCTTGTCTCACTTTATATTCGTGAGCATCAAACTCTTTAAACTTAACTGCTATTTCATCATTAATCTTTTTACCTACTTCTTTCTGAAGTTTATTTTCAAAGAGGTACAAATAATCTTTGGAAAAATTAAACTCGGTATTAATTGTTCTTTTTTTGGCTTCGATCAAAGTGTTGGCGTATTCAATCCACTCATAATGCATTTCCTCTATGGAATCAAGCTTTCTTTCCTGTATAGGCGAATCCTGGATTAATGTCTTTTGTTCCTTAAAAAGAGCAGGCACTTCTTTCATTCCCAGATAATAAGGCTGCAGGAAATTTTCATTACTGGTAAGCAGGTATCCACGGAAGGCGCCCTGCATATCAATGATCCGTTTATGTATCTGGGCAGAGTTTCTTATAATTGATTCCGAATTGGTTAAAAACTCTGTATTTCTGTTTACTTCTGCAGATAATTTATTATTTACAAAGAAACTTAAGCCCGAAAGAACAATTATAAGAACAAACCCAATTGTTATTTTGAGAGAAATATTCATTCTAAGTTGCAGCTCCTATTTGGATAGGTTGGTTTAATTCGTGAGCTGGATTAGCTTTAAAGTATACCTTGAAAGTAGAACCTTTATCCGGCGTACTATCAACTTCAATTTTTCCTCCGCAATTTTCAATAATTCTTTTCACGATATAGAGTCCGACTCCGCTTCCTTCCACATGATCATGCAGTCTCTTAAACATGGTAAAAATTTTATTTTTATCATCCGGATTAAAACCCAGGCCATTATCAGTGATGGAAAGCACTACATAAGGTTCGTCCAGGTACCCTTTGATTTTTATAACCGGTTTTCTCTTCGGAGACTTGTATTTAATGGCATTGCTTAGAAGATTATACAATACACTATTCAGGTTTTTCCTGGAGAAAACAATTCTCGGGCAACTATCTATATCAAGTTTAAGTTCTGCTTCCGATTTAGTAATAAGCTCTCTTAAATTAACACGTACATCGTCCAGCACTTCACAAATATCAATGGACTCAATTTCTGTTTCAAGGTTTTTCTGAATCTTGGTAATATCGGTAAGATCCTGTATCGTCGTTTTAAACTTCGTGATAGACATATGGATCATTTCCAGGATTGTCTTCACTGATTCATCATTCTTACTTCCCTCACCCAATGAATCGATCAGCGTATAAAGCAGCCCTTCAATATTGGAAACAGGAGCCCTTAAATCGTGCGATGCAGTATAAACAAAGCTATCCAGGTCATTATTTACTCTTTTCAGCTGAGAATTTATAAGTTCAAGCTCAGCATTTTTCTTCAGCAATTCTTCTGTTCTTTTCTTTACCCTCTCTTCCAGCTCAACATTTACTTTCTGGAGCTTCTGCTCATGAGCCATCAGCAAGTGTGTCTTACGGTAAAGATCCACAAAGACAGCTACCTTCGCTCTCAGAAGATCAGGATTAATAGGTTTATAAATATAATCTACTCCCCCGGTCTTATACCCTTTAAATATAAACTCGTCGCTATAATCATTGGCCGTGATAAATATAATAGGTATGTGCCTCAGCTTTTCTCTTTCATAAATCATGGATGCCGTTTCAATACCGTTTAGTCCCGGCATCTGCACATCCATTAATATTAAAGTAAAATCATATTCCTTAAGAAGAATTTTTAAAGCTTCTTTTCCTGACTGAGCCTTGGTAATAGCATAATTATCCCTGGAGAGAACCTGTTCAATAGAGAAAAGGTTGTCAGCTCTATCATCTACTAATAAGATTTTTATTTCCTCGCTGCTTTCCAAAACTTGAAATAATTAATTTTTGCTTTAACAAATCAATTTTAACAAAAGATCAAATTGTTAAATTGTTCCATCGCCATTTGACCGGTAATTTAACAATTTAACAATTGAATTATTATTTATACATCCATATTCTCATAAGAGCCAGCAGCTGATCAACTTTTACAGGTTTTGTAATGTAATCGGAAGCTCCAGCTTCAATACACTTCTGCCTGTCACCCTTCATCGCTTTGGCTGTTACCGCAATTATCGGTAGTCCTATGTTCTTATTCTCTCTCCTGATTTTCTGAATCGTCTCATAACCGTCCATCTCCGGCATCATGATATCCATGAGCACAAGTTCTATATCAGGATTACTGTTAAGAATGTGAATCGCTTCCTTACCGCTTTCTGCTGTAATTGAATTGATGTTGTATCTTTCAAAGGCAGTAGTTAACGCGAAGAGATTTCTAACGTCATCATCCACAATTAACACTTTCTTATCTTTCAGAACATCTTTTTCAATTCTTACTCTTTCAATAGTATCTTTTACCTCAAGAGGCAGACTCTTATGATCTATGTGTAAATACATGATAGCTTCTTCAAGTAATCTATCCAGCGAATTTACATCCTTCAGCACTATTGAATTGGTAACCCTTTTCAGATCAGCCATTTCTTTTGGCGTAAAGTCTTTCGCAGTATACATGATAATAGGTGTAAGCTGCAATTGCTTCTTCTGATTAAAGTCACTGATCAGATCGCTTACTGAAGTATCAGGTAATTTATAGTCGAGAATCAGACAGTCGAACTGATGGCTCTTCCATTGCTTAAGCGCCTTCTTTCCTGTAGGAGCAATCGTTACTTTGGTATTTTCCATTTTGCTGAATAGTTCAGCTATTCTGGAAGAATCCATTTCATTATCTTCTACCACCAGAATATGTTTCTGTTCTTTTCTATCGAACTCAATAATATCTGTAAACAGGTTCTCCAGAACTTCATTATTCAATGGCTTCTGCAGGAAGCTTCGCGCTCCTCTCTGGAATGCCAGTTCTGCATTTTCCTCTCCTGAAATCAGGTGGATCGGAATGTGACGCAGTTTCAGATCATTCTTGAACAGATCCAGCACTTTCCATCCGCTGGTTTCAGGCATCCTGATATCCAATGTGATTGCAATTGGATTGTAAGTATTGGCAAAACCAAACACCTCTCCATAGTTAGTAGCAATAAGCGCTTTCAATCCTTTCTCATGCGCTTTCTCCAACATAATATTACTGAAACGGATATCATCTTCAACAATCAACACCACTTTATCATTTTCCTGAATGTTATTTCTGTCGTCACCTGTTTCGTTCATCAGCTCATTTACAAGGTCATAATCCATGCTTCCCATTTCCATTCCCACTGCGTTGATAGGATTATTCAGTAAGCTACCCAATGCTTTCACGGATTCAGATTGTACTTTTTCTAATGGTAGAATCTTCGTATCTGTTTTTGCGTGAGGCATCAGCACTTCTGCATTTGCCATCATCGGCAGATACAATGTAAAGGTACTTCCCCTTTCCACTTCACTTTCAAGCTCTATGGTTCCTCCTAACAACTCAGCCAAACCACGGCTGATAGAAAGTCCAAGACCTGTTCCTCCATATTTACGTGAAGTCGAACCTTCTGCCTGCTGGAATGCTTCAAAGATAATGCCCTGCTTGTCTTTCGGAATACCGATACCGGTATCAGAGATCGCGAAGCCTATTACTCTCTTGGCATTTTCCAGACCAGGGTTCCATCCTTTCCATGAATGATGCGATTCAAATATTCTTAAAGCTACCTCTCCTTTTTCTGTAAACTTAAACGCATTGGAAAGAAGGTTTTTAAGAATCTGATTCAATCGCTGCATGTCTGTTTCAAATGTCTCCGGCAGACCATCTTCTACCTTTACATTAAATCTCACATGCTTCGCTTCTGAGATCGGCTTGAATGTAGTCTGTACAAAACCAGTAACATCTGTGAAACGAACTTTCGAGAAGTGGATAGAGATATAACCAGATTCGATTTTTGAAAGATCGAGAATATCATTGATCAACTGGATCAAGTCATCACCACAAGAGTAAATTGTTTTCGCATAACTTACCTGCTTGTCGCTCAGGTTACCATCAGGGTTTTCATACAACTGCTGCGCAAGAATCAAGAGTGAGTTCAAAGGTGTTCTCAACTCGTGAGACATGTTAGCAAGGAACTCTGACTTGTATTTTGAAGTAAGCGTCAACTGTTCTGCTTTTTCTTCGAGTGACTTTCTTGCTTCTTCGATTACCTTGTTCTTCTCTTCCACTTCCTGCTTCTGCTTCTCTAATAGTAAGGCTTTGTCCTGTAGTTCTTCGTTTGCTTTTCTTAATTCATCAGCAAGTGACTGAGACTGAATCAAAAGCTCTTCTGTTCTGGTATTCGTTTCAATTGTATTGATCACGATACCGATAGACTCTGTAAGCTGCTCCAGGAAGTCAATGTGTGTTGTGTTGAATGATTCAAATGATGCAAGCTCAATTACTGCCTTGATCTGGTTCTCAAATAATACCGGCAGTACTATTAGATTCAATGGCTTGGCTTCTCCAAGAGAAGAAGATATTTTAATATATTCTGTAGGAATATTCTTTAAAATAATTTTCTCCTTGTCTATCGCTACCTGTCCTACCAATCCTTCACCGATCTCAAACTCTTTAGGGATATTATGCTCTTCTGCATAGGCATATCCTGCATAGAGTCTTAGCTTGGTTTGCTCAGCTTCCTCCATTTGCTGAAGGATATAGAATGAACCCAATTGAGCGTTTACAACCTGAGCAAGCTCGGAAAGAATTCTCTTCGCCACGGTGTTCAAATCTCTTTGCCCCTGTAACATCTGGGTGAACTTTGCAAGGTTGGATTTCAGCCAGTCCTGCTCGTGGTTTCTCAGCGTTGTTTCTTTCAGGTTAGCGATCATCTGGTTGATCGTATCTTTCAAGGCTTCCACTTCACCATTTGCATCCACACGAATCGTTCTTGTCAGGTCACCTTTCGTTACTGCAGATGCCACTTCAGAGATAGAACGTACCTGGGTCGTTAAGTTCTCTGCAAGCTGGTTCACGTTTTCTGTCAGTGTTTTCCAGATTCCTGATGCTCCAGGCACCGATGCCTGTCCACCTAATCTACCTTCAACTCCCACCTCACGTGCCACGTTGGTTACCTGATCAGCAAAGATCGCAAGCGTATCTATCATCTCGTTGATGGTATCTGTCAGCTGTGATACTTCACCTGAAGCATTGATCGTTAATTTCTGTTTCAGATTTCCTTTTGCCACAGACGTCACAACTTTTGCAATTCCTCTTACCTGTGAAGTAAGGTTGGATGCCATAAAGTTTACAGAGTCTGTTAAGTCTTTCCATGTACCGGCCACACCTTTCACCTGCGCCTGTCCTCCCAGTTTACCTTCAGAACCTACTTCCCTTGCTACCCTTGTTACCTCAGATGCAAATGAGTTTAATTGATCCACCATGGTATTGATCGTATTTTTCAAATCGAGGATCTCTCCTTTTACGTCCACCATGATCTTCTTGGAAAGGTCACCGCTTGCCACCGCTTTCGTTACCTCGGCAATGTTACGCACCTGTGAAGTAAGGTTAGACGCCATCTGGTTTACTGAATCTGTAAGATCTTTCCAGATACCAGCCACACCCGGTACGAATGCCTGCCCTCCCAGTTTTCCTTCTGTACCTACTTCCCTCGCCATCCTCGTTACTTCAGAAGCAAACACCCTGAGCTGATCCACCATGGTATTGATTGTTTCTTTCAACTGCAAGATCTCACCACGCACGTCCACTGTAATTTTCTTGGACATATCTCCGTTCGCCACCGCAATCGCCACATCGGCGATGTTACGCACCTGAGCAGTAAGGTTACCCGCCATCTGGTTTACAGAGTCTGTCAGATCTTTCCATACACCACCAACTCCTTCTACCGATGCCTGACCTCCCAGTTTACCTTCGGAACCTACCTCTCTTGCTACCCTGGTTACCTCTGAAGCAAATGCTCTCAGCTGATCCACCATGGTATTGATTGTATTTTTTAATTCAAGGATCTCTCCTTTTACGTTTACTTCAATTTTTCTTGACAAGTCTCCTTTCGCCACCGCTGTTGTTACCTCTGCGATGTTACGCACCTGCGCCGTAAGGTTACCCGCCATTTTATTTACAGAGTCAGTCAAATCTTTCCATGTTCCCGCAACTCCCGGTACGTTTGCCTGTCCTCCCAGCTTTCCTTCTGTACCTACTTCCCTTGCTACCCTTGTTACTTCAGACGCAAAACCGTTCAGCTGATCCACCATCGTATTGATCGTGTTCTTCAGCTCAAGGATCTCTCCTTCCACATCCACCGTAATCTTCTTGGACAAGTCACCGTTCGCCACCGCTGTTGTTACCTCTGCGATGTTACGCACCTGTGCCGTAAGGTTCGATGCCATGTTATTTACGGAGTCAGTCAAATCTTTCCATGTACCCGCTACTCCTTTTACTTTCGCCTGACCTCCCAGTTTTCCTTCTGAACCTACTTCAAGCGCCACCCTTGTTACCTCGGATGCGAATGAGTTCAGCTGATCCACCATGGTATTGATTGTATTCTTCAACTCAAGGATCTCTCCTTTTACGTCCACTGTGATCTTCTTAGACAAGTCACCATTTGCCACCGCAGTTGTTACATCAGCGATGTTACGTACCTGTGCAGTAAGATTCGATGCCATCTGGTTCACAGAGTCAGTCAAATCTTTCCAGGTTCCTGCAACTCCTTTTACCTGTGCCTGACCACCGAGTTTTCCTTCTGTACCTACTTCAAGCGCCACCCTTGTTACCTCAGATGCAAATGAGTTAAGCTGATCCACCATCGTGTTGATTGTGTTTTTCAGCTCCAGGATTTCACCTTCTACGTTTACAGTAATTTTCTTTGATAAGTCACCTCTCGCCACGGCCGTTGTTACCTCTGCGATGTTACGCACCTGTGCAGTAAGGTTGGATGCCATGTTGTTTACAGAGTCAGTCAGATCTTTCCATACACCACCCACACCTTTTACTTTTGCCTGACCACCAAGTTTTCCTTCAGATCCTACTTCTCTCGCCACCCTTGTTACCTCAGAGGAGAACGAGTTCAGCTGATCCACCATGGTATTAATTGTATTCTTCAACTCAAGGATCTCTCCTTTTACGTCCACTGTGATTTTTCTAGACAAGTCACCTTTCGCCACCGCAGTTGTTACCTCAGCAATGTTACGCACCTGTGCAGTAAGATTCGACGCCATCTGGTTCACAGAGTCAGTCAAATCTTTCCATGTTCCCGCAACTCCTTTTACCTGTGCCTGACCTCCCAGTTTTCCTTCCGTTCCTACTTCAAGGGCCACCCTTGTTACCTCGGAGGAGAAGGAGTTCAGCTGATCCACCATGGTATTGATTGTATTCTTCAACTCAAGGATCTCTCCTTTTACGTCCACCGTAATTTTCTTTGACAAGTCGCCTCTCGCCACGGCCGTAGTCACCTCAGCGATGTTACGCACCTGGTCAGTAAGGTTACCCGCCATCTGGTTTACAGAGTCAGTCAAATCTTTCCATACACCCGCAACCCCTTTTACTTTCGCCTGGCCACCTAGTTTTCCTTCAGATCCCACCTCTCTCGCCACCCTGGTTACCTCCATGGAGAATAGGTTAAGCTGCTTCACCATGTAGTTTACCTCTTTGGCAATCCTGAAGAATTCCCCTTTCAGTTTATGGTCTCCGATTTCCAAAGGCATGGTATGGGAAAGATTCCCTTTCGCCACAGAGCTGATTACCTGTGCAATTTCTATGGTAGGGTGTACAAGGTCGGAAATAAGAATATTCAGAGAATTGATACCTTTTCTCCAGTCACCTTTGGCATTAGGAACCGAAATCCTTTCATTGAGTTGTCCTTCTTTACCGATGATCTTACCGGCCTTGGTAAATTCTTTCATCATCTTCTCGTTCAGATCGATGATCTCATTCAGGGCATCACAGATCTTACCGTTTACTCCTGTAAAATCCATAGGCATCCTCACGGAGAAATTTCCATTGCGGACCTGAGACAAAACTTCGATAAGTTTTTTGTCCAAAGCGGGCGAATGCTTTCCGTTGCTGCTTCCGTTTCCATTCCCGTTCCCATTAGTATGGGCCAGGTTTTTGGCGCTCACTGCAGACTTTTTTCCACTCTTCGATCCCTTTTTCGAAGAACGGGATTTAGATTCTTTCACGTCGGTTTCCATAATAGCGTAGAAATTGCTTATTAATAATAAGAATTTTTTAAATGCTAAAACATATGTCAGGTTACAATGCGGGGTCAACTAAAAAATAGACCCAATGCATGCGGTAATTAACCAAGATGTTTTGAAAATGTTTGAGTGTTTTACAAAAAATCTTCGGTAAATACGGATATATAGGTAAGTCCCACGGTATCAGGGAAATATTTTCTTAAAAGTTATCCACACTGACTATTATTATTCATTTTTAGGGGATTTGAGGCTAAAAGTTTAATTTTCATTCATTAATTGAAAAAACGTGACCTGGCTAAGATCCTTATCTGCATTTGAATACATTTTAATAGGGTCTTTCATCCTCTTTTATCTGCTATATATTATCAGAATCATACTGATATCCCGAAAGATGAAAAGCGGCATTAAGCCTGTTTTTTATAAGTTTCTCATACGTTCAGGCTATTTTTCCCTTCTGATCATCGCTCTGCTGGGCCCCTCCTTCGGAAATGTCAAAAAAGAAATCAAATCGCTCAGTAAAGATATATACCTGGTAGTAGATCTTTCTTTATCCATGAATGCTACCGATGTCGAGCCTTCAAGAATTGAAAAAGTAAAGCAATCCTTAAAAAAAATTAACAGGTCTTTAACATCCGACAGGATAGGGATTATCATATACACATCCACTGCGCATATCCAGTGCCCGCTCACTTTTGATAAAGAGGCCGTTGATCTTTTTATTGAAACCCTTAATCCCGGATTACTTTCTCATGGAGGTACAGATCTCAGTACAGGGCTTGAATTAGCCCATGAGAAATTTGATAAAAATGATTTGAATAAAATCATTATAGTGTTCACCGATGGAGAGGATTTTGGAAATAAAAGTAAAGACATTGTAAGAAAAATCGAGAAGTCTAATATTCATTTTTTCATGGTAGGCGTAGGAACTTTAGAAGGTGGAAAAATCCCTTTCAATGGCAAATACAAAACAGATAAAGAAGGCAAGCCTGTAGTAAGCACTCTGCAAAGGGCAGCCTTGTATGAGCTGACAGAAATGGGGAATGGAAATTATTCTGAAATAAATCAGAATTCAAATGATACCGAATACCTGCTAAAAATGATCAATAAAATCGAAGGTAAAATAACGGATGCCAGGGAAATTGATGCTTCGGCAAACAAATATTTTTATTTTTTATTAATCGCATTATTTCTGATTTTTATGGATGTGTTGATTACAGTCAGAACAATCAAAATTTGAAGTTGGAAGTTAGAAGCTGGAAATTGGAGGTAGAGGAAGATAGTCGTTAGGGCTAATAAGGAATCTTATTAAAATAAAGTCCACTCCGTAGGAGTCCTTTGGACAGAGAAATCCAGGAGGTAAAAAAGAGAGCACAGAGTCGTTTCTCTGTTTTCTCTGTGAAAACTCAGTGATCTCAGTGGTTAAAAGCTTAGCCTCATCATATATGGCTAAAGAGTCGAAGGTGAAAATTAGATGTAAATTTCTAACTTCCAGCCTCTAACTTCTGAAATTATACAAAAATGAAGCACTTAATATTAATCGGTTTTCTTTTTTCCCTCTGGAGCGGCTTTAATAAAATAGCCGAAACCAATGCGCTTAAAAGAGATGCGGAAAATGCTTTTGTAAAAAACGATTTTAAAAAAGCTTCAGAGCTTTACCTTTCACTTATCGTGAATTACCAGGTAAAGGATGAACCTATCCGTCTCAACCTGGCCCACTCCTATTTCAAAACCGGGAATAACAAAAGAGCGTTGGAGCAATACTCTTTGCTTATCAAATCAAATAATGCAAAAATAAAATCAGTTGCTTACCAGCAATTGGGGGTGATCTCAGCTTTAAAAGGAAAAAATGCTGAAGCTTTAAAATTTTTGAAAGAAGCCTTAAAAACAGATAGCCGTAATGAACAGGCAAGATACAATTACGAGTTAATAAAAAAATTAAATGAGCACGAAGCGCTGCTGAATGAAAATATTGAAACACAAAAAACAAAAGATAAGAAAGGGAACGAAAAAGATAAAGAGAGACTTGTTAATACATTAAGCAACAATGGCATCACAGGCCAGGTGCCTGATGGGAAAAATAAAGAATTGTTTTCCGAAGATACACCAGGGAAAGACGGTAAATCAGATCTCAAATCCAATTCGGATAACTCTGATAAGGATTTAAAAGAAAAAGAGACAGGGGATAAAAGAGACGAAGCGTTGCGCCTTAAAAGACTTGCTGAAATGAATATGAATGAGGAGAAAGCCAGAGCCATTCTTGAGTCTATCAAAGACAAGGAAATACAATACCTGCAGGAAATAAGAAAAAAAAATTATAACAAAAACTATAAAGATAAACCGGACTGGTAAAACAGAATTATGAATTTTGAATGCTGAATTATGAATTAAAAAAAATATAATTTCTGATTCTTGCTAATTCAAAATTCAACATTAAACATTCAAAATTATATGAAGGAAATCTACATCATATCAGCAGTACGAACCCCTATCGGAAGTTTTATGGGAACATTATCCACTCTTACTGCCCCGCAGCTTGGAGCGATTGCTATTAAAGGAGCCATTAAAAATGTAGGAATAGATGCAAAAGAAATCCAGGAAGTACTTATGGGCAATGTACTTACTGCCAATGTAGGGCAAGCTCCTGCGAGACAGGCAGCCATTTTCGCCGGACTGGGATATGATATTCCATGCACTACAATTAACAAAGTTTGCGCTTCGGGTTCAAAGGCAATAATGCTGGGTGCGCAGTCGATAATGCTCGGACAGGCAGATGTAGTAATAGCAGGTGGAATGGAGAGCATGTCCAATGTTCCTTACTATTTAGACAAAGCAAGATCAGGATATAAGCTTGGACATGGACAGGTGATTGATGGATTGATCAAAGATGGTTTATGGGATGTCTATAATGATTTTCACATGGGAAATGCCGCTGAGCTGACTGCAAAAGAAATGAAAATTACCAGAGAAATGCAGGATGCCTACGCTATAGAGTCCTATAAAAAATCAGCGAATGCAGTTCAGTCAGGAATGTTTAAAGAAGAAATCGTACCGGTAGAGATTGAACAGAAAGGCGGCAGTCCATTAATTATTTCAGAGGATGAAGAATATAAAAAAGTAAACTTTGATAAAATTCCTTCGCTGAAACCGGTATTTCAAAAAGACGGCACGGTGACTGCAGCCAATGCCTCTACGCTCAACGACGGCGCTGCGGCAGTCATATTAATGAGCAAGGAAAAAGCGGAAGCCCTGGGTGTAAAGCCACTGGCAAAAATTCTTGCCTTTGCCGATGCAGAGCAGAAGCCCGAATGGTTTACCACCACTCCTTCCCTTGCTATTCCAAAAGCTTTAAAGAATGCGAAACTGAATGCAAGTGATGTGGACTATTATGAAATCAATGAGGCATTTTCAGTGGTAAGTATTGCCAATAATATGAAACTTAACCTGGATCCATTAAAAGTCAATATTTTCGGGGGGGCTGTGTCTCTCGGACATCCGATTGGCTGCTCGGGCGCCAGGATCGTGACAACTTTAGTAAATGTTTTAAATAAGAAGAAAGCCAGGATAGGCGTTACAGGTATATGCAATGGCGGCGGCGGGGCCTCTGCAATTGTCATTGAGCGGGTTTAAGTTATTTTTAAAAAGAATTAAACAGGAAATCGATGTTTCAAAAGGTTCTTCTTTTTACAGGAGCTGCTATATTATTTTTTGGTATATCCTATTCACAACCTACTGTCAAAGTAGAAAAATATTATCCGGCAGTAGATACAGGCGGTGTTACCCTGAAACCTCTTCTGGAAGAATATTACGTACTTGAATCTGACACCAGTATCAAACACGGTTCTTATAAAAAATTCTCACGCTTCGATAAAAACATTATTCTTCAGGGAGCATATAACAACGGAAAAAAAGACAGCGTATTTGCAGAATATTATGAAGGCGGAATGCTCAAATCAGAAATACCTTATAAAAATGATGTTAAAACCGGGGAGGCGTCTTTTTATTCTATAGAAGGTAATCTGCTGTATAAAGAGAAATACAAATACAAGGATCCGGAAAATCCTTCCGACGGAGTTTATCAAAAGCTGGATCGTAATAATAAAATCCTTGCACAAGGCTTAATCAAAAATCAAAACCTGGACAGCGCGCTGGTTGAATTTTATGACAATGGCGCTATCAAAAGCAAAAGTTATTTTAAAGAAGGACAAAGACATGGACCCACATTTATATATGCCAAAGATGGAAAGGTGCTGCAGAAAGCAGAATATAAAAATGGTGCGCTCGACGGAGAAGTAATTACTTATTATACTGATGGGAAAATAAAAAACCAGGCTGTATATAAAGATGCACAGCTGAACGGCGCCGTAAAAGAATTTTTTGCCAATGGAAATCAAAAATCAGAGGCAGAGTATAAGAATAATCTTCAAAACGGCATGACGAAAACGTATTATGAAGATGGAAAACTGCGAACTGAGGAATATTACATAAATGGTGTGCTGCATGGATATTTCAAGACTTATTACCCTGAAGGAGGAATCAATACAGAGTCAGTAATTATTGACGGAAAAAAGAACGGGTTATTCAGAAGCTATAATAAAAACGGCAAACTCATACTGGAGGGAGGATATATCAACGGGATACTGGAAGGAGAAAATATCGGCTATTATGATGATGGAAAAATAAAACATAAGTTCAACTATAAGGACGGGAAAAAAGTCGGCAAAAACCTAACCTATTTTGCTAATGGCAACCTTAGCCAGGAAGAAGTTTATAAAGAAGATGAAACAGGTATTAATACGAAGATTAAAAAATATTTTGAAAGCGGGAATCTTTATCAGACACAGGAATATCTACTGCCTAAAACAGCAAATAAGAAGTCGACAGAAGAAAACATAAAGATCAACGAATGGCTCACTTATTACGACAATAAAAAATTAAACGTGAAAGAATTTTATATTAATAATAATCTACATGGAGAAAGACTGATATACAATGAAGACGGATCTCTGGCAGAAAAGCAGGTATACAGTCATGGGGTAAAACTGGGAATCTGGTATGCTTATTATCCGGATGGGAAAATCAAGACGGAAAGTCACTATAAAAACAGCACCCTTTACGGCCCTTTTAAAAGCTATTACAGCAATGGAAATTTAGAAGTGCAGGGAAATTATATCAACAATAAAAAGGAAAAACACTGGATGTATTATAATGAGCAGGGAAAGCTGATCAAAACTCTCACATACAAGAACGACCAAGTGATCAAAGAGAAAACCCACTAATATTATTTTATAAAGCTAAAGGCGGAAAGCTTTTGGCTTTTGGCTTTTAGCTTTATATTTGCCCTACAACCATTTTTTCCATGAACGCCATAAAAGAAACACGCTTTAAGCTACCCGGACAAACTGCTTTTTACAAAGGAAAGGTAAGAGATGTATACTCTGTCGGGGATAAATTGGTAGTAGTCGCTTCTGATCGTATATCCGCTTTTGATGTGGTGCTTCCCAAGGCAATCCCTTATAAAGGTCAGGTATTAAATCAGATCGCTGCAAAATTTTTAGCAGCCACCAGAGATATAGTACCTAACTGGCTGCTGGAAGTACCAGACCCAAATGTAACGATCGGGAAAAAATGCATTGCACAGCCTGTAGAAATGGTAATCCGTGGATATCTGGCAGGTCATGCCTGGAGAGAATACAGCGCTGGGAAAAGAACATTATGCGGAGTATCGCTTCCGGAAGGCTTGAAGGAAAATGATAAATTACCACAGCCTATCATTACTCCAACTACAAAAGCTTCTGAAGGTCATGATGAAGATATATCCAGGGAAGAGATTTTAAAAAGAGGTTTAGTCACCAGAGAAGACTATGAAAAAATGGAAGCTTATACCCAGGCGCTTTTTAAAAAAGGAACGGAGATGGCTGCTGCAAGAGGTTTAATATTGGTAGATACCAAATATGAATTCGGAAAATTCGGAAATGAAATCTATTTGATTGATGAAGTCCATACGCCGGATTCTTCCAGGTATTTTTATAAAGATGGATATGAAGAAAGACAAAAAAATGGGGAAAAGCAGAAGCAGTTGTCCAAGGAATTTGTAAGACAATGGTTGATAGAAAACGGATTTCAGGGAAAAGAAGGACAGTCTGTTCCGGAAATGACCGACCGGATTGTAGAAAGCATTTCCAACCGTTATATCGAATTATTTGAGCAGGTAACTGGTGAGAAATTTATTAAAGCCAATCCGGAATCAATTGAGAAAAGGATTGAAGAGAATATTTTAAATGTATTAAAAGGTTAAAAAGTTATAAAGTTCAAAAGTTGGAAAAATCCCGATATAAGGCTTATAACCTTTCAACTTTAAAACCTTAAAACTTTCCAATTAAAACGTTAAAATCATATTAAAAAATTGTATATTTAAGAAAGAAACCTTTTATTTAAAGTTTAAAAATCATCTAATTTATAACTTTTAAGGGGCAATGATGAAATATACAATTGAAAAGACTGAAAAATACAGCATCCTTCAGCTGCATGAAGACAAACTTAACTCTACCATCTCTCCTGAGCTTAAATCTGAACTGGTAAAGCTTAATGCAGAAGGAATTAAAAGTATAATTCTGGATCTTTCAGAAGTAAAATATGCCGATTCTTCCGGACTAAGCTCCATTCTTGTTGGAAACAGGTTATGCGAAAACGAAGAAGGTATCTTCATCCTTGCAGCGCTCAATGATCATGTCTTAAAGCTTGTTAAAATCTCTCATCTTGATACGGTATTAAATATTCTTCCTACTATTGAAGAAGCCATCGATGCTGTATTTATGAATGAACTGGAAAAGAATTTAAGAGCTGAAGATCAGGATGAATAATTATTCTCCCTATATCCCTGATTACCTTGCCATTTGAATTAAAAATACTAGGATCCAATTCGGCCACTCCTGTTTTTAACAGGCATCAATCATCCCAACTGCTTCAGATAGAAAATGAGTATTTCTTAATTGACTGCGGAGAAGCCACCCAACACCAGCTCATCAGGTTCAAAATAAAATTCAATAAAATCAATCATATATTTATTTCTCATTTGCATGGCGATCATGTGCTGGGCCTGCCCGGACTGATTTCTACCATGCATTTAAATGGAAGACAAAGAGAACTACATCTATATGGTCCGCCGGGATTGAATGAGATACTTACGCTGCAGTTAAAATATTCAGAGACCATTCTTTCTTACGATATCCATTTTCACGAGCTGGATGCAAAAGAATCAAAAACCATTCTTGATCTTGATAATTTAACCGTACAGACTATCCCGCTCAACCACAGAATAGATTGCTGCGGTTTTTTATTTAAAGAAAAACCTAAAAAAAGACGCATCAACAAAGAAACTCTTCCACCGGAAACCTCATTATTAAATATTATAAAATTAAAGAATGGAGAGGATGTCTATGAAGGAGAAAAGTTAGTTTTAAAAAATGAAGAGATGACCTTCCCTCCCCGCAAAAGCAGATCTTTTGCTTACTGCTCCGATACCAGGTATACAGAAACCATTCTTCCTATGATAAAAGATATAGACCTGCTCTATCATGAATCTACTTTTTTGGATGACATGAAAGAAAGGGCTATAGAAACATTTCATACTACTGCTTTGGAAGCTGCTACACTGGCTAAGAAAGCCAATGTGAAAAGACTCATCATAGGACATTTCTCTTCCAGGTACAAAGAACTGGAGCCTTTGCTGGAAGAAGCTAAAACTGTATTTACCAATTCATCTCTGGCCATCGAAGGAAATAATTTTTCAGTATCAGATGATTAAAATGAAAAGCCATTCTTTAGATAAAAAAACTTTTTTGTTCATTATTCTAAGCGGAATATTTTTC
The DNA here is from genome assembly GCA_019746425.1 of Cytophagaceae bacterium. Classification (GTDB taxonomy): domain Bacteria; phylum Bacteroidota; class Bacteroidia; order Cytophagales; family Cytophagaceae; genus JAIERY01. Next base: position 17,866 of record JAIERY010000121.1, read on the forward strand.
ACCAATGCTATTATCGCAGAGATCATTGGTGTGAAAATTATTACTCTTGAAGAAATGATCGGACTTACTTCTCTTAGTGTAGAAATTTCAAAAGATTTTATTCTCGGTTTTGATAAAATGACTGCCGGTGTGATCATCTGGCCCATTGTTTTTATCACTACAGATATTATCAATGAGTACTTTGGGAAAGAAGGAGTAAAAAAAATAAGTTACCTGGCCTGTGTATTTATTGCATACATATTTCTGGTAATCTGGATTGCCACCAAACTTCCTGCAGCAGCTTTCTGGGAAAAAAACAATGAAAATTTTGTAAGCATTTTTTCCATAGGGCTAAACATCATAACCGGTTCCATTGTAGCTTTCCTGATCAGCCAGTTATTGGATGCCTATGTATTTCATTATATCCGCAGTATTACAGGTAGTAAAAAGATTTGGTTACGGGCAACCGGTTCAACACTTATCTCTCAGTTATTTGACAGTTTCATCGTAATTTTTGTAGCCTTTTATTTGCTGGAAAGCAAAGACCCCTGGCCAATTTCAAGAGTATTATCGGTAGCCTTATCCAATTATATTTATAAGTTTCTTATTGCCATTCTATTAACTCCACTTTTATATTTAGTCCATCACTGGATAGACAGTTATCTGGGAAAACAAAGCGAGGATCTGCAAAGGCTTGCAAAGAATCAATAAGCTTTGAATATATTATCGAGAATGATGGCCGTGGCAACCGAAACATTCAAAGACTCTGCTTCCCCCCTGCCTGGTATGGAAATTTTTTCATGGATAAGTGGGAATAAATCTTCACGAATTCCTGAAGACTCGTTACCCATAATGACATACCCCCTGGGAGCAAAACCTGTCTTATGAATATTTTTACCACCAAATGCAGCCCCATACACCTTTTCATTTTTAACTTTCTCCAGGTAAGTTTTTAATTCACAATAATAGAGATTTACCCGGGTAAATGAGCCCATAGTAGAAGAGATAACCTTAGGATTATAAACGTCTGCCGTATCATCCGAACAAATTATTTTAGTAATTCCATACCAGTCCGCAATGCGGATAATTGTTCCCAGGTTGCCAGGATCTTTCACCTCATCGAGCATCAGCACATATTCATTGCCTGATATAAATAAGGGTTTATTTTCTTTCATTTTTACAATCGCAAGAGCTGCGTTATTGGTAGCAAAGCTACCGGCATTCTCAAGATCTGAAGCGCTAACTTCCTCATATTGCAGCGCTTTGTGCCTTAGCGCTGAATGATGCTTCTCTATAAAATCTTTTGTAAGATACAGGGAGGAAATCCGGAAATCGGAGTTTAACAGTTCAAGCACACTTTTTGCTCCTTCGACTAAAAATTCCTGATAAGTATTGCGGAATTTCTTAATTTGGAGAGATTTGATGTATTTTACCTTGGCTTTTGATAACATTTTTAACTTTTAAGCGGGTATTATAATTTTGAGGTTAAGATATTACATTTTAATTGTTTTTCCGATCCTTCTTTTTTGCAGGTGCTCTACTACCAAACACCTGAATGAAAATGAATATCTTCTCTATAAGCAAAAAGTAACTATAGAAAAAGAAGATATCAAAGGTGAAAAAACGCTCTCCAGAGAAGCTGTCACGGCGCTTTATCAGCAGGAAGAAAACAGGAAAATATTCGGATTTTTATTCCGCAAAAAGAAACTCGCAGGTTTTATTCCCGATCTTTCATTCAGTCCTTCCATCTCTATCTATAATTTTGGAAATAAATTTTACGATTCTATAAAAGTATCCAAGAAACTGGAAGAGGTAAAATCCAGATACGATACACTGATTCAATATCAAAATGACTCTTCAAAAGTAGCCAGGCTGATCAGAAAAAAGGAGAAAAAAGTAAAAAAGCTTAATGTGAAATTAAGCGAGGGAAACTGGGTAATGAGAGGTCCGGGTGAAAAGCCAACTATTTATGATACCACAAAAATAAGGGAAACGGCAGATCAGATGCAGTATTTTTTGTATGCAAATGGTTACTTCCAGGGAAAAGTAACCTCCGATGTATATATTTCAAAAAGGAAAAAAGTTTTAATTAATTATTACCTGACACAGGGAAGGCCATATAAGTTAAAAGATATTCAATATGATATTACAGATCCAAAAATAAAAGAAATAGTTGATGCCAGTATAAATCAATCTTCCCTGAGGACAGATGAAAACTACAAAAAAGAAAACATTGAAGCGGAAAGGGAGAGATTGTATAAACTCATGAAAAATAATGGGTACTATGATTTCACCAGGCAGTTTATCATCTTCCAGGTGGACACTACCGCTCAAAAAGAGAAAGTAGATATATATACCATTATAAAAAATCCAAACGACGGAGGTTTCCATGAACAATATAGGATCAGCACTATTTATTTTAATACGGATGTGGCCAATATTCCTAATCTTACCAGAGACACTGCCGAGCGCGGAGGAAATTATTTTATTTATTACAAAAATAACTTTTCTAAAAAACTTTTAGATCATAGAATAAAGTTTAACCCTTACGAATTATACAGCCAGGAAAAAGTGCAGGAAACTCAGATTCAACTGGCAACTCTGGATATGTATAAATTTATCAATATCAACCCACAAAAAAACAAATCCGATACTACGAGTAATACGCTTACCATGATTATCAATTCAAGTCCCTTCAAAAAATATCAGATATCTGATGAATGGGGCTTGAACGTTGGGCAAGGATTTATTCCTGGCCCTTATGCCAGTTTAACTTTTAAAGACCGGAACGTATTCGGAGGTTTTGAAATATTTGAAGCAAGTCTGAGGTATTCTCTCGAAGCAGTACTTGCACAAAAAGCAGCAGCCGGACAGGAAAATAAACCTATTATTATGAAAGAATATGGAGGAACTGTTTCTTTGACTTTCCCCCAGATTTTCTTTCCTGAATTCGGAAGAAAAGCCAAAAATTTCAGTCCGAAAACAAGAATTTCTGTAGGTTATAATTTTATTGACAGGCCAGAATACATAAGAGCAAATCTTCGTACCGCTTTAAATTACAGCTGGCAGAGAACACTGTATAAAAATTACAACATCGCACTGGTGGACATAAACATTGTCAACACACCTTTTATAGAAAGAGGCTTCCAGGAGAGGCTGGACCTGCTAAGTTCCTTAGGCAATAAGCTTAGCCTGAGTTTCAGCAATTCCATTGTTACCAGTTTTAATGCTTCCTACACCTTAAATAATAATGAGTTTGGGGTTGTAAAGCGATCCAAATACTTTAAACCATATTTTGAATTCGGCGGGCTGGCAGTAAATGCATTGAGCCGCTTTGTTACTAAAGAGCCCCTCAATGAATTTCTGGGTTTACAGTATTTTGAATTTTTTAAAGTAAGCACAGATCTCAGGTATTACTTTCCCATTACTAAAGAGACTACTTTTGCCATGCGCTTCAACGTAGGCTATGCAAGACCATATGGGAGCTCTGCAAGAGACAGCATATTCGTGCTCCCTTATGAAAAATATTTTTTCATTGGGGGGAGCAGCAGCATCCGCGCCTGGAAACCCCGCAGATTGGGTCCTGGTGCATACAAAGATACAGCTAACAATTACCTTTACGAACAACCTGGGCATATCATTCTGGAAACAAGTTATGAATATCGGGCCAACCTGGTTAGCTTTGTGGATTGGGCATTTTTTATTGATGCCGGAAATGTTTGGACTATAAAAAACGAGCCTACCCGCCCTGGTTCCCAGTTTAAGCTAAATTCATTTGTGAGCCAGATAGCCGTAGGAGCAGGATTAGGATTAAGATTCGATTTTACATTTCTTATTCTTAGATTTGACGTAGGAACCAAAATATGGGACCCGGCAGAAAAAGGATCTGACAGGCTGGTAGCAAAATATCTTATTAAAAAGCCGCCGTTTGGCCGAAGTGAGCAAACTGTATTTAACATAGGAATTGGATATCCCTTCTAAATATTTACACCAACCAATATCTTTTTTCCGACAGGACAAATTAGATTACTTCTGTATTGGCTTTATTTCCCTGATCATTTATTTTATTTCTATCTCTTCTTTTGGCCAGGGTATAACCAATGATTCCATAGATTATATAAGTGCGGGATTAACAATTCAGGAAGGCATGCTGAAAACCAATGGAGAAATATTTTGTGAATGGCCTCCCCTTTTTCCATTACTACTTGGCATTTCCACATTGATTGGCTCTGATATTATCACTTTCGCTGCCATACTTCATGGACTTATTTATTGCATCAATGTTTTATTAGCTCTTTATATTTTAAAACAGAGCTTAACACAAAAAACTATATTTATAGCTGGACTCATCATCATTCTATTCTCAGCGCCACTTTTACAGGTTCATGTTATTATATGGTCGGAACCGGTATTCATAACATTGATACTCCTTAATATAATTTTTCTGGAAAAATATTTACAAGGCAGAAGCCTTACAAACCTGGGGATGTTAATTCTGCTTGGCATGCTCATGGATCTCCAAAGGAGAACCGGCGTATTTTTTATTTGCGCTACATTTATTCTGATTACGAAATTCACCAAAAGAAGCATTATTCATTATGTTATTTATTTATGTATTAATTCAATTCCGGTAATATGGTTTTATCTGAAAAGAAAATCATTGTCGGGAATATACATGCGGCCGGCAATCTTAAACATGAAAAGCGGATTTGAAAAATTTGTTGAGTTTCTTAATACATTTACCTCCTTCCTTTTGCCATCTCAGCTGCCACTGTTATTCAGAATCATAACCCTGGTATTACTTGCAGTTGTATTAATATACCTGTTACGGAAGCAAAATATTAAATCAGCCTATTTAAAAATTTCATTTTTTCATTTTGCGGCTTATTCAATTTTATTATTGATAAGCCTTTATTTTATAAAAGCAGAAGACATTATCGACGACAGGATACTTTCTCCTGTTTACTTACCTTTCTTTATTTCCCTGTTAATCATTGCTGATCATATTTTTAAAAACAACAGAGAAACAATTCAATTAAGAATTTTCAATTTTATAATCACATTGATTTTATTTTTCTGGACCATCTATCCTTTAAGCCGCACAATCTATCATATAAACAGGTGGAATACCTCCGGTACAGGCGGATACAACAGTACGTACTGGAGATCCCACAATACTATACAGTCTTTAGAAAAAGAAAAAGTCAGCAATATCATTTTCACAAATCATGTACATGCTTTGCGTTATTATTTGAATTACAAAAATGATATTCCTTATATAATTTACCCTCAGCATAAACTTATGACTTCAAAATCTTCTTATGGCTTACTTGTTTGCATAGAATCTGTAAGTGACAATCCGGCGGAAGCCTGTATTTCTGAAAGTATAAATAATAAGGTAACTTTGAAGAATTTTAAGGATGGAACAATATGGAAGCTAAAGAAATAATGGCGGAAAAAAGCACGATTGAAGCCTGGCTGAAAAACCTACAGGATGATATATGTAATGGCCTGGAGGATATAGATCAGAAATCAAAATTCAAAGAAGAAGTATGGGAACGACAAGGAGGCGGTGGCGGAAGATCCAGAGTAATTACCGAAGGAGAAGTATTTGAAAAGGGAGGGGTAAATTTCTCTGCTGTACACGGCGAAATGCCCGATAAAATATTGCAGGCACTGAACCTTCCTAAAAGCAATTTTTATGCGACGGGTGTTTCTATTGTCATTCACCCGGTAAACCCATGGGTGCCGATCATACATATGAATGTGAGGTATTTTGAAATGGACTCCGGTATCAAATGGTTTGGAGGAGGAATAGACCTCACCCCTCATTATATTGATTGGGAAGATACGGTATATTTTCATAAAGAATTAAAAAAAGCATGTGATAAACATTCAGAAAAATATTACCCGCAATTTAAAAAATGGGCGGATGATTATTTCTTCATACCTCACAGAGAAGAAACCAGAGGAATAGGTGGAATATTTTTTGACAGGCTTACAGAAAATGAAAATTTACCGCTTCATAAAATTTATGAGTTTATACAGGAAGTAGGTAAATCATTCCTTCCTATATACACTCCTCTGGTGCTGAAAAATAAACAAAAAGAATTTACTGCTAAGGAAAAAAAATGGCAGCATATAAGAAGAGGGCGTTATGTGGAATTCAATCTGGTTTATGACAAGGGAACCAAATTCGGACTAGATACACAGGGAAGAACAGAATCCATATTAATGAGCCTGCCTCCTGTAGCGG
>JAIERY010000268.1 GCA_019746425.1 Cytophagaceae bacterium
CGTGTCCTTGTTATTGCTGTCGTATAGCGGCACTGAGTTGTAATACCTGGTAAGATCATAATAGGAGAGAGGCATCTTGATTTCCCGTTCGTATTTAATCAGATATTTCCGCAAGGGTTTTCGGATTTTAAAAATCTGCTTTTTCTTACTGATCTTTACCATACATCAGAATTGATTATTGGAAATGCTTTTAAGATATTTAATATTCTACAGGGTCCAGATAATAACGGCTGAATCCACAATAGGTTGTATATTGCCTTATTGTATCTCTCAAGTCCCAAATTTCAAGGCACCATAAGCAATCATGTTAATCAGATAAATCATTTCGTTTGTTTACCTTGGATAGTTATCTAATCAAGAGAGTGATTCTAATTGCAAATCCTGTTAAATTTAACTCTATATTTTGAATTTATTTAAATATAAATTCTTTATCCTTAAATTGTGTTTTATTAGTAAACCATGAAGGAAAAAATAGCATTCATCATCAATCCCATTTCAGGTGGCAGGTCCAAAACCTCTCTTCCGGATCTGATTAATAAGCACCTGGATCAGGAAAAATTTTCCCATGAATTGTTATATACAGAAAGAAGAAACCATGCCCATGAACTGGCAAAAGAAGCGCTCGGAAAAGGAATAAAGAGAATCATCGCAGCAGGCGGTGACGGCACCATCAATGAAGTGGCAAAAGCCCTGATAAAAACAGAAGGGATTCTGGGGGTCATTCCATGTGGCTCGGGCAACGGTCTTGCGAGGCATCTGACTATTCCTCTCGTACATTCCAAAGCCATTGCCATGCTTAACAAAGATCATCATATCAGCATGGACGTGGCCTTTATGAATGAGCATCCTTTTTTCTGTACATCCGGAGTAGGTTTTGATGCACATATTGGGAAGCTATTTGCACTAAAAGCTTCAAGGGGCTTTAAGACATATATTAAAACGTCTGTAACGGAATTTATTTCCTACAAGGCGCATCAGTATTCCATCGCTTACGAAGACAAAAATATTGACACCAAAGCTTTTCTGATCACCATAGGAAATACTTCACAATATGGAAACAACGCTTTCATATGCCCCTGGGCTGATGTGCAGGATGGATTGCTTGATGTGAATATCATTTCTCCCTTTCCTAAAATTTTTGCCCTGGACCTTGGAAGAAGGCTTTTTAATAAAGTCATACACAAATCCAGGTACTCTACTTTATTTCAGACATCTTCTTTAACTATTAAGAGGAAATCAGACGGACCTGTGCACATCGATGGTGAGCCTATGGAAATGGGGAAAGAACTGCAGATAAAAATTTCCCCTGCTTCTCTTAATATTTTTGTTCCCTGAGATAAAATAGAAACGTCTGCCAACCCAGTGGGTGGACAGACATTTCTACAACCTTTTCAACCTTCAACTTTCCAACCAACGTCTATCTTCCATCCACATCACTGTAAGATGCATCCGGTGCGCTTCTTTGACCGTATGATCTCATTGGTTCAAGAATGGTATCTCTGCTTACTCCCGGAGTCTGACTGCCTGCATAGTTGCTGGCATTTTCCATTTCAGATCTCGGGCTGACAGAGCCGCCGATTCGTTCCATGTTCTGGCTTGGTGTATTCTGACTTGTTGCAGGATTGGAAATATTTCCGCTCGTACAACTTATCACGATCATTCCTCCGATCAATAATCCAAATATTGACTTTTTCATAATTCCTCCCCCCTCTGTCGCTTACCATTTATAGCTTGTACTGGTAGTATCTGTACCGGTATCGGTATTCAGAGAATCAGCAGGAATGGTATTTTGCTTCAGACTATCAGATTTTATTCCGCCCATAGTAATCTGTTTGCTGTTCATCATAGCATTACATTTTTCTATTCGCATGGATTCTTGTCTGTAGTAGCTGGAAGCATAACTTCCCCCTGTTCCAATACCTAAAGATCCCTGAAAATTGGTCTGTGGTTTTACATACATAGAACCACCCTGCATCATATAAGCAGAATCAAGGGCAGTTTTTGGTTCAAACGCCTGACATGCATTATTAGATTTTTTCAGAGATAATTTAGAGCTGTCTGAAGTATTAGCCGCCCTGGGCTTGTATGGCAAAGTATTTCCTTTTTTAGAAGAAAATGTTTTACTCGTTTTACTTCTTTTGTTCGATTCACAGGAAAATAATAATCCTGAGCATATACACATTATGATAAGAATTTGTCTCATATCCTACGTCCTCCTTTGTTCAACATCAAATTCTAAATATAAAAGCCGGGCAGGTTTGAATTTGTTTTAAGGCTTATAATTTCTTTTTATCCTGTTGGTTTTCAATTACTTTTTTTTCAATTCTCACCGCATAGGCGCTAGGCTGGATGGGATTGCCGTAACGGCGTGCATGAACCTGTGTGAATTCAGCTCCTAAAAATAAAAGGATGGAAGAATAAAAAACCCAGAGTAAAATGAGAATAATTGTGCCGGCCGCTCCATAGGCAGACCCGACATCGCTGCTGCCAAGATATAGGCCAATTAAAAATTTGCCGAGGGTAAATAATGCAGAAGTTACAAAAGCGCCCGTCCATACATCTTTCCATCTTATTTTAACATCCGGTAAGTATTTAAAGATCATAGCGAAGAGTACTGTGATGATGACAAGAGGGATAAGGAAATTGGATATCTGCACAAAAATGACAGTTGCATTCTTAAAATAATATTCAAAGACTTTGAAGAATGCCACCAGAAATGCATGAATGACCAGGGAAACAAGTAATAGAAAAGCAATGGATAATATAAGAGCAAAAGATAATATGCGGTCTTTTATCAGCTTGAGAATATGTCTTTTGGGTTTTGCTTTTACATCCCATATATTATTTAAAGTACTTTGTATGGCTACAAAAACTCCGGTAGCGGCAAAGAGAAGAGTAGTCAATCCAATCAGCTTCGTAGGCCATAAGGCCTCGCCGTTGTTTCTTACCTTATCTACCATTTCCTGAATCTGGACTGCAGCTTGAGGACCTAATAAAATCTCGAATTGCTGGTATATTTCCCCGCTTACTGCATCCTTTTCAAAAAGGTATCCTGCTGCAGTAATTACAATGATGATGATAGGAGGGAGTGCAAAAATGGTATAATAAGACAGTGCCGCGCTATAATAGATAGCATTGTCTTCAGTAAATTCCTTAAAAGTTTCTTTAGTCAATTTAAAGACCTCTTTGGCGGTATGCTTTACCATAAAAATTGCATTACAGTCAGTAAAACCCGCAAGAAGAGGAACTGTTTGGATTATGATTTAACAGGCATTGTATTTGCGGGGATTTTGCGGAAATATTAACTTTATAAAAAATAACCTTAATTATGAAACACCTATTTATTCTCACGATTGCACTGGTGATGGCATACTATCTGAAAGCACAGAATTGTGATCAATTACCTTTTAAAAAAGGAGCTACTTTTGAAAGAGAGTCTTATGATAAAGGCGATAAAAAAACAAGCAAAACAAAGAGCACAGTAAAAGATGTAATAACTAACGGCTCTAAAAAAGAAGCTACAGTTCAGGTAGAAAGCTATAATAAGAAGGACGAAAAAGAAAGCGTAAATGATGTAAAGTTTACCTGCGATGGTGATAAGCTTTACATTGACATGAGCAGTGTGGCTAAAAATGCGCAGATGGGGGAAATGAAGGACATGGAATTTAAGATTGAAAATTCAGTTGTTGAAATTCCTGTTAATCCCACAGTGGGACAAACCCTTGCAGATGCAGTTATGACTATCACCATGGTAGATAAAAAATCGGGACAGGAATTTTCTAAAACCACTATTACGATGTCTAACAGGAAAGTGGAAGGAAAAGAAACAATCACAACATCTGCTGGTACTTTTGAATGCTGGAAAATATCTTTTAATATGAAGACTGAGACTAAGGCTATGGGAATGACTATGGGCGGAAGAACTATGAAAATTGTAAATTACTTCAGCAAGGAAGTAGGCGAAGTAAAATCTCAGGTCTTTTCAGAAAAGGGAGATCTTTTCTCTTATTCAATTCTCACTAAGTTTACCAAATAATATTTCCAATACTATTAAAAAAACGGACCATCCCGTCAACTGACGGGATGGTCCGTTTTTTTGTCTTATAAAATCATTTCTTATAACTGTAAACTTCCATTTCTGTCCCTGTAAAAAAATAGCCTTTATTGTCTGTCAGTAAAACTGAACGGTATTCTTTGGAAGAAGGAAAGGATATTTGTTTGGCAATGCCGGTATAAATATTGTGTAGGATAAGTTTACCATCGGCAATAAAATAAATCTGATCGCCGAGGAAATTAAAATTATCTATATTTTTAAAATCAATTTTATTTTTATAATTCCCGAGATTGTCAAATACCAGCACACCGCTGTTTCTATCGCTGATGAATAAAAGATTCTGGTATTCCCTCATATGGGTGAGATCATAAGATTGTGCATCCAGAATCAGATCAAGCGGACTGTGTATCATTACTTCATTAAGACGCGTATTGTATTTTTTGATGCTGAAATTCTCATCATCAAATACCCAGAGATTATTGTCTGATGCTATTGTTGCCAATCGTGCAAAGCCTATGTTTTTTTCTTCGTCTTCTGTTTCATCTTTAAATTTAAAATTGGGGGTAGACGTAGTAAGAAAGCGATCAAGAATATTGTATTCCTGCAACTCACGTGAGAAAATAAAAATATTCATCGCTCTCCATGCTTCCACCAGAGTAATATCTGCTTTCCGGGAAGGAGAATAACGATGCGTTTCATTTCCCAGCGAATCAAACTTGAAAAGATTCCCTTTATCGTCGGCAACGAAGATATTATTATAGGGATCGATTGAAACTTTCCGGATGGCAATTCCTGGCATGGACTTTATTAATTTCCATTCCGATTTTTTTAAAACATAAAATGAAGAAAGAACAGACACAAAAAATGTCATTGATATGATGGACAATATGTAGGTTCTTTTATTCAAATGTTTTCAGTTCGAGTTTTCCTCCATCAAATACAGCGTAAGAGTAATAATTAACCCATTCGCCTAAATTGATATACCGGCTATGGTCTCCTACCTTTAAATCTAACGGTAAATGACGATGTCCGAATATATAATAGTCATGATGTTTTTCTTTTTCCTTCTCTTTGCAATAGATATAAAGCCATTCATCATCCCCCAAAAACTTGTCTTCTTTCTTTTTTTGGCTTATTCTGCTGTTTTTAGAACAGAAATTCGCAAATCCTATGCCGATATTTGGATGGAGCCAGCCAAATAACCATTGACATACTTTACTACTAAAGAATTTTTTTAAGAACTTATAAGTATGATCTCCTGGGCCTAAACCATCCCCATGCCCGATAAGAAATGATTTGTTTTGAATTTTATATTCAAGTGGTTTCCTGAATACTGGTATGCCTAATTCTTTGGTGAAATAATCGAACATCCACATATCATGATTACCGGTAAAAAATACCACAGGAATTCCTGCATCTCTGATCTCCGCCAGTTTCCCCTGTATCCTGATAAAACCTTTGGGAATGGCATGCTTGTATTCAAACCAGAAATCAAAAATATCTCCTACAAGAAAAATAGCATGGGCCTGAGGTTGAATGGATGACAGCCATTGTACAATTTTCTTTTCACGGGACAGGCTTTCTGTAGCATTGGGAGCGCCTAAATGAAAATCTGAAGCAAAAAAAATTTTCTTCCCCTGAGGGATATTATCAATGATGAGCATCGTCTATTAAAAACAAAATAAGTTCTTTTGGTCCATGGGCTCCAAGTACCAAAGTCTTTTCAATGTCGGCTGTTCTGCTGGGACCTGTTTCCAGGGAAATCATGGAAGGGAGATTCCCTTCATATTTTTTTCTTAGTAAAGTAAGGCCATTTTCTATATCGTCTACCACCTGGGAAGTAAAAGCTACTACAATGTGTATATGAGGAAAAATGCCCAGCCTGCGTCCGGCTCTGCTCCCTGAAGATACCAGGATGCTGCCTGTGCGGGCTATAAGGCTTTCGCATAAAGTAATTCCTACATCGGCATGAATGAAACCCTTATCATCTTTAACAAAGGGTATATTGGTTTTGCTCAGGATAGGATATAAGGCTTCTTCCCAGGCAAAGATATTCTGCACTCCTTTTTTGCCCGCCACCAGTTCCAGAGATTTAACAAATTCCTTTTCGCTTTCGCAGAATATGAATTCTCCTTTTGTTTTTAAAAAATTTTCTGCAAAGACAATGGATAAATCAGTTTCAACGGATTTTGAAAAAATGGGAGAAGAAAAATTAGGCTCCTGCAAGTTTGTTTTTTTCTTGCTAAGAGCCTGTTTTATTTTGTTGAGGATTATTCCCCTAGACCTGGTTGGATTCATCCTTCTTATTCAATTCTTCTTGTTCTTTTTGCTTGGAGTGATCTGCGCCATTGGTTCCTTTGGCTTTTTCAGATTCTTCTTTCTCTCGCTTGGCTTTTTGTTCTTCTTCCAGATGCTTGAGGTAATTGGTGTTTAAGTCTACCGCTCCGTCGCCGCTTACTTTTCTGTTGGTATATGCCTGGTAAGTGGTCTCTTTTTCAAATGGTCTCTTTCCAATCAGGCCTTCTAAATCTGCCTGGAATATTATTTCTTTTTCAAGTAGTTTCTGCGCTACTACTTCAAGCTCTTTTCTTTTTTCGTTAAGAAGTTGTTTAGTTCTTACGTAAGCCTGATCAATTATTTTTCTTACCTCATTGTCGATTGTTTCTGAAGTTGCTTCTGAATAAGGCTTGTTAAAGGAATACTCGCTTTGCTTGGAATCATAGAACGACACGTTTCCGATTTTATCATTCATACCGTAAATGGTTACCATGCTATAAGCCATCTTGGTAATTCTTTCCAGATCGCTTAAAGCACCGGTAGAAATTTTTCCAAATACAATTTCTTCTGCCGCTCTTCCCCCGAGTGTCATGCACATCTCATCGGTAAGCTGCTCAATAGTATAAAGGAATTGTTCTTTCGGCAGGTATTGCGCATAACCCAATGCCGCCACTCCCCTTGGAACGATACTTACTTTCACCAAAGGATCTGCATGCTCCAGGAACCAGCCTGCTACTGCGTGGCCGGCTTCGTGATAAGCAACAATCTTTTTCTCCTCCGGAGATATGATTTTATTTTTCTTTTCAAGACCTCCGATTACTCTGTCGATTGCATCCTGAAAATCCTGCATGTCTACTGCCGTTTTATTTTTTCTGGCAGCGATTAGCGCCGCTTCATTGCAGACGTTGGCTATTTCTGCGCCGGCAAAACCCGGGGTCTGTGCAGAAAGACTTCTTGGATCAACATCAGCAGCCAGCTTTAAAGGCTTAAGATGTACTTTGAAAATATCTTCTCTTCCAACAATATCTGGTTTGTCAATACTAACCTGACGGTCAAATCTTCCTGGTCTTAAAAGAGCGGAGTCAAGTACGTCTGGTCTGTTGGTAGCGGCAAGAATAATAACTCCTGAATCTGTAGCGAAGCCGTCCATTTCCACAAGCAATGAGTTCAGGGTATTTTCTCTTTCATCGTTTGCTCCCGGTACCTGTCCTCTTCCTCTTGATCTTCCTATCGCATCAATCTCATCTATGAATATGATACAAGGCGCTTTTTCTTTTGCCTGTTTGAATAAATCTCTTACTCTCGCTGCGCCCACCCCTACGAACATCTCTACGAAATCAGATCCTGATAAAGAGAAGAATGGCACACCTGCTTCACCTGCTACTGCTTTTGCAAGGAGGGTTTTACCGGTTCCCGGAGGGCCTACCAGCAATGCTCCTTTAGGGATCTTACCTCCCAGTTTGGTGAACTTGGTTGGGTTCTTTAAGAACTCTACTATTTCTTTTACTTCTTCTTTTGCCTCATCCAATCCCGCCACATCTGCAAAAGTGATCTTTACTTTATTTTCAGCATCAAATAACGCTGCTTTGGATTTGCCGATATTAAATATTTGTCCGCCAGGGCCACCTGAGGTAATTCTTCTCATGAGGAACCAGAACCCAAACAATATCAGGAATAAGAACCCCCAGCTCATCAGGAATTTTGAGAACCCGGATCCTTTATCTATTTCATATCCCAATCCTTTTTGTCCTGAGGATTTTTCAAAACCTGCCTGTAGCTTCTCAAAGTATTCATCAAATCTTTCTGCAGAAACTACATCAAAATAAAAATGTGGCCCCTGTGAGAAAGAGAAACTTGGCTGATGAGGTAACAGGGTTTCATATTTTTTATTTTTTAATGCTTCATCCTTTAAAGTAATCTCTACAATATTTTCAGGATCTGAGACCAGTACTATTCTCTCCACATCCTGGCTCTTATACATTTCTTCAAATTTTGAAGGATCAATTCTTTGTGCTCCTGTATTTTTGCTAAAAATGGAAATTCCTATTACCAGCAGGAATAAAATCAATATTACCCAGATCTGATAGTTGGATTTCTGCGGAGTTTTCGGAACAAACTTATTCTTCTTTTTTTGGCTGTTGTCGTTCATTATATGTTATCTCTAAAAATCAAAACTCATTTTCAATGTTAATAATTTTTGCATCACCCCAAAGTTCTTCGAGGGAATAAAATTTTCTCCTGTCTTTTAAAAAGACATGCGCCACCACATTCACATAATCCAGTAATACCCATTCATTATTTTCCCTGCCCTCTTTATGCCATGGATCCTGTGAGGTGATCTTATAAACTTCGTTTTCTATTGAATCTGTGATTGCTTCCACCTGAGTGTCGGAGTTGCCTGAACAAATGATAAAATAATCAGCTACCGCATTTTTAATACTTTTGAGGTCGATAATTGTTATATCTGAGGCCTTTTTTTCCTTCATTCCGTGCACGATCAATTCCTGCAAATTGTCCTTTTTAGCGTCTTTTTTTAATACTTTGGTCGCTTTCTTTTCCTTCATTTTTTAGATTATGCTAATTATAAAATTTCTTCTTAACCTATAAGACGAATACTCAATTGAAATATGCTATTTTCTATTAACACAATCTGTCGCTAATATTGTCCAAAATTATAAAATACCTTGTACAATAACCCGCCCAAAACACTTTTTATTGGCAAATCCGTGATTTATCTGCCAACCTGTCATTCAACCAATGACATTGCAAGCTCTTTGCTTGGGAAGCCGGAAATCTTTGAAGGGACTGTGGTCATCACTTCCAACCAAACCGCCGGGAAAGGACAAAGGGGAAATAAATGGGAGGCAGAACCTGATAAAAATCTTACCTTCTCCGTCATCCTCAAACCTGATTTTTTAAAAATTAACCAGCAATTCAACTTAAATATAGCAATATCTTTGGCTGTACACGATTTTCTAACAAAATATTTGGGGGAAAAGGTCAAAATCAAATGGCCTAATGATGTTTTTGTAATAGAGACGGAAACAGGTAAAAAAATCTGTGGAATACTTATTCAGAATACCATTCGCAGGGAGAACATAGAGCATGCCATCGCCGGCATCGGGATCAATATCAATCAGGAAAATTTTTCAGAGCCAAAAGCGGCATCCTTGAAAAGCCTTACCCATCAAAGTTATGATCTGGAAAAGCTTTTCAGAGAAATTTCTGAGAGTATTGAGAGGAGATATCTTCAACTAAGGGAAAATGGTATGCCCGCCCTCTTAAACCAATACCACCATGTGCTTTACTGGTATAAGCAAAGGCGTACTTTTAAGGCAGGAGACTTATTCAAAGGGGAAATTATCGGCATCGACGAATTGGGCAGACTCATGATTGATACCGGCCCGGAAGTGAGGGTCTTTAATTTTAAGGAAGTAGAGTTTATCGAATAAGCAGTAAGCAACCAGCAGTTGGCAAAAAGCTCTAAGTGTCTGTTGCTCTTGCTAACTGCCCACTGCTAATTGCCTATTATATATTTGATCTTAATGAAACAATGCGGTATATTTGTAATCCTAACAATTTTTAAAAGCAAAAAACAATGGTTGACACATTCGTAAAATACAAAGTAAAAGACCTTTCTTTAGCAGAGTGGGGAAGAAAAGAAATCACATTGGCTGAAGCAGAAATGCCAGGCTTAATGGCTATCAGAAAAGAATTCGGAGCTAAAAAACCTCTTAAAGGAGCTCGCATTGCCGGATGTCTTCACATGACTATTCAAACTGCAGTGTTAATCGAGACTTTAATTGAACTTGGCGCTGAAGTTACCTGGTCTTCATGCAATATTTTTTCAACTCAGGATCACGCTGCTGCTGCAATAGCTGCTGCTGGAGTTTCTGTATATGCATGGAAAGGTATGAATGAGCAGGAGTTTGACTGGTGCATAGAGCAGACTTTATTCTTTGGCGAAGACAGAAAACCATTGAACATGATCCTGGATGATGGCGGAGACCTTACTAATATGGTTCTTGACAAATATCCTGAACTGGTAAAAGGGATTAAGGGAATATCAGAAGAAACAACTACTGGTGTTTTAAGATTGAACGAAAGACAGAAAAAAGGAACACTTCCTCTTCCTGCTATCAATATCAATGACTCAGTTACAAAATCTAAATTTGATAATAAATATGGTTGCAAAGAATCTCTGGTAGATGCTATCAGAAGAGCAACGGATATCATGATGGCTGGTAAAGTCGCTGTTGTGGCAGGCTATGGTGATGTTGGAAAAGGTTCAGCTCAATCTTTAAGAGGCGCTGGTGCCCGTGTGATAGTTACTGAGATTGATCCTATCTGTGCATTACAAGCTGCAATGGATGGTTTTGAGGTGAAGAAAATGGATGACTCTGTGAAAAGAGCTGATATTATCGTAACTGCAACCGGTAACTTTAATATCATTACCGGTAAGCATTTTGAATCAATGAAAGACAAAGCTATTGTTTGTAACATCGGTCACTTCGATAATGAAATCGATATGGCCTGGTTGAATAAAAATTATGGCAATACAAAGGATACCATCAAACCACAGGTTGATATGTATACCATTAAAGGCAAGAACATCATTATCCTTGCAGAAGGTAGATTGGTAAACCTCGGTTGTGCAACAGGTCACCCTTCTTTTGTAATGTCTAACTCTTTCACAAATCAGACTTTGGCCCAATTAGAACTTTGGACAAATGCTCAGGCTTATGAGAACAAGGTCTATACACTTCCTAGGCACCTGGATGAGAAAGTAGCAAGACTGCACTTGGAAAAAATTGGTGTGGAGCTTGATGTTCTTACTCCGGAGCAGGCAGATTATATCAAAGTACCTGTTCAGGGTCCATTCAAATCTGATACTTACAGATATTAATCATCTCTCTATAAGAGAAGGCCTCCATCAGGGAGGCTTTTCTTTTTGTTTATAATGAAAGTTACAGGTTTTACTTTTATCAGAAATGCCATCCGGTATGATTACCCTGTCACAGAGGCAATCAATTCTATCCTTCCTCTCTGCAATGATTTTGTCATTGCTATGGGAAACTCCGATGACGGAACTGAGAAATTAATCGAAGCAATAAATTCCCCTAAAATAAAAACATTTCCTACAACCTGGGACGACAGCTTGAGAGAAGGAGGAAAGGTGCTCGCCGTAGAAACCAATAAAGCATTCGACGCTGTACCTGCAGATTCTGATTGGGCTTTTTACATCCAGGGTGATGAAGTGATCCATGAAAAATACCTGGATGAAATTCATGCAGCCATGAAAAAATGGAAAGACGATCCCAATGTGCAGGGACTCTTATTTAATTACACTCATTTTTTCGGATCGTATGAGTATGTGGGAGATTCCAGGAGATGGTACAGAAGGGAAATAAGGGTAATTAAAAATGATAAGAATATCAGGTCTTATCGCGATGCCCAGGGGTTCAGAACAAGAGACAATGAAAAGCTTAAAGTAAAACCGGTGAATGCCTGGGTGTATCATTACGGCTGGGTGAAAAATCCCCTGCATCAGCAAAAGAAGCAGGAGACTTTTAATAAGATGTGGCATAGCGATGAATGGATGGAGAAAAATGTTCCTAAAAGAGAAATGTTTGATTACTCCTATATTGATTCACTAAAAAAGTTTGAGGGAACGCATCCCTCAGTAATGCTGAAAAGAGTGAAAGAACAGAACTGGGATTTTAAACATGATACTTCTCAAAAAAGATTTTACACTCTTAAAGACAGTATTCTAATGAAAATAGAAAATCTTACTGGATGGAGAGTAGGGGAGTATAAGAATTATAAACTGATTTAGTACATGCGTAGAAAATTTAAAACTTTTCTGAAGAAGAAAGCTCTTCAATATTCTTTAGATCATATGTATGAATTTGAGAATGCTACGGTAGCTTATTCCCA
The DNA here is from genome assembly GCA_019746425.1 of Cytophagaceae bacterium. Classification (GTDB taxonomy): domain Bacteria; phylum Bacteroidota; class Bacteroidia; order Cytophagales; family Cytophagaceae; genus JAIERY01. The sequence continues at coordinate 12,269 of JAIERY010000268.1, forward strand.
GGAAGGAGAAGATTTGCTTCTGCAAAAATTGTTTGGCCAAAAGAAGGATGGTTATTTCGTCGACGTAGGAGCCCATCATCCGAAGTTATATTCTAATACTTATTTTTTCTATAAAAAAGGATGGAGGGGCATAAATATAGATCCTTTGCCTGGGATAATGGAAGAATTCAAAATCCTTAGACCTGGAGATATAAATCTCGAGATTGGAATTTCTGATCAGCCTGGTAAATTGATTTATCATATGTTTGATGAACCGGCCCTTAATACTTTTTCTAAAGAAGTAGCGGATATGCGTGTAAATAAAAAGCACGGTAAGCTATTGTCTACAAAAGAAATTGAAGTAAAAAGACTTGATGAAGTATTAATGAAAAATTTTCCGGAGAATAAAATAATAGATTTTCTTTCCATTGATGTAGAAGGATTGGATCTGCAGGTTTTACTATCCAACAATTGGGAAAAATATCGCCCCAAAGTGATTATAGCAGAATGTCTGAATTCCTCTATCGAAGATCTTTTACAGGGGGAAGTTTATAAGTTTATGAAGGAGAAAAAATATATTTTCTTTGCGAAGACAGTAGGGTCAGTGTTTTTCATTGATTCGTTCATTTATAAAGAATTGACAGGAAATTAATAATGCTGGCACCCGTCTTACTTTTTGTTTATAATCGTTTGGATAAAACGATGGGCACTGTAGAAGCTTTGAAAAAAAATCTTCTGGCAGGGGAAAGTTCTTTGTATATTTTTTCCGATGGGCCTAGAAATGAAAGCGACAAAGAGAAAATTCCTGAGTTGAGAAAATACATACACAGTATCACTGGTTTTAAACAAGTGAATATCGTCGAACGTGAAAAAAATACAGGTCTGGCTAACTCAATCATAAAGGGAGTGACGGATGTAATCAATCGTTATGGTAAAGTAATTGTGCTGGAAGATGACATTGAAACTTCGCCTTATTTTCTTAAATACATGAACGATGCCCTGGATTTATATGAGCAGGAAGATAAGGTAATAAGTATTGCAGCATATATGTTTCCGGTAAAAAAGAAAATTCCGGATTATTTTTTTCTTCGGGGCGCAGATTGTTGGGGCTGGGCGACATGGAAAAGAGGCTGGGATTTATTCGAATATGATGGGAGTAAACTTTTAAAAGAATTGGAGCAGAAAAAGCTTACTTCGAAATTCGATTATAATAATACAGCAAATTTTACAGATATGCTTAAAAAACAAAATATGGGTAAGATAGATTCCTGGGCGATACGGTGGACTGCTTCAGCCTTTTTAAAAGAAAAATATACTTTATACCCAGGGAAATCTCTGGTAATGAATACAGGAACAGATGGTAGTGGGACACATAATGATATGACTCAGTACTATTCTTCTCAAATCAACAACCATAAGATTCATCTTCATAAAATCCCTATTGAAGAAAATAAGGTTGTTTTTGATGCAATAGTAGAATTTTATAAGCCATCTAAAAGATCATTTATAAATCGGTTAATGCAAACATTAAACTTTAAATCTTAATTCTTTTATATGTTTTTTAGGAAAAAGAAAAATAGTATTAACAATAAGAGTGATTATGGTTGGAGAGGAAATTATTCTTCTTGGGAAGATGCTTTAAGATATTCAGGGGGATATGAAGCAACTAATATTTTGGAAAAAGTAAAAGATTCCTTATTGAAAATCAAGCTTGGTGAAGCCGTATATGAGCGCGATTCAGTTCTTTTTGATAAGAAGGAATACTCGTGGGGGGTATTAGCAATTTTAATGAAGGCGGCTGTTGAAAGCGAAGGTAAACTTAATTTAATTGATTTTGGTGGTTCGTTGGGTAGTAGCTATTTCCAAAATAGGGATTTCTTATCATCTCTATCGGAAATCAAATGGAATGTTGTAGAGCAGAAGAGTTTCGTAGATACCGGGAAACAATTTTTTGAAAATGAGGAGTTGAATTTTTTTTATGACTTAAAAAGTTGTGTTATTGAAACAAAGAGTCGGGTGTTTTTTTCCTCAGGGACAATTCAATATTTGTCAGATCCGTTCCAATTTTTAAAAATGCTTAAAAATTTTGATTTTAAATACTTGGTTTTCGACAGAATCGCTTTTATTGAAGGAGAAAAAGATCTGCTGACGGTTCAAAGAGTCCCTCCGCAGGTTTATGATGCATCTTATCCGGCATGGTTTTTTAACTATGACAAATTTGTGAGGTTCTTTGAAGACAAATATATATTGGTATCTGATTTTGACAACGGCTTTACAGCTCCAACAGTAGTAGAAAAGAAAAAAGCTTATTGGCGTGGGCTAATATTTAAAAAACCGAAATAACATTAGTAATATTTGTCAACTGTTAACTGTCAATTATTTTTAAAATGCTTCCTTACTTAAACCTTGGCTGTGGTAATAAATTTCATCCTGATTGGGTGAATGTTGATTTTGTTTCAACAGGCGAAGGAGTAATTGCTCATAATTTATTAAGCGGTATTCCTATGCCTGACAATAAGTTTGAAGTAGTGTACCACTCTCATGTACTGGAACATTTTCAAAGAGATGATGCATTTAAGTTTATTCAGGAATGTTATCGTGTGTTGAAGCCTGGTGGAATTATAAGAATTGCCATCCCTGATCTTGAGCAGATTGCCAGAAACTATCTGGAACAAATGGAACTTGCCTTGAAGGGTGATAAGGCAGCAGAAAGTAATTATGACTGGATGGTGCTCGAAATGTATGACCAGACAGTGCGGGATAAAGAAGGCGGTAATATGTTGAAATACCTGGGGAGCGATATTTCAAATGAAGCATTTGTCTACAAAAGAATAGGGGAGGAAGGTAAGATGTTTCGCGAAATGCTTTTGTCGCAAAAAAATCAGCCGGTTCATAAACCTAAGAAAAAATTTACCAGATTCTTCAAGCCGAAATACTTGAAAAATAAAATTAAAAATTTTGTCCTGGGCGCTGATAAGTCGTATGCAGAGATAGGCAAGTTCAGAAAAGGCGGAGAAATTCATCAATGGATGTATGACCGTTATTCTTTGGGAAGACTTTTGAAATCAGCAGGATTTAAGAATCCGGAAGTAAAGTCAGCCTTTGAGAGTAATATCCCAAACTGGAATAACTTTGGTCTGGACCTTCACGATAATAAAGTGCGGAAGCCGGATTCACTATTCATGGAGGCATATAAATAATGTATTACTTCTGTACTTATTTTGATCAGAATTATCTTACCAGAGCGCTGGTGCTAATTGACTCGCTGAAGAAGCATTGCGGTCCTTTTAAGATTTTCGTACTCTGCCTCGACGATGATACTTTTAATTATTTAAATAAAGAAGAAAAAGAAGTAGTAGTCCCGATCGCCCTGTCCAGTCTTGAAGAAAAAGATAAATCTCTTAACGCTTGCAAATCCAATCGCAGCAAAGTGGAGTATTTTTTTACACTCAGTCCCTGTCTTCCATTATACATTCTTGAAAATTTTTCTGGCCTGGATCATATTACTTACCTCGATTCGGATATGTTTTTTTATTCCAGTCCGGAACCGATTTATCAGGAGCTGGGAAATAAATCGATTTATATTATCCCGCATCGTTTTCCTAAAGAGCACAGTGATATGGCTGATCATGGAATATTTAATGTGGGTTTCCAGATTTTTCGGAATGATGAAGCAGGCATCGCTTGTTTAAGGCGTTGGAGGGAACAATGCATTGAATGGTGTTATGATAAGCTGGAGGGAAAACGTTATGCAGATCAGAAATACCTGGACGAATGGCCGGACCTTTATAAAGATAAGCTTGTGGTGTCAGCTCATACAGGTGCAAATCTTGCTCCCTGGAATGTAAAAGCTTCAAAACTTATCTGGGAAGAAAATAAAGTAAAGGTAGATGGAAAGAATCTGATTTTTTATCATTTCCACAGGCTGAGATTTATAAAAAAGAGACTCGCTACACATGGGCTTGAAAATTATTTCGCAGAACCCGATGCGATAATAAAAGATCATATATATGCCCCGTATATGGGCGCCATGATTAGAAAGAATAAACAGCTGCAGCGGAACACAGATAATACCGGAAGACTGTATAAAAAGTATTCTTTTAAAGAGATAAAGCACCTTCTAAAAAATGGTCAGACTTTCTATTACCTTAATGATCATAAAGCATTCAGGTTTAAATGGTCCAGCAGCAAATAATAATCGTTCAAAATCATGTTAATCCTTTAATCCTTTACAATCTGGATTTTTTTACTTTCAGAATCATGTTAATCCTTTAATCCTAAAAATCCTGTTCTTTTTTAGTAAATTGCCCCAAAAAAAGGCAGATATTGAATGGCTCATCTTTTAAATCTTAAGACTTTTTCAGATAAACGAGGTTCTCTTACCGTAATAGAAAAAATACTTCCTTTTGAAATAAAGCGGGTCTTCTATATTTATGGAGTAGATGATTCAGTGCGGGGAAAGCACAGACATCACAAAACGATTCAGGCGGCTATATGTATCAAAGGTAGCTGCATTATTTCTAATAATGATGGCAATAAGAAAGAAGATTTTTTATTAGATGGTCCTGAAAAATGCCTCATACTTGAACCCAGAGACTGGCATTACATGCATCACTTTACTCCCGACGCCATACTATTGGTGCTTGCGTCAGAACATTTTGATGAGAAAGACTATATCTTTGAAGATTACAAATGATAGACTACGAAAATTTAAAGAAAGTTAACGAACCCTTTTTTGAAGAGTACAAAGCTTCTTTTAATGCCACGTTAGATTCAGGGTGGTATATACTTGGGAAGAATGTAGAAAACTTTGAAAACGATTTCGCTTCTTATTGCGGCACTAAATTTTGTGTAGGAGTAGCCAACGGATTAGATGCTTTGATGCTTGGAATAAAAGCATTGGACATTCCTGCCGGAAGTGAAATTATAGTTCCATCAAATACTTATATAGCATCTGTCCTTGCAATAGTTGACTCAAATTGTATTCCGGTTTTGGTTGAGCCGGATATCAGGACATATAATATAGATCCTGCCAGGATTGAAGAAAAAATTACCGCTAAGACCAAGGGGATAATGGTAGTCCATTTGTATGGGAAGCCTTGCGATATGGATCCAATTATGGCAATCTGCAAGAAACATAATCTGAAATTAATAGAAGATTGCGCGCAATCCCATGGAGCAAAATATAAAGGTAAGATGACAGGAAGTTTCGGGGACGCTAACGGATTCAGCTTTTATCCTACAAAAAATTTAGGGGCGCTAGGCGATGCAGGTGCGGTAACTACTAATAGTGAATCTGCGAGAGAGAATTTAAAGAAATTAAGAAACTACGGCTCAGGAATAAAATATTACAATGATCTTTTTGGTTATAATGCCAGGTTGGATGAAGTGCAGGCGGGCTTTCTCTCCATAAAATTAAAAAAGCTCGACAGCATCAATCAGCATAAAAGAGAGCTGGCTGCATTGTATTTAAAAAATCTTAAAAGTGATTTTATCTTGCCGGTAGTCGACAAGGATTATTTTGATGTATATCATATTTTTAATGTGTGTCATCCCAAAAGAGACCAGCTTAAAGAGCATTTATTGAAAAATGGGATTAAGACAGAAATTCACTATCCGGTACCTCCTCATCACCAGAAAGCTTACAAGGAATTTTTCGAAAACCAAAAATATCCGCTTTCTGAAGAAATACACAAAACCACTTTAAGTCTTCCTGTTTCTTCTTTTCATACAAAAGAGGATATTATCAAGGTTGTAGAAGTAATGAATAAATTTTAAATTTTACTCATGCTGTTGTCGGAGGAATCATTTGCTAAAAGAAAATTACCTCTTAATTTATCCGATGAGGATTTGCCTCTATTTAAAAATGCTTTCGAGCGAAAAATAAATTCCTGCAGCCTTATCACCTATAACGATGTATTAATTAGTGATCAATCGCTTGTAATTGATGGGCCAAGAATAGCTCCCGAATCTTTTGTGGAACCTTCACAGGCTCCGAAGTTTAAATCCAAATTCAAATATTTTAAGTTTTTATTCCGGCTCCGGTATTTAAAAAAGGCAATTAAAATTAAAGAGCCTGTTTTATGGTTTACTGATAACTGGAGTCATGAATATTTTCATTGGATGACTGATGCTTTGCCAAGATTATTAGCAGCTAAAGATTATATAAAAGATACGGTAATACTACTTCCTAATCATTACGAAAATATTGGTTACATACAAAAATCGTTAAAGGCATTTAACGTACAAAAAATAATATACATACCACCAAAATGTGTGGCCAAAATAAAAAAAGTATTAATCCCTGAACGTACAGCGCCAACCGGAAATTACAATGAAGATTTATTGCGCAGATTACGTGATCAATTTACAAGCTATTACAGGGAGAAAAAACCTACTCAACCGCAATATGATAGAATATACATCAGCAGGTACAAGGCTTTGAGAAGAAAAATATCAAATGAAAAGGAAGTAGTGAATATTTTTGAAAAATATAATTTTAAGGTGCTGTACTTCGAGGATTATGATTTTGATGAGCAGGCACAAATTATGCTGAATGCAAAATATTTTATTTCTAATCATGGTGCAGGGCTTACCAATATGCTATTTATGCAGCCAGGTACTTCGGTATTGGAATTGCGGAGAGAAAATGACGATCATAATAATTGTTACTTTGCTCAGGCGTCAGCTCTAAATTTAAAATACTATTATCAGGTCTGTAAGTCTGAAAATGGCGAGACAGATACATATACGGCCAACCTGATAGTTGATCCTTTTGTGCTTGAAAAAAATATAAAAACAATGCTTAATATAAAATAGCATGTCTAAAAAAGGGATACCTGTAATTTTTGTTCACCAGGGATATAGCTCGTATCTTGATTATGCTTTTCATCAGGCTCTTTCATATAATCCCCGCTCTGATTTTTTTATTCTGGGTAACGATGATACCAATAAATTCAGCAAGGCACATTTTGTTCCCGTTAAAAAGTATCATCGTGCAGTCCTGAACTTTGAGAAAAACTACCGGCATCTGTCATCCAACGATCCTGCTATAGAGCTTTTCTGTTTCGAAAGATGGTTTTATATTAAAGAGTTAATGAAAGAATATAACCTGGAAAAAATATTTACCTGCGACTCTGATGTGATGTTGTTTTGTAATGTATCTGATGAAGTTTATTTGCTGGATAATAATTTAGCTGCATATTGCTTTCCTGAGGATCAGGAAAATTTCCGCCTGGGCGCTTCCGCTCACGTTTCTTTCTGGACTTATGAAGGTATTGAAAAACTATGCAAACTTATTTCAGGGTTATATTCAGGCAAAAACTTTCCGTCAGAGGTACAGGAAAAGTGGGATTATGTAGTAAAAAATAATATCCCTGGAGGAATAACAGATATGGTTGCCTTGAATCTGTTTTCTAAAAAATTTAAAGTAAGTAATCTTCTTACTATTAACTCAAATAGTACTTATGATGACAACATTAATTCTTCAGAAAATTATCTAAGGAATGAATTTTCTATGGAAAATGGAATAAAGAAAATTATTTGGAAGGATAAGATCCCTTTTGGTTTGAATCAGCAGGGAGAAACAGTAAGATTTAAAGCTTTACATTTTCAAGGGGTAGCCAAAGGCTTAATGAAAGAATATTTTAAAATGAATCAGGGGGACTTCAGGTATTTGAAAATTAAAGCAAAGAGGCTTTTTAACGGAAAATAATTTTAACGGTAAGCGCTTTTTTCTTTTTTAAAAAGATGCTTTACCCTGGCCATTAATACTATATTCCATTTTAGATCAAATTTCTGTTTTTTTCTTTTTTCGTAAGTCAGGCGATCTACAGACTCTAATTTTAAATTTTTCTGATATAATTCATCTTCCACAAGATTTGTATTGCTGGCAGGATGATCATGTTTAATAATAACCTCATTGATATAAACCTGTCTCTTTAGTTTACTGCCTACATTCATAAATTCATTATCACACCATAGTGATTTGTATGCAGGATGATAAATGTATTTGAACCTTTCGTAATATTTCCTTCCAAGTATGCAAAGAGTATTTAAACGATCTTCCTGATATCCATCATTAAACCATAATACTCCGTCAAGATCCGGAAAATATTTTTTCATATTATTTTTAATGATTACATCGAATCCTTTTTTTACGGGAATCATGTCGTCGGAGGCCAGTAGTATAATATCGTAACCCTGTTGATGCTGCATGTCTGCATTAACTGCTTCTATCTTACTCTTGTTCGCTCCAAAATATACTTCCAGGTTCTTGTAGTTTTTGAGTTTGCCTATTACGGTTGGGTTATTCATGGAAGCGTCGTCTGCATCGCAGCTTACTACTATTTTGTAATTGTCTTTATCTTCAATGAAGGCAATATATTGATCGAGTACTTCCAGGAATTTTTCGGTGCGGCCCCTGGTAGGGAATTTTATAAGCAAAACCATGTTGCGATTTTTATGGTATATATCATTTAAAGATCTTAATAAACCTGCTTTTTTTATTTTTGGAATTTCTCCCGGTGTATGTCCATGGATTTTTATAAAATGTTCTACTCCTTTGACAGAATTACTTTTCCACTGTGGATCTTTCGCTACGGTACTATTCTCCATGCAATTGTCAATATTTGCAAGATATTTGTTAGAATCAGCAATGTCTGCAAACCAACCGAAAGGGGGATGATATCCTTTCTTTATTATTCTATAAGTATGCTCAACATGTTCCCATGAATTTTTAAAAGTCTCGTCAAAATATCCTGCATCTGTAATTACGGATCTTCTGAAATAAGAAAACGCTCCTACACAGGCAGGGTAAAAAGAAATCTGGATGCCATCTTTATAGTCATGAGAAAATAAAGGCGCGGGTTCTGCATTCTTCTCATCAAACAATCTGTCGTTGAGTGTCCCTTCATGTGATTTTTTTTCAGTTTGTTTGAAGTTATAGGGCCCCTGCAATGCATAGTTCAAATGTAAAATACCTGTCTTTGACGCTGTCTGAATATATTTTTTAAATACATCAGGATCTTTAATAATCACATCATCTTCCATTAAGAAGAGGTGTTCACAGCCTTTGTTAATAAGATATTTTAGTGCATCATTTTTTGACCTGGCAATGCCCATATTTGTTTCATGCTGAATTATATGGGCTGAAGAAGGATATGCAGAAGCTGAATAAGGAGTACCGTCGTTTACAATTACAAACTCATCCACCGACGCCGGAACAGAAAAAGCAGACTGTTGAATTTTTTCAGGCGCTTTATATGTTATTATTCCTATTCCGATTTTAGGACTCATAAGATTTATGGGCGCTGGCCTCTATTGAGAAAATTCGTTTTTAGTATATGCCTGTAAAGCGCTTAATTTTTTGTAAAGGCCTTCTTTATTGTTGATGAGCTCAGTATGATTTCCTCTTTCTACAATTTTCCCATTTTGTAATACAAGAATTTCATCTGCATTGTAAACAGTGCTTAGTCTGTGAGCTATGACCAGGGAAGTTCTGTTTTTCATCAGGTTGTTTAAGGCATCCTGTACAAGCTTTTCCGATTCGGTATCCAGCGCAGAGGTTGCTTCATCCAAAAGTAATATAGGTGGATTTTTCAAAACGGCTCTCGCAATACTTAATCTTTGTTTTTGCCCACCGGAAAGCTTTACACCCCTGTCTCCAATTACAGTATCATAACCTTTTTCTGTTTCAATGATAAAGTTATGAGCATTGGCTACCTTGGCTGCATGGATAACTTCTTCCTTGCGTGCTTCCGGTTTTCCAAAGGCGATATTATTAAAAATGGTATCATTAAAGAGCATAGGTTCCTGGCTTACGATTCCCATTAAAGCACGTACGGAATCTGCTTTGGTATCTCTTAAATCTATTCCGTCTATGGTGATAGCACCTTTGGTGGGATCATAAAATCGGGGAATAAGGTCAGAGATAGTAGACTTGCCTCCTCCTGATGGTCCGACTAATGCGATAGTTTCTCCCTTTCTAAGTACGAAGTTCACATCTTTTAATACATCAGTATTTTTATTGTAGGCAAAGCTTACATTTTTGAATTCAATTTCTTTGTCGAAAGATTTGACTTCAACGGCATCTGCTTTATCCTGAACTTCAACTTTAGTATCCAGCAAATGGATGATTCTCTCTGCCGAAGCAAGGCCGGATTGAATAGTGCCGAAAGAACTTGTCAGAGATTTTGCAGGCCTCATTACCTGAGAGAAGAAAACAATATAGGCAATGAATTCTTCAGCATTTAATGAAAATGAATTCGAAAAAATCAGTGAACTTCCATAGATTACAATTCCTACTATTACCAATGCTCCAAGACTTTCGGAAACCGGCGAAGCCAGCTCTTGCCTTCTGGCCATTTTTTTACTTATACCAATGTATTTTAAATTCTCCTGGTGAAATTTATTTTTGATGTAGCCTATAGCGTTGAATCCTTTTACTATTCTCATAGCTCCCAGTGCTTCATCTATGGTACCCATCATAAGACTATAAGAATTTTGCGAGTCATGTGCCTGTTTCTTTAACCTTTTTACAATCAGCGAAATGGCAAAACCGGATATCGGGATAACCAGTATGCTGAAGATGGTCAGTTCAAATGACATGTAAAACAGGACTGCCATATATCCAATCAATGAAATCGGCTCTTTGACAAAAAGCGTTAATGTACTGGTAATAGAAGCCTGTACGATCTGTACATCAGAGATCATCCTGGCCATGATGTCTGCTTTTCTTTCATTGTTGAAATATCCAAGATGAAAGTTCATTACTCTGTCAAATACCACTTTTCTTAAATTAAGAAGAGTGTGTATTCTGAAATCTTCCATAATTCGCTGAGAAAGATATCGGAATAAATTATATAGGATGGTAGATATTAGAAATACCAGGCATACAAAAATTAATGCACGCATCTTCCCGTTGGGTTGATTAATGGTATAGTATAAATAATGGTTAAAGAGATCTTTGAAATATTTAAATCCAAAATAAAAATCGGGTTTTAGAGGGGTTGCTATTGCCTTTTCCTCGAATAGTATCTGCAGCATGGGAATAAGCAAGCTGAAAGTAAGAAGGTTGAATACCGTCATAAGAAATGTGCAGATAAAAAACGGTATTGCAAATTTCTCTATTGGTTTTGCATAAGAAAACAGTCTGAAAAAGACTTTCATCGGGAATCCATCTTAATGTAAGCCGAAAGGTACAAAAATTAAGGGAGATTTAGGAATTTAAAAAACCTGTATATAGAATTAATTGCCTGCTAAACTTACATTTACAAGGCATGTCAGGGCTTGTCTACTTGAAAAGATAATCCCCCTTAATTCTTCTTCTGACTTTAAGCACTAATTTGCTGAAAAACACCATGGCCTGGGTATTCATGATTTTGCGCTTTAAGGGACTTCCGGATATGTAAACTTTAGTACAGGTAGACCTGATATACCTTGGTCTGAAGGCCTTCCCGTATTTGGCAATCAATTCATTCCGGTTTTGAAAGAAAGAATTGTTCATATTGCCTGTGCTTTTATGAAGCAAATGAAAATCTATGACCCAGGCATTGTAACCTATCGTATTAGCAATAATACATAAGTCGGTCCCATACATATGATACCCCTTTAAATTTCTTGAGAAAGAAAGGTTAGCGCTCTTTTTAATAAGTATAAAATTTTCATCCACGCTGTTTACTTTATAAGGGAATGGACCGTAATTCAATTCTTCGTGTAAATGGGAAATTCTCTGGAATATTTTTTTTAAATGCAGTCCCCCTGCGTTTGAAATGACCCCCCAGTTACTGTCAAGCTGATCCAGCTCTTTAATTCTTTTTTCCAGCACTTCAATGGTATCAAATTTCAATTCTATATCCTGATGGCAGAGAATAATATACTCTCCTCTGGCGCGTGAAATTATTTTGTTGAGCGCTTCATAAGCTTCATATTTATTTCCTTTAGTATTATCGATATAAATGAATTCGCAAAAAGTATCTTTAAAACCTGCCTTATCAAAAGAGCTCAGCATTACCTGATATTCTTCAAAATTATTGACCAGCGTACCTACTGAATAACGCAGGCCTTCACCTTTTATCTGATCAATCTCTTTTGCCTTTTC
>JAIERY010000078.1 GCA_019746425.1 Cytophagaceae bacterium
TTTATCCCAAAACTATCCTTTTTTCAATTACTCCCCAACTTTTAACGCTGACCCTCTTTTTTGTTTGCTCTAGGGATATAGATGGATCTACTCCGCCGCTGCTATCGCCGCTACGCTTACCTGCTTTGCCCCATGATCAAGCAATTCTCTTGCGCAGGCTTCTATCGTCGCACCAGTCGTGATCACATCGTCGCAAAGAAGAACATGTTTATTCTCAATAAAACTTTTGTCTTTTATCTTATACAGATCTTTTACATTGAGCCATCTTTCAAAACGGCTTTTTAATGTCTGGCTGCTTTTGTCCGACACACGCGAAAGCACAGAAGTATAATTGGCAAGATTAAGTGACACAGAAAGTCCTTCTGCAAAAAATGCACTTTGATTATATCCGCGCTGACACTGCTTTCGCGGATGAAGCGGCACGGGCACAAGCAAATCAACCTTTTTATCAAAGCCTGCCTTCAACAGATCGTAACCATACCATACGCCCAATTGCCTGGCCACGCTTTTCATTCCATCATATTTAATTTTATAGAGGATCTGCTGCACCTGCCCTCCTTTAGTAAATTTGTAATAAGCAAGCGCGTGATCGACAGGAACTCTCCCCCAGAATCTTTTCATTAGTGGATTTTCGTTGTCTAAGTGGTAATTTGTCAGAGGAAGATTTACCCGGCAGGCAGCACATAAACTTTGCTCACCTTTATATAAAACCTCATCACAAGCCGCACAATTATCCGGGAAAATGAGAGAGATAAAATCATGAATCATATAATAGCTGGTTAAAGACATAAAGTTAAAAAATAAAGCATTAATTTTTATCCGCGGCTTAACAGGGCATACTTTTATTTATATTTACCTCGTTAATATTTTTGAAAAAATGTCTGAAAAAAAAGAAATAGATTTAGAGTGGGAGATGCTGCTGGGAAAGCTTGCAAAAGCAATAGGCAAAAAACCTAATCTTGATGCCATCCTTTTTCTCATTGGAGTGCAAAGCCTGGGAAAGGGAACAAAAAGATTTTCCAAAGAAGAAAAACAAGACCTGATGCACATTGGAATATGTGAACTGTTAAGTCAATCAGGATATTATGAACTCGAAGGAATAGATGAAGAAGGCTGGCCGCATTATAAATTAATAAAACCACTTCCTAAATTTGATCTGATCGAGCAGGAGAAGTTGCTGCAGATGCATATCAAAGAATATTTTGCGGATCTTTAAAAAATTAAGTCGGCAGTTGGCAATAGGCAGTCGGCAAGATTGCCTATTGCCAACTGCCTATTGCCAACTCACATGAAAATAATCACCTACAACGTCAACGGCATTCGCGCTGCAGTGAAAAAGGGGTTCATCGACTGGATGAGAGCTGTAGACGCAGACATTGTCTGTCTGCAGGAAATTAAATCTACTCCGGAACAAATTGATCATAGTCCTGTTAAAGACCTTGGCTATGAAACTTACTGGCATCCGGCAGTGAAAAAAGGATATAGCGGAGTCGCAGTATTTACAAGAATAAAACCTAAAAATGTCTGCGTCGGATGCGGAATAGAAAAATATGACAACGAAGGAAGAGTAATCCGGGTGGACTTTGAAGATTTTTCCCTAATGAATACTTATATGCCTTCGGGCTCAAGCGGCGAGCACCGACAGGCATTTAAAATGATGTGGCTGGAAGATTTCTTTAATTATATTTCAGAGATCAAAAAAGATTTTCCAAGTCTGATTGTATGCGGTGATTTTAACATCTGTCATAAACCAATAGATATTCATAACCCAAAATCCAATGCTAACTCTTCGGGTTTCCTTCCTGAAGAACGTGAGTGGATGTCTAAGTTCTTTGATAGCGGATTTATAGACACATTCAGATATTTCAACCAGGAACCTCATAATTATACCTGGTGGAGCTACAGGGCTGGGGCAAGAGTCAAAAATCTGGGCTGGCGCATTGATTATCACGCTGCTACTGAAAAAATGGCCGCCAGATTAAAGAGAACGGTTATTTTAAAAGAAGCCCTTTATTCTGACCATTGTCCGGTTTTATTAGAAATTATTTAAAATTCCGTGACATGGTAAAAATAAGGTTAAACCTGTTTATGGAGTAGGTAGTATATAGGTAACAGAGATTGTCGATAAATGCAAAAATCCTTGTAATTTTGGTTTTTTAATGAGATTTTGTTACTAAATTGCTTGTCAACTCTTCTGACCAAATTTATTGTTTAACAAATTTTTAAAATATACAATGAGAAAAGTACTTGTCAGCTTGCTATGTGCCAGCCTCTTTTTATACTCCTGCACGCCTCAGCCCGACGGGTCTGATGATCCAACAACATTACGTGAAGTAAAAGGAGGTAAATATTACGGAGGCCTTTTCAAGTTAAATGAATCTGACTACTTCAAAAATCTTTTCCCTCATAACATCAATGATGCAATCTCTTACAGAATTGCCACTCAGATTTATGAAGGTCTTGTAAAATTTAATCCGGACAATCTTGAACTGGTGCCTTCTATTGCAGAAAGTTTTTCACAAGATACTTCTCAGACTGTTTACACTTTCAAAATCAGAAAGGGAGTAATGTTCCATGATAACGAATGCTTTCCGGGCGGAAAAGGAAGAGAAGTTACAGCAGACGATATTAAGTTTTGCTTCACTCTCCTTTGCACCGACCATGTAAATAACCAGGGATACAGTGCAGTATTCAAAGGAATTTTAAAAGGCGCAGATGCTTACTACACAGCGAGCGCAGGAGGTAAAAAACCTAACTTCGAACTTGAAGGCGTTAAAGTAGTTGACAAATACACTGTACAGTTAATTTTAAGCCAGCCTACTTCCATCTTCCTGTACAACCTTGCAAAACCATACAGTTTTATTTTTCCTAAAGAAGCTTATGAAAAATATGATGTGGACATGAGAACAAAGGCTGTGGGAACAGGGCCATTTGTCATAGACAGAATCGATGAAGGAAACGCTGTAATTCTTAAGAAGAATGTGAGCTATTATTTAAGCGATGAGAATGGAAATAAGCTTCCTTACCTGAGCGGAATTAAAATCAGGTTTATGAAAGATAAAAAATCTGAGCTGCTTGAATTTAAAAAAGGAAATCTTGACATGATGTATCGTATGCCAACAGATCACATCATAGAAATTGAAGAAGAGGCAACACAGAAAAAAGGACAATACGGCAAGTATGACCTGCAAAGAACTCCTGAGCTTGCTACGCACTTCCTTCTATTCCTTAACTCCGGAAAAATTTTCGGAAACAGAAATGTGAGAAAAGCATTTTCTTATGCCATCAACAGAAATTACATACTTGAAGCTATTCTGAATGGAGAAGGATTCGGGCCGGCGATTTATGGTATCACCCCCCCTGCTTTTGCTGAAAAAGGATATGATATCAGAAACATTAAAGGATACGACTACAATGTAGATTCTGCAAAATATTATTTACGCAAAGCGGGTTACTCTGATGGAAAAGATTTCCCACGCGTAAAACTACAGTTGAACTCAGACGGAGAAAGAAACGTAGCAGTTGCAGAAGAGGTGCAGAAACAATTAAGAGAAGGATTGGGAGTGCAGATCGATATTGAAGTGGTGCCTCTTGCTCAGCTTCTTGAAAACATGCAGACAGGAAAAGCAGATTTCGCAAGAGGCGGATGGCTTGCAGATTATCCAAATCCTGAAAACTTCCTATGGTTCTTCTATGGCAAAAACGTGCCGTCTGATCAGAACAAGATTTCCTATCCTAACATGATGAGATACCAGAATCCTGAATTCGACAAATATTATGAAATGGGTATCAGGGCAAAAACTCAGGAAGAGGCATTCAAATACTTTATGATGGCTGAAAATATTATGATCCAGGATGCCCCGATTATCGTATTATGGTATGATGAAGGGTATAGACTTGTTCAGCCAAATATTAAGAATTTCCCAAATAACGCAATGCAGTACCGTGACTTTACAAAAGTTTACATGGTGCCTGGTAAAAAAGCTTCTTAATTAATTCAGATATAGGGGCAACATCTTGCCCGAAAATTCAGTATATTATTGGTCACGGATGCTCTCTGTGACCAATAATATTTTATAGACTTTCCCGTTTTATCCTGATGATGGTAACTGGCTCATTCAATCAAATTCTTGAAAATTTAAAAGCCTATAAAAGGAAATATTATCTCAATATGATTCTGAGGGGGACAATCTATTCCTTTTCTATTCTTTCAGTCGCTTATGTAGCTTTTAATCTCCTGGAATATTATGGAAGGTTTGATACTCCGGTAAGAATCGGCTTTTTTTTCAGCTATATTCTTATTACAGGTTTTGTACTGGTAAAATGGGTTTTTCATCCTGCTTTCAAATTATTTTCCCTTAATCACCAAATGACAGATGAAGAAGCTTCTGTACAGATTGGAAAATATTTTCCTGAAATACAGGATAAACTCCTCAATGCCATTCAGCTGCAAAGACTGTCTACTGCCGAAAATGCACTCGTACAGGCAAGCATCGCTCAAAGAACCAAAGATTTTTCCGTAGTGCCTTTTGTAAAGGCGGTTGATTATGGCGAAAACAGGAGAAGAGCAAGATTCTTAATAATCCCTTTCTTTACCATATTAACCATTCTGATGTTCGTTCCACAGCTTTTTGTGGAGAGCACTTCCAGAATCATCAATTATAACCAGGATTACGTTTACCCGGCTCCTTTCCAGTTTTTTATTTCCAATAAAAAACTGTCGGCTTTTAAAAATGAAGATTATGAACTGAGGCTTTCTTTAAAAGGATCTGTTGTTCCGGATAATGTATACATCATTTCCAATGGAAAGCGTACCAAGATGAGAAAAGAATCATTGGGTAATTTCGTCTATGATTTTAAAAATCTTCAGCGCTCAGAAAATTTTCAGTTTGAAGCGGCAGGATATAATTCTGCAAATTACAAACTTGAAGTTTTCAGCCGTCCGGACTTAAGATCGTTTGAAGCATCCCTTCGCTATCCGGCTTATCTTAACAAGAAGGACGAATCACTGAAAAATGCGGGCAATCTTACTGTGCCAGAGGGAACAACTATCTCATGGGAATTCAATGCAGTCGATGCAGACAATATCCATTTGAAATTTTCAGAAGATAAAAATCCGCTGCGCCTCAAAGGAGAAAACAATATTTTCAGATACAGCAAAAGATCTCACAAGTCAGAAAACTATGAGATAGAGCTTGAAAACAATTTCAGCAAGAGCAAAGAGAAAATCAGTTACTATATCAACGTAATACCTGATCAGTTTCCAACCATTCAGGCAGAACAATTTACTGATACGGTCTTATTTAATTTCATTACACTTGGTGGAAGCATTGCCGATGACTATGGCGTTACATCTCTAAAGTTATTTTACAGAATAACTAAAAATCAGAATGACAATTCTAAATTTCTGCCTCTGCCGATTTCTATAGACTCAAGATCTGCCAATCAGAATTTCTTTTATAACTGGAAGATTGATTCTTTAGTAATTGACCCCGGACAGAATATTGAATATTATTTACAGGTTTGGGACAATGATGGAGTGAATGGAAGCAAAAGCTCCAAAACAAGAACCTTTACTTTCCATCTTCCTACGGAGGAAGAAATCAGGAATCAGATTTCCACTTCTTCCAAAAACGCTGAAAATCAATTAGATAAGGCTCTTAAAAAGAGTAAGGAGCTTGAGAATGATATTAACAAAATTGAGAATAAGCTTAAAACGAAAAACAATCTTAACTGGCAGGATAAGAAAGCGCTGGAAGAAGTATTGAAAAAACATGAAGAGCTCAAAAAAGATTTAGAAGAGTTGAAGAAGCTTAATGAAACCCTGAATGAAAAAAATGAAAAGTTTAATGAAATAGACCCGGAGACGGCTTATAAGATGGAGCAACTTCAGAAACTGATGAATGAGTTACTGGACGATGAGACTAAGAAACTTTTCGAAGAATTGAAAAAACTTTTGGAAGAGCAACACAACAAACAAGACATTCAGAAAATTTTAGAAGAGTTGAAGAAAGATGATAATCTTCAGAAAGATCTTGACCGTGCGATGGAGATGTTCAAGCAATTGCAGTTCGAACAGAAGCTCGATAAAATAGTAGATGATCTGAATAAGCTTTCTGAGAAGCAGGAAAATTTATCAGAGAAAACATCGGAGAAAAAAGAGAGCAATGAAAAATTAATGGAAGAACAGCAGAAGCTCAATGAAGAATTTGAAAAAATTCAGAAGGAGATGAAAGAGCTTTCTGAAATCAATGAGTCGCTGGAGAATAAGAAAGAAATGGAAAATACCTCTGAAGAGGAATCAGAAATTAATAAAGAGCAGAAGAACAGCACAGAGAATCTTAAGAATGAAAATAACAAGAAAGCAGAAAACGCTCAGAAAAATGCTGCAGAAAAAATGAAAAAACTTTCCGACAAACTGGATCAGATGAAATCAGAAATGCAGCAGCAGGAGAATGAAGAGAACCTTGATGCGCTGAGAGACATTCTGGAAAATTTAATTACACTTTCATTCGACCAGGAAGAGTTAATGAAAGAGTTCAGAAAAGTAAATCATTCTGATCCGAGGTATTTAAGTTTAAGCCAGAAGCAGCTGAAATTAATTGAAGACAGTAAAGTAATTGAAGATAGTCTGCTTGCTCTTGCCAAAAGAGTTTTCCAGATCCAGTCATTCGTGACACGTGAGGTAGGCCTGATGGAGCAGAGCATGGAAGAGAGCCTGGATGCCTTGAAAGACAGAAGGGTTGATATCGCGACAGGCAAGCAGCAGTTTGCCATGACTTCTATGAACAATCTTGCGCTATTGCTTAACGATGCATTGAAGCAAATGCAGGAACAAATGGCGGAGTCTATGAAGAATGGCCAGGGCAAAATGTGTAAGAAGCCTGGTAAAAAACCTCAGCCTGGCCTTGGAGAATTGCAGAAGCAGCTGAATGAACAAATTCAGAAATTGAAAGAAGGCGGCAAAACAGGGAGACAATTATCTGAGGAATTGGCTAAGCTGGCCGCACAACAGGAGATGATCAGAAATGCTTTGAAAGAATTAGAGAAAAGCGGCGGCAATGGCAAAGCGGGAGATGAATTGAAAAAGCTTCAGCAGGAAATGGAAGAAACGGAAAAAAATTTAGTGAACAAACAATTAAGTCAGGAATTAATAAACAGACAGAAGGAAATTTTGACGAGATTGCTTGAAGCTGAAAAATCTATGAGAGAGCAGGGAGAGGAAGAAAGAAGAGAAGCTGAAAAACCAAAAGAGACTAAAACGGAGATACCTCCTTCTTTTGAAAAATATCTTAAGGCAAAAGAAAAGGAGATTGATCTGCTTAAAACAGCGCCTCCAACACTTACTCCTTATTACAAGCAAGAAGTAAATGAATATTTTCAAAAAATTGAAAAATAGATATAAATTGCGGAGCTTAATTTTTTAAATGGATTCTTTAAAGATCACGATACCATCGCTACCAGAAAACATTCGCATTATCGAAAGTTTTATCGATAATGTTAAGGATCGTTTTAAAATCGATGATGATATTTATGGTAACATTATGGTTGCCGTTACTGAGTCCGTTAACAATGCCATTCGTCACGGCAATAAGCTGGACAAGAATAAAAACGTTACCCTCACTGTAAACTGTGAAGAAAACAAATTAAGCTTTTTAATTGAAGACGAAGGTCCAGGTTTTAATTACGACACCCTTCCTGATCCTACTGCCCCTGAAAATCTTGACAAACTAGGAGGCAGGGGAATATTCCTTATGAGACACCTTTCTGATGAGGTTAATTTCTACAACGAAGGCCGCACGGTAGAACTGGCGTTCTATTTCTAATGCCCGTACATTCTTCAATACTTTTCCATAAAGAAGACATTCGTTTCAGGCTTAATCAGGCTGAAAAACTAAAAGCTGCTTTAGTTAAAATCTCCCGCAAAGAAGGCTTTAAAATAAAGGGCATTAATTATGTTTTCTGCTCTGACGCCTACCTTAAAAAAATAAATAAAGAATATCTGAACCATAATTATTTTACTGACATTATCACTTTTGATAATTCGGAGGAAAAAGGAATTCTTGAAGCGGATATCTTTATCAGTATTGAAAGAGTTAAGGAAAATGCCCTTCTGTTTAAAACCTCTTTCCCATCTGAATTAAAAAGGGTAATGATCCATGGACTTCTACATCTATGCGGATACGGGGATAAAACAATTCCCCAACAAAAGGAAATGAGGAAAAAAGAGGACTCTTACCTATCTTTGTAATTCTAATCCAATACAACTGTTCCACGTGGAACACCTAAGCAATGTTTAAAGAATATGATGTTATAGTCGTTGGAGCTGGCCATGCCGGTTGCGAAGCCGCCGCCGCTGCTGCCAATATGGGGTCAAAAGTGCTTTTGATTACCATGAACATGCAGACTATAGCCCAAATGTCCTGCAACCCAGCCATGGGGGGTGTAGCCAAAGGACAGATAGTAAGAGAAATTGATGCCTTAGGAGGCCTTTCAGGCATTATTACCGATAAATCAGCCATACAGTTCAGAATGCTTAACAGGTCTAAAGGGCCCGCTATGTGGAGTCCCAGGACACAGAATGACAGGATGAGGTTTGCAGAAGAATGGAGGCTACAATTGGAGGCTATCTCCAATATAGACTTCTGGCAGGAAATGGTAGGAGGCTTGGTAGTAAAAGAGGGAAAGGTTGTAGGAGTACGGACAGCCTTAGGAATTGAGATACCTTGTAAAGCTGTAGTGCTTACCAATGGAACTTTTTTAAATGGAGTAATACATATAGGCGAGAAGAGGTTTGGAGGCGGCAGAACAGGAGAAAAGGCGGCTACCGGCATAACCGAACAGCTTATAGAATTAGGCTTTGAGGCAGGAAGAATGAAGACCGGAACCCCTCCCAGAATAGATGGAAGGAGCCTGGATTATTCTAAAATGGAAGAGCAAAAAGGGGACGAAAATCCATCGAAATTTTCTTACCTGGACAGCACAAAGCCTTTAGCGCTTCAAAAAAGCTGTTTTATTACTTATACCAACCATGCGGTACATGAAGCCTTGAAAGAGGGATTTGACCGTTCTCCTATGTATTCCGGAAGGATACAGGGGAGAGGGCCGCGTTATTGTCCTTCCGTAGAAGATAAGATAAACAGATTCGCAGATAAAGAAAGGCATCAGATATTTGTGGAACCTGAGGGATGGGATACCGTGGAAATCTATGTAAATGGTTTTTCTACCTCTTTACCTGAAGATGTTCAATACAAGGCCCTGCAACTAATTCCGGGTTTTGAAAATGCACGGATGTTCAGGCCCGGCTATGCTATAGAGTATGATTATTTCCCTCCAATGCAGCTGGAGCTTAGCCTGGAAACCAAATTAATCCAGAACCTCTACTTTGCAGGTCAGATAAATGGGACAACCGGATATGAGGAGGCCGCCTGCCAGGGATTAATGGCTGGGATAAACGCCCATAATAAAGTCCGCGAGAAAGATCCATTCATTTTAAAAAGATCAGAAGCCTATATAGGTGTTCTAATAGATGACCTCATCAATAAAGGGACTGAGGAACCTTACCGCATGTTCACTTCCAGAGCAGAATACAGGATCCTTTTAAGGCAGGATAATGCAGATTTGAGGCTTACACCTAAGGGCGTTGAGATCGGCTTGGCCAGGGAAGAAAGATTAATAAATGTGCGGAAGAAAGAAGAGGACACTAAAGCCATTCTTAAGAAGCTTAAAGAAACCAAAATTTCTCCCGAGCAGGTAAATGGAATTCTTGAATCAAAAGGATCTTCTCCTATCAGGGAGAAGATGGCTATGTATAATCTCATCAAAAGACCTGATATAGAAATACAGGATTTTCTTCTTAATGAAGAAATCAAAAAAAGCTTCAGTAGTTTTGAAGAAGAGCTGATCAGTTTTGCAACAATAGAAGTGAAGTATGAGGATTATATTCAGAAAGAAGAACAGATCGCTCAGAAAATGTCGGCGCTGGAAAATCTTGTCATACCGAATATCAATTACGATCAGCTCATATCTCTCTCTGCTGAGGGAAGAGAGAAACTGAAAAAAATAAAACCGCAGACGATCGGACAAGCTTCAAGGATCAGCGGTGTGTCGCCTGCAGATATTTCAATTTTAATGGTATACCTGGGAAGATAATGCTAGTAAGTTTTAATCAGTGTCCTGTCTGTGAAGGAAAAAAATTTGAGTCTTTTCTGAATTGCAAAGACCATAGTGTATCGAAAGAAAATTTCACCATCGTAAAATGCAGCGATTGTAATTTCAAATTTATCAACCCTCATCCTTCAGAAGATTCCATAGGGAAATATTATCAATCAGAAGAATATATTTCTCACTCTGATACTAAGAAAGGTCTGATCAATCGTGCATATCATTTTGTAAGAGAGATCACACTAAAGAAAAAATTAAAACTTGTCAACTCGTTAAGCGCAAACAGAACCTTGCTTGATATTGGCTGCGGTACAGGATATTTTTTAAAAACATGCAAGGCCAACGGATGGAATGTGGAAGGCACGGAGCCAGACGATAAGGCAAGAAAAATTGCGGAAGAGCTCACGGGGAAAGAACTCTACTCTTCTGTTTTCTCTATAGAAAATAATCAATATGATGTCATCACTATGTGGCACGTGCTCGAGCATGTACACAAGCTAAATGAGACGATCATAAAATTAAAAGTATTGCTCCGCAAAAACGGACGCATCGTTATTGCAGTTCCGAACTGTGATTCAAAAGATGCAAAGCACTATAAAGAATTCTGGGCAGCCTATGATGTTCCACGTCATTTATACCATTTCACTCCCGAGACCATGGAAAAATTGCTGACCAAACATGGACTCAAGCTGGAGCAAACATTACCCATGAAATTTGATTCATACTATGTCAGCCTGATGAGCGAAAAGTATCTGTCTGATAATCAGGCAGCTACCATAATAAAGCCCGTATTAAACGGCTGGAAATCAAACATTTCAGGAATGTTTAACAATAATAAGTATTCAAGTATTATCTATGTGATCTCAAAGGAATAAAACCTGATGCAGCATTTTTTCAGATATATTTTTTTCTTTTTAATTATCCCGCTCATTTTTTCATGTGCAAATATTTCTTCTCCGACAGGTGGTGCAAAAGATGAAGTGCCTCCTAAATTTTTATCTGACAAAAGTTTTCCAAAAAATACCGCGGTGAATTTTAAAGGAAATATACTTGAATTGATTTTCAATGAAGACATCGCTACCAACAATTTACAGGATCAGTTATTAATTACTCCTTCAGAAAATAATCCTTATAAATTCATAGTAAGGAGAAACAGACTGAGAATCATTTTTGAAAAAAATCTTTCTGAAAATACCACGTACACTTTAAACTTCAGGGATGGTATCAAAGATATAACTGAAGGGAACGCCACAAGAAATTTAGTGCTGGCATTCAGCACAGGGCCTTATATGGATTCTATATCCGTATCAGGAAAAGTAAGTCTTTTAAAAAATAATCAGCAGGTATCCGGAGCTTTGGTTTCTTTATATAACCAGGCAGATACTTTAAATCCCTCTAATAGCAAACCCCTCTACTTTACCAAGACAAACACCGACGGTTCTTACAAAATATTAAATGTAAAAAATGGAATTTATAATGTCTATGCTATAGAGGATAACAACAAGAATTTAAAATACGAAGAACCTGAAAAGCTTGCCTTTATCAATAATGTTGAGTTGAAGCGCTCACAGAAAGACATCAACTTCAGAATAGCCACCATCGATACCAAAGCTCCCAAAGTAGTCTACATAAAAAATACCGACGAGCTGAGTAATATCTCTTTAAGTGAAGGAGTAGATTCTGTCACTATTACGTCGCCTGCTGCAGCAAAAATATACTATACCATTAATAAAGAAGGTAAAGTAATTTCTGTTCTTAACAGTTTTGAAAAAACGGATTCCATTTCATTGACACTTGCATTAATAGATTCATCCGGCAATAAAGGGACAGCTGATATAAAAATATTTTTCCCTCCCAGTACCCAGGAAAAGAAAGAAAGCTTTTTGAGAATAAGCTTTGAACCGTATGATAAACTATTGATACCAGGTAAAATAGATATTACCCTGAATTTCTCCCGCTCCGTTACAAAATCTGACCTTAGCAAAATTACGCTCACCGAAGATACCTTGCTCAAGGCAGTAAAGGAAACAGAAGTAAAATGGCTTGCTCATAATAAGCTTCAAATACAGAAATCTACTTATGCCAAAGATAGTGTGGTCATTTCTATATTACCAAAGACCTTCTATTCTGCAAATACCTATAATGCCGGCGACTCTTTAAAATTCTCATTTATAAAAGAAGGAGAATACGGAAGCATTAAAGGTATTATCAAAACCACCAAAACTTCTTATATCATAGAACTGCTCGATGCCAATTTCAAGTTGGTTGAAAGAAGAAATAATGTAAAATCAATCAGCTTCAATTACCTTAAACCTGGCGCTTATTACCTCAGGGCAATCGAGGATAGAAACAACAATGGCAAATGGGATCAGGGCAATCTGAAGAATAACGAACAGCCTGAAGATATCTACACTTATAAAGACAAAATAGAATTAAGGGCCAATTGGGAAATAGTGGACATTATATTTCAATTCTGATAAGCTTTCTGTTTTAATAAAACCCTCATTAATCCTGAATAAAGGCAATTTTTTTCCACAAAAGCTGTTAATAATAGAGGGAAAAGTAATTAATAAAAAAGTGAAAACAATATCTGGTTCTGACAGGTATATAGGTAGGTAAGACCCCATGTTTACAATGTTGGCATATGTTAAATTATTAATTCCTTTACCAACATTCACTTCTCTATTAATAAGATGTTAAGAAAATATTAAGAAATTTTCATCTTTGTTAGTAAAGTCTCAAGTAACAAAAGATCAATATTTTACGATATATGTAAAGTGTGAATATCAGGATGAATAACTGAAAAATACATTGATATCAAATTCACACAATTCACATAAAGGACTTTTCAACGTTTCCACAGCCTTAATAATTAATAATAATTTATTTAAATAAATAATAATATAATTAATAAGGGTGTGAATTGGTTGATAAAAAATATTTGGGGTTTTAAGTTTATTACCTCAACTTTATTCCTGAAATCAGACAGTAAAAAATTTTACGCCGAAAAAAATTAAAGGTTAATGTTCCGCAAAAATTTCTTCATCGCTTTTCTATTCTGCTTCTTATCAGGTCTGGCATTTAGCCAAAGCGATGAAATAAGAATTGCGAATGAATATTATAACAATGGAGAATTTGAAAAAGCAAAAGTTACTTTTGAAAAACTTGCGAAAAAAGAAGAAAACCTCCTGCTCATTTATACCAATTACCTGAATACACTGCTCGCATTGAAAGAAAAGGAAAATGCCGAAAAATTTTCCAAAAGAATGATGAAGGCTTTTCCGGATGATGTCCTTTATCCGATTGATCACTATTTAATAAATGTGGAAATACTTGGCGAAGAAAAAGCACAGAAAGAATTTCAAAGCTTTGTCAATTCTATAAAAAATTTTCCCGACCGTGTGAACAAGTCAGGTTCATTGTTCATAAAGCGTAACAGGTTAAAAGAAGCAAGGGAATTATTTTTAACAGCCAGGAAAGCTGAAGGAGATAAAACTTCTTACGCGATCGGACTTGCCAATGTATATGACCTCACCGGTGAAACAGAAAAAATGATCGAAGAGCTGCTCGGTTACCTGGAAGCTGTACCCGGAGCGATTGAATCAGTAAAAAACACTTTTCAGAATAACCTGACCGAAAAAGCAGAATACGATTTACTTGAAACTACGCTTTACGCGAAAATTCAGAAAAATCCGGATCAGATCATTTTCAATGAGTTACTGCTCTGGCTGAATATTCAGCATAAAAATTTCAGCAAGGCATTGATCCAGGCCAAAGCGATCGATAAAAGAAATAAAATGCAGGGAGGCAAAGTAATAGAAGTAGGAAAAATTGCCATGGAAAATAAGGACTATGAAAATGCCTCAAAATATTTTCAATACGTTGTCGATGAATTTAAAAATGGCATCAACTATTCTTTAGCAAGAAGGTTGCTGATCAACTCCAAGGAAGAGCAGGTAAAAAATACTTTTCCGGTAGATATGAACAGGATCAACTCACTTATCAATGATTATAAATCTTTAGTGAATGATCTTGGGAAAAACAGCAATACTCTTGAAGCTATGAGAAGCATGGCTTTGTTATTCGCTTTTTATAAAAACGACCGCGACACAGCCATTGTAATTTTAAACGATGTGATCGCTCAATCAAGGTACGATCTGAAATTAAGAGACAAAGCAAAAATTGACCTGGGAGATATTTACCTCCTGAAAGAAGAACCATGGGAATCTACTTTACTTTATTCCCAGGTGGAGAAAGATGAAAAAGATGAACCACTCGGGCATGAAGCAAAACTGAGGAATGCGAAGCTCGCTTATTATAAAGGAGAATTTGAGCTGGCGCAGGGACATCTGGATGTGCTGAAGCTGGCTACCTCGCGTGAGATTGCCAACGATGCTATGGACTTAAGTATTTTAATTCAGGATAATATTGCACTGGATACTTCTGCCGATGCGATGAAAGAATATGCGGCGATAGACCTATTATTATTTCAGAATAAAACCGCTGAAGCCCTTCAGCGCTGCGATGAAATGCTGAAAAAATATCCCGGTCATTCTCTTACGGATGAAATTTACTGGCTAAAGGCAAAACTATATAAAAAGATCGGCGATTATGAAACGGCAGTGTTAATGCTGCAGAAAATCGGTGATATGTATGCGAGGGATATTCTCGGAGATGATGCGCTTTATCTGAAAGCCCTGATATACGAGGAAAATTTAAAGGACACTGAAAAAGCAAAAGCCCTGTATCAGGACTTGCTGAAAAAATACCCCGGAAGCATTTTTGGTGCAGACGCCAGGAAGAGATTCAGACTTCTGCGGGGAGATGCAATAGTGAAATAGAAGTTAGAGATTAGAAGTCTGAAAGAAAAATCGAACATCCTACTTCTGACTTCCTACTTCTTTTTTATATTAGCAAAAATTCTTTTTCCATTCATTTATAAAATAAACCCATGGAAGTAACCAGAGTATTTGATCTTCTGCCATACCAGCTTGAAAAATTTCCTCAACCCGATGCCATTGTCAACAAAGTAAATGGCCAATGGGTAAAATACAGCACCCAGGATCTGATCAAAGCGGCCAATGATATAAGCCTTGGTCTGATAAAACTGGGGATCAAAAAAGATGATAAGATTGCTATCATCTCCTCCAACAGACCTGAATGGAATTTTGTGGATTACGGTGTGCAGCAGCTGGGCGCCGTAAGCGTGCCGATGTATCCGACAATTACGGAAGAGGACTATCGTTTTATTTTCCAGGATGCGGGAGTGAAAATTGTTTTCGTGAGCAATGAAGAGCTTTATCAGAAAGTGACCAGAGCTACGCAGGGCATCAGCAGCATACAGGCAATATATACCTTTGATAAAGTAAATAATGCTAAGCACTGGACGGAAGTAAAAAAATCGGGAGAGGCCGGCAATGCAAAAGATATTGAACCTTGCAAAGCAGCAGTGAAAGGCGAGGACCTGCTTACTTTAATTTATACTTCCGGCACCACAGGCAATCCTAAAGGAGTGATGCTTACGCACAACAACATCATCAGCAATTTCAAAGCCTGCGCTCCCCTGATGCCGGTCGATCACAGACACAGGGCGCTGAGTTTTTTACCGCTGTGCCACGTGTATGAGAGAATGCTGAATTACCTGTATGCATTTTGCGGAGTTTCGATTTATTATGCAGAGAGCCTGGAGACGATTGGGGATAATCTGAAAGAAGTGCACCCGCACATCTTCGTGTCTGTGCCGCGCTTGCTTGAAAAAGTATACGATAAAATTTATGCCAAAGGCGCAGCGCTTACAAGAATTAAAAAAATGCTTTTCTTCTGGGCGCTTGAACTTGGATTGAGATATGATCTTCAGAAAGATTTCGGCTGGTGGTATAATTTTCAATTGAAGTTTGCCAATAAAATTATTTTCAAAAAATGGCGAGAAGCCCTTGGCGGAGAAGTGCTGGCAGTGGTATCAGGAGGTGCAGCGCTGCAGGCAAGACTGGCAAGAGTATTCTGGTCCGCCAATATTCCTATCATGGAAGGTTACGGACTTACTGAAACTTCGCCGGTAATCGCGGTGAACAGGGTAAATAAAGAAGAGAACAGGATAGGAACGGTTGGCCCGCTGATCTCTGGCGTGGAAGTGAAGATTGCTGCCGACGGAGAGATCCTTACAAAAGGTCCGCACATTATGAAAGGCTATTACAACAAACCTGAATTAACCGCCGAAGCGATTGATAAAGACGGCTGGTTCCATACCGGAGATATAGGAGAATTTGTCGAAGGGAAATACCTGAAGATCACCGACAGGAAAAAAGAAATGTTCAAAACATCGGGTGGAAAGTATATAGCTCCTCAGCCGATGGAAAATAAATTTAAGGAGTCGCGTTACATTGAGCAGGTAATGATCATTGGCGACGGGCAGAAGTTTCCGGGTGCGTTGATCGTCCCATGTTTTGCGGATGTGAAGAGCTGGTGCGCGATTAAAAATATTCCGTACACGACAGATGAGGAGATGATCAAAAATCCTCAGGTGCTGGAAAAATTCCAGAGAGAGGTTGACGAGTACAATAAAAATTTCGCGCAGTATGAGCAGGTCAAAAAATTTGCGCTGCTTCCGAGGCTGTGGACGATAGATGCCGGTGAGCTGACAGCCAAATTAAGTCTGAAGCGTAAACATATCCTGCAGAAAAATAAGGAGCTGGTGGATAAGCTCTACGTTTAGTAATTTTGAATTGTGAATGTTGAATTTTAAAACAAACCCGCAAGGTTTTTAAAAACCTTGCGGGTTTGTTTCATAGAAAATCCTGCTAAGTTAAAAAAAATCAATCTAAAATTTTGTTTTTAATCTAAAGCAGATTTATTTTGACAAAAGTTGTCAAAATATATTTATTTTGATAATATTTATCAAAATCAATGAATAAGCTGGGAGAAATAATAAAAGCATATAGAATGGAGAAAAAATTGCCCTTAAGAAAAGTGGCTCCCTATCTGGATATTGACCAGGCGATTTTAAGTAAAATTGAGAACGGAGAGCGGAAGGCGACGAAAGAGCAAATAGTGAAACTGGCTAGATTTTTTAAAGTAAATGAAAAAGAACTTATGCTTGCCTGGCTTTCTGACAAGGTATTATATATACTGGGAGATGAAAGCCTTGCCCTGGAGGCAATGCAGGTTGCGGAAAAAGAATTAAAATATTCAAATAAAAAGAAAAAATAATATGCCTTCCCTTCACTTTAAAGGAAAAACATTTGTGCAGAACCACCATCTGGCGGTGAAATACCATCAGCTAGTGCCGAAGAAAGAGTTGAGTCTGACAAATAAAATTTCTTTGCACGACAACCTGATCATCCAGGGCGACAACCTGAAAGCGTTGAAGGCATTGCTTCCAACTTATGCAGGGAAGGTAAAATGTATTTATATAGACCCGCCTTATAATACAGGAAATGAAAAATGGGTGTATAATGACAATATAAATAGTCCTATGATTCAAGAATGGCTTGGTAAGGAAGTAGACCTTGAAGATTTAACAAGACATGATAAATGGCTTTGTATGATGATGCCAAGGCTAAAATTGTTGCGAGAACTTTTAAGTGAAGAAGGAGCTATTTTTATTTCATGCGATGATAACGAACAACATAACCTAAGATGTTTAACGGACGAAGTATTTGGTGAAAATAATTTTCTTGGAATGTTTATTATTAATTCATCACCTAGCGCAATCGACTATGGACATATCGCTTCACAACACGAATATGCATTATTTTATGCAAAGAATATTGAAAAGGTAACAGCTAATCAATTGTCGGAAAAAGACAAAGAATTCTCATATGAAGATGAGCTTGGTCCATTTAATTTGTACCCACTTTATAATGGTAATGTGGCTTTCAATCCTAAAACCCGGCCAAATTTGTATTACCCATTTTACTTAAATCCCAAAAATCAGAATAACGACGGCTTCTTTGAAATTGACATTGAACCACATAAAGGTTGGGCGGAAGTATTTCCTGTAGTATCTCAAAAAGAAGGTATACCAAGAGTTTGGAGGTGGGGTAAGGAAAAATCTAAAGAGAATTTAAATAAAGAGATTGTAGGCCATATTACGAATTCGGGTGAGTATAGAATTGTTCAAAAAACAAGACATACAAGTAAGGTGATTAGATCACTGCAGATTGACAATGAAGTTTCCAGTCGAAGAGGAACAGGAGAGGTAGAAGAAATTTTTGGCAAGAAAGAATTCACATTCCCTAAACCCATAGAATTAATTAAGCGGTTTGTCGAAATCTCAACTGATAAAGGCTCCATAATTCTTGACTCCTTTGCTGGTTCTGCAACAACCGCCCACGCAGTTTTAGAGCTCAACAAAGAAGATGGCGGGAATCGTAAATTCATTTTGATAGAAATGGAAGACTATGCCAATACGATTACAGCCGAGCGGGTTCGCCGTGTAATCAAGGGAGTTAAAACATCCAAAAATGAAAATCTTAAAAAGGGTCTGGGCGGCACATTCAGCTATTTTCAGTTGGGCGACACGATTGAGATGGAAAGCCTGTTACGTGGGAAAAAACTACCTTCCTTTACTGAATTTGCCCGCTATCTTTTCTATACCGCCACAGGCGAAGAGTTCAACGAAAAAGCCATTAAAGAAAAGACGGGCTTCATAGGAGAAAGTAAGAGTTTTGAAGTATATCTTTTTTATAAGCCGGAGCTAGAATGGCTGAAGAAAAATGCACTGACACTTGATCTTTGCAAAGCACTGCCAAAATTCAAGGGCAAAAAACGCCTCGTATTTGCCCCTGCTAAATATGTGGATGATTCTACCTTGGTGGATTTTGGCATTGAATTCTGTCAGTTACCTTACGAAATATACCGGTTACAAAAATAGTCTGAACTATGATTTGACTGATTCTATGAACACTATGATTAAAAAATAAAAGCATGTTTGGGTAGAGAAATAATCATAGTAATCCGAAAACAAAAAAATCATAGTTCAGACAATAAAGAAATTATGATAAAAAAAGAGTATCCGCTCAGTGATCTTACAGGGAAGATCATTGGTTGCGCCATGGAGGTTCACAGGCATATGGGTAATGGCTTTCAGGAAGTTATTTATCAGAGAGCTATGGAAATTGAAATGCAAACCATTGGTCTGGAATTCAGCCGCGAGCATGAAATGGAAATTTTCTATAAAGGAGAAAACATTGGAACCCGCAGAGTTGACTTCTTTGTAGAAGGGAAAATAATGGTCGAATTAAAAGCCATCGTTCAATTGGAAGATGTTCATCTGGCCCAGGCAATTAATTACCTGGAAGCATATGGCCTGAAAATAGGTTTACTTATCAATTTTGGCAATACCTCGTTACAGTTCAAAAGAGTAATGAAGCCGGATAAGAATCATAGTCTATCAAAAAATCAGTTTAATCATAGTTCAGACAACAGACAATGAAGCTAAAGCACTATCAGGAAAAGGTTTTAAAAGAGCTGAAAGATTATTTGGGTTTTCTTTCTGACTTTAAAGGTAAATATGAAAAGGCTATGGAAATTGATCCTGAAGTGGCAATGGATTATAACTTTCCAAAGCGGGCATGGGAAAAAAGCACCGGGAAAAATGTATATCATTCTAAAACAAACGGGCTTAACGAACCTCTTCCGGATATCTATCTGAAAGTTCCCACTGGTGGAGGAAAAACATTGCTGGCATGCCACGCTATCGATAATATTCAAAAAATATTTCTTAAAAAGCAGACAGGGCTTGTTTTGTGGATTGTTCCTTCTACTCAGATTTACCGCCAGACCATTTCTGCCCTCAAAAACAGGGAGCATCCTTATAGGCAAATCCTGGACATTTCAAGCGGAGGCAGAACATTGATAAAAGAAAAGACAGAAATGTTTAACCGGCTGGATGTAGAAGAAAACCTGTTAGTCTTAATGCTTATGCTGCCCTCTGCAAACCGGCAAAACAAAGAAACGTTGAAAGTTTTCAGAGATGCCGGAGGGTTTACCGATTTTTTTCCACGGGAAGATGATTTTGAAGGGCATAAAAAGTTAAAAGAGCTTATTCCTAATCTGGATTGCTTTTCTTCTCAACAGGAAATATTCGGAACGCAGATAAAAACATCTTTGGGAAATACACTGAGGGTATTGCGTCCTTTAATTGTAATTGATGAAGGCCATAGGGCATATGGAGAACAGGCAAGAGATACCGTACGGAATTTCAACCCCTCGTGTATTTTAGAGCTCTCGGCAACGCCTCCTCCTAATAGTAATGAACTGGTAAAAATTACGGGAAGGGAACTGCATGAA
The DNA here is from genome assembly GCA_019746425.1 of Cytophagaceae bacterium. Classification (GTDB taxonomy): domain Bacteria; phylum Bacteroidota; class Bacteroidia; order Cytophagales; family Cytophagaceae; genus JAIERY01. Next base: position 20,455 of record JAIERY010000078.1, read on the forward strand.
GAGGAAATGATAAAGCTGGATATACACCTGACGAATAAAACAAGTCTTGATTGGAAAGACACCATGCTTGCAAGCTTTGAGAAACGAAATGAGCTTGAAAAAAGAGCAAAAGAGTATGAAGAAAATACAGGAGAATATATCCGACCGATTTGTCTGATACAGGTAGAACGAACCGGGAAAGACCAAAGAGAAAAAAAATATATTCACGCGGAAGAAGTAAAAGAATTTCTTGTTAAAAAGTGCAACGTGCCAGAAAATTGTATTGCGATTAAATCAAGTGAAAAAGATGATATTGAAGGTGTCGATTTGTTCGCTTCTGATTGCGATATTCGCTACATCATAACCAAGCAGGCATTACAAGAAGGCTGGGATTGCTCCTTCGCTTATGTTCTTACCATTCTTACAAATCCAGCATCTTCTACAGGAATTACTCAGTTGGTCGGAAGGATATTGCGGCAACCTTTTGGGCGAAAAACAAAATTCAAGGAACTGGACGAATGTTATGTTTATACTTTCAGGCAAAATGCGAGCACACTTGTAAGAGAGATAAAATCAGGCCTGGAAGATGAGGGCCTTGGAGACATAGCAGGAAGAATTGTTGGCGAGGAAGGTATTGACCGGGATGCAGCATTTAGAGAGAAAGAAATCAGTTATCGTGCAGGTTTTAAAAAATTCGAAGGAAAAATCTATTTGCCGAAATTTGTAATTCAGGAAAAGGAGAGCTGGCGCGATTTGAGTTTTGAAGGAGATATATTAAGCGATATTGATTGGAAAAAAATAAGCATAGAGGAATTAAATAATATTTCCTTACAAAAGAAACGGGACAAAGAGCAGGAAATTATTTTGGGGCTTAGCGATGAGGAGCAAGAATTACTTAAAGAGACCGGAAGAGCGGAAAAAACAGGAACATTGGAAATCGATGAAGTTTTTCTGACAAGACAAATTACCGAAATCGTTCCCAATCCCTGGATCTGCTTTCAGATCGGCGATAAAGCAATTAAAATGCTTTTAAAAAAATATGACAGAGAAACCATAGCGTCCAACTTTGTTTTTGTAATTGAAGAGCTGAAAAAAATTCTTGAGAAAGAAAAAAATCGTTTAGCAGAGGATACATTCCGGAGAATGATTGAACAAAAGAGGCTTTGTTTTTTCCTCCTTACTCAAAAGGGATTTTTATTGCCTCCGCGAATAAATGTTAAAAGCAATAAACAGTTAGTTCGTAACGACAACACGCCGATCCAAAGGTCATTGTTTGATTATGTACCTGAAGAAAACATCAATGATCTTGAAAAGTCTGTTGCTATTTATCTTGATGAACAGGAAAAATTACTGTGGTGGTACAGGAATGTGAGTCAACAAAACTACCATATACAAGGATGGAAGCGCAATAAAATTTATCCGGATTTTATAGCAGCAGAAAGAAATGAGAGTAGTAAGGAAGACTACGGGACAGTTTATGTTTTAGAAACAAAAGGCATACACTTAAAGAATGATGACACGAAGTATAAACAGGATGTTTTCGCCTTATGTAAAGAATTAGGAGCAAAGAAGGCATGGAAGGAATTATTTGATGAGTTCCCTGATCATGATTTTGAGTTTCAGGTAGTGTTTGAGGATGAGTGGCAAAGCAAGATTAACCAAATGCTGGAATAGAATGGGCATAAAGATCAATAATTATCCACGCATACAACAGCTCTTAAAAAACGCCGAAGCAAATATTCTTTTCCTTGCTTCTTTATCTGACAAAAAACTTGCAGAAAAACTCGAAACCATTCACCTGCAATCTGAAATCGCGGAGCAGAAAAATATTCAACATTCCATTGAGCTGCTGGAGATCTGGCGAAGCCAGGTAATTGCGGCCCGCATTTACAAAGCAGAAAATGAAATTCCCGATGCGCCTGATGAAATCAAAATAAGCATTGCCGATATTGAAACACTCGCTGTTAGACTGGAGCACGAAAAGAATTATTAAGCGAAGCGCCGCAGCGTAATCAGCCAGATAAAGAAACAACCGATGAAACTGTTCTTCCAAAAAATCAGCGGGCGAGCGATAATCAACTTTCTATATTCTGATCTTCGTCAAATAATCCTGTCCTTTTAAGAAGGAGCATCCAATGGATTGTTAATTTAAGGATCAGATAAAATTTATTATGCCTTCTTTATCTTTGAGCTTCATATTTACGGTGGAAAATGTAAGACATGATGATAAGGCCGTACGGCCTTAAAGCAATGTGTTTTATTTTCACCTCGATAATTATTTCGTCAATTCTATCTCACTTGCCTGAAAGAATATAAGCCTGAGAAATTTATTCCTTTTATTGAGGAGGCGAAGAGGAAGATAATTGCGGCGAAGAGTAAATAGTTTCTATCTCATTTATTAAAATAACCCCGTCATTGGGAGGCAAATGAGGAAAGTATTAATGATCGCAGATGAGTTTTTCCATTGACGTATATAAAAGAAATGCCGAAGCAATCTGTTAGCTTAAAGATCTTTCATTAACTCACGGATTGCTTCGGCCCAGTAATCCGGCAGATTCAAATAATTAATAACTGCATTTTTATCCTTAAATATTCATTTGCCTCGCAATGACGTCTTAATAATAAACTTAACATTCCTTTTCTTCAATTGCACCTCAAAGGGATGAGTACAGCAGCCCCTTCGCAATGTACAATTGCTGAAAAAATTTCACTGAAAACGCGGGTTTACTTTACCATTTTTGCCTGTTTTTATATTATTCCCTGAAAAAAAATGATTATTTTAGCATTCTAATCTGCCTATGAGAATGCGCTTTATCCTCCTGTTCACGGTCTTTCTGATTTCCTCTTATATATATAGTGCCGGAAATTACCCTTTTCCGCAGAATGTTACTTATGTGTACGGCATCAAACCCACCAATGCCAAATACCAGGACGCACTAAGCTCTTACAACAGCTGGAAATATTCTTACCTGGTTGATGTCAACGTGTCTATGAAAAGAGTTTTGTTTCAGGATGGGAGTTCGACCGTTTCAGAAGGAATTGCTTATGGATTATTGCTTGCAGCTTATGCGAATGATCAGGCTACTTTCAACGGGCTCTGGAATTATTACAAAGCATATATGAACAGCCGCGGGGTGATGAACTGGAAAATAAATGCAAACGGAACGATTGCTTCCGATGGATATAATGGCGCCACAGATGCAGAAGAAGATGCGGCTATGGGTTTGATCATTGCAGACAAGCAATGGGGAAGCGCAGGCACTATTAATTATCTGGCAGACGCCATCACGCTTATTAATAACATTATGGCTTACGAAGTGGAGAAGCCTTCTTATACTTTAAAACCGGGTGATGTGTGGGGAGGAAACAGCATTACCAATCCCTCTTACTTTGCTCCCGCCTATTACAGAATTTTTAAAATGGTGACCGGTGATGCGCAGTGGGACAATGTAATTACTCGCAGCTACCAGATCATCGCGGCGAATGCGCACCCAACAACAGGACTTGTTTCTGACTGGTGCAATGGCTCTGGGGGAAATGCAGGAATAAGCTATAATTATACATATGATGCTACAAGACTTCCCTGGAGAATCGCAACAGATTATTTATGGTTTGGAACAGCACAGGCAAAAAGCATCTGTACTAAAATGGCCAACTTTGTGAAGAACACGGTAGGCGGCACTATTAAAGTAGTAGACGGATATACGAGAAGCGGAACGAAACTAGGCAACAGCCATAACAATACTTTTGTCGGAACCTTTGCACTGACAGCGATGGTCGACGCCTCTTTCCAGGATCATCTCAATGCATCATACACTGACAATGTGAGAACACAGCCCGATGGATATTTCAGTCAGATGCTGCACACGATTTCATTATTCATGCTTACCGGAAATTTTTATCGCCTGCCTCCTCCGGTCTGTCAGTCGCCTAACCTCGGCGCAGATCTCTCATTGTGTGTATCTTCTTCTTATACACTTGACCCGGGAGTAAACACTACGAACAGAAATTATTTGTGGAGCACAGGAGAAACTACTCCCACCATCTCAGTGAATAAATTAGGAACCTATACTGTAAGAATAGATTCAGCAGGATGTCTGAAGCATGATACCATAAGGTTATTAGGGCTGGATGTAAACCTGGGAGAAGATCAGATTATCGGAGTGGATGAGGTGATTACGCTTGATGCGGTAGCTGCAGGAGGAGGAACCACTTATTTGTGGAACACTTCAGAAAATTCTCAAACCATCACCACAGATACGGCAGGATTATTCTGGGTGCAGGTAGATTCGTCAGGTTGTACAGACAGGGATACTATTAATATAAGTTATAAAGAGACAAAAGAAATTGTCATATATCCCAACCCCAATACAGGCAGATTTTCTATACTACTGCTGGATGCCACGGCTGCCAAAGCAGAGGTAAGCATCTATAGCCTGAGAGGACAATTTATCGGAACAATACCTTATGCCATTGAAACCGGTGACCCTATCGAAATAGATTTATCCGGGCTTACCAAAGGCTTATATATAATTAAAGTAGAGACCGGTTCTTCCGTCCGGATTAAAAAAATCCTTATTTATTAAAATAGAAATACCTTTTTATAAACCTTGCGGGTTTTCATATATAATCTTTGACGGTAATTCTAGGTCTGGTGTTTAATTAAAACCCG
>JAIERY010000238.1 GCA_019746425.1 Cytophagaceae bacterium
TCGAAAGACAGCTCGACAAAAAACATACGGCACCCTGCTGCTCCGGCCCGATCACTTTTCTTAAATATAGTACCGGCGGAAGCAGTTAAAATTTTACCATATGATTTTTCTATCTCTGCTTTCCCTTCGTCACTGATATATTGCAATACTTTTTTAAAATCTTCCAGGTCAAGAAGAGAAAGCCGCTGGTCATCGCAGAATATAAAAATCAGTGAGACAGCTTGGCTTCATTGAGGTCAAGAATTTTTGAAAATAGCACAGGTCCGAATTCGGAAACCGTAGCCCTCATTCTTGTGCCCTTCTCTTTGGAAATAGTCAAAAGCTCTACCGGGCATTTTTTTAGGAGAGAAAGGCGTATTGATTTTTTTGCATCTTTCTTCGATACCCGCATTGGATGCTCCTTCTGCCGCGATACCGCTAAGGTCCCCTTTGATATCCATCATGAGTACGGGAATACCTTTCTCTGAAAGATTTTCTGCAATCATCTGAAAGGTTTTGGTTTTTCCTGTACCAGTAGCGCCTGCGATAAGGCCGTGACGGTTAAGTGTTTTTAATGGAATTTTTACCTGTGCTTCGGGAATTACTTCTCCATTGAGCATGGCTGCTCCTAATAAAAATGATTCGCCTTTGAATGTATAACCATCCTGAATGGATTTGATGAATATTTATTTGCTCATAATTCTAAATTTTATGGAAGATAAAAATTATGAGCAAAAAATTAAATCCTTGCTGTCATTCAGTAGGGATCTTGTTGTTTAAAAGCACAGCCATAAATAATTGGCGTAAAAATGAGTTGATGGCATTATAGATTAATTGACAAGATCCCCTTGCGGTGATGATATGTGTGATGTCAAAAATTCCACCCGTAGTCCAGCTCTTTTTTCTGCGGCACTGGCTTTGAGGCTTCCCGGATTTCATATTCATCCATCTTGGCAGACATTTCATGGCCCATGTAACCCTGGTAACCTATGGCAAAAGATCCGATGATGTAAAAAGAAACCCATGCAAAATATTCCAGGTTCCTCATTCCTTTCTTTCTCCATCCCATCCAGATGAGCAGGCATAAAAATATGATGCCAAGTATATAGGCATTCCTTCTATGAATATCCAGAATTTCACGCAGCTGCAGGTCTTTAATCTGCTCCTGCTCCTGGAAACCGGTATAAATCGCTCCGCCTGTTGCCAGTACACCTAATACAAGATTCCAGAAAATAATTTCTTTGAAGAGGCCTCTTTTATAAAAAGTGCCGATCAAACAGAATATCAAAGCTGTTAATAAGAGTGCAATTGGAAAATGAACAATTGCTTCATGGTACTTTATCATAATTATTTTAAACCTCCTTATTACGAAATATCTTCACGAATTAATTTTTTATAGTGCTCGTATCTTTCCAGAATATTATTTACATATTCAAATGGCTCTGTGCCTCTGCAGTATCCATACTTCACAACCGGATCGGTGCAGTATTTATGTTTTGACTTCTGTACAATGAAATATGCGACATTATTATCCCACACTTCTGGGTTTCTGTTGTATTTGCCTGCCAGCCTTTGTGCATCGGCCACATGCTCCTGTCCAACATTATAAGAAGCCATAATAAATTTGAGCCGCTCTTTTTTATTTGGTACTTTTTTCTCCCAATATTTCTCCAGCCACTTTAAATATTTTGTTCCTGCCTCTATGCTTTGTGTAGGGTCTTCCAGGTTTGTTGCCCCGAAGTTGGCTGCAGTGGCAGGCATCAATTGCATCAGGCCACAGGCGCCGGCCCATGATTTGGCATTAGGGTTGAAGTTTGACTCCTGATAAATCAGAGCCGCCAGCAAACGCCAGTCCCAGCCAATTTCTTTGGCATGTTTTATTATGAGACGATCGTATGGTGAAATGTTTCTGCCGCATGATGATTCTTTGGAACAGGTCATCATTTCATGTACACCTCTGCGGTCGCGGTAATATTTTTCATATACCATATTGAAGGAAGATCTTTTCTTTATTTTATAAATCCATTCATTCAATTCATTTAACAACAGAGGCGAATTTTCCCGTACCGCCCAGGCAATTCTTTGCTCAAAGCTGATCGGAGTTTTTATATCCAGGTTAGGATAATATGCTTCATGTATTTTGGCAGTATTCTCATCAGAGACGGTAAAAGGAATTTTTCCTTCGGAGACCATAGTGATCAGTTCTTCCGTTTCCATATCACCAGGCTCTTCCACAATTTTTATGTCGCCGCCAATTTCTTCCGAAAGATTTTTCAGACGCGCATAGAAAGATGATTCCCTGCGCACGTGTACTGTTTTTCCAATTAAATGTATAGGGTTTCTGATCAGGGATTTTTCTGTTTTTTCAACAGAGATATTTCTCCAGTTGGCCGGCTTTTTCTGTACCAGCACCTGCCTTGTAGTAAGCAGCGGATTTGTAAAATCCACCAATGCATCTCTTTCTTTGGTAATGGTAAGATTGTCTGCTATAAGATCCCCTTCTCCCCTGTTGAGCATATCAATAATCTGGTTCATGTCATTGACGATGACAATCTCCAGCTCCACTTTCAGTTCTTTAGCAAACATTTGCAGCAAGTCATGCTCAAAGCCCATGGGTGTGCCTTTGTACACAAAATAGCCTGTAGGGCTATACCCGGTTAAGGCAATCAATTTCCCTCTTTTTTTGATCTGGGGCAGATCTATTGACGGCTGTTCGTCATAGTCTGTATATACAAAATCAAAAAAATTATTAAGTTCGTAGGGATCAGCTGATTGCTTAGTTATCTGTAGCTCTCCTTTTATTTTTCCTTCGCTGGCACTGATATTTTCCTTTTTGTTTTCCACCCTGCAAGCAGTTGGAATAATGAAAACCAACATGATGAAAAGGAAAATCTGTTTTGATAAACAGAATTTTTTCATAATTCTAAAATTTTCGCCACTAATCTGAGACTGATTAAAAATATAACCTGATTGGAAAAGAAATTGTTAGTGAAGGAGATTCTGAAAAATTAAAGCCGGTTGGCATAGGTATAACTTAAAATAATTGATTTTGTTTTAGAATATATTTAGATTTAGAAAATACTAAACAAGTCCTATGAATAGATTTATAATTATGGCAATTGCATCGGGTTTTGCATTTGCATCGTGTGAAAAGAAAACTACAGAAAACTCAGGATCGGATAGCTTAAAAACCGATACGGTACAGAAAGCCGATACTGCTGCCCAGGTTAAACAGAATGAGCTGACAGGCAAATCTGCCATTGTCGCAAAATCCTGGAAAGCTACTGAAATTGTTACACCTACTACTACACTATCAGGTGAGCTGGCAGATATAGTTGGTATTACTTTTAACTTTAAGCCCGACGGTACCTTTGAATATACCGATGAAGGTAAAAAAGGTGCAGGACAGTGGAAATTGAACAAAGAAGAAACAGCCCTGGAACTGATATATGATGACCAGAGGGGGGCGAATTACGAAATGAAAGAACTGAAAGACGACAAACTGATTATTTCAGGTATGGAACACGATATGAAGCGGACGCTTACGCTGGCACCGGCAAAAAAATAAAAAAAGGCTGAGTTATACTCAGCCTTTTTTTATATAAGTATTTATAATAGTGTTTATTTCTTTCCAGCCATTTTCTGTATCCCAGGTTTTTTCTATTCCCGGTATTGCCATTACTTTTCCCATCATCTCGTCATGCTCCTTTCCTTTTGCGAGCGCTTCGGCATAGGGCAGATCGCTGAAGGTTACCATAGAATATAAAGGAAGATATTGTGGGAATTGCCGGTGGATTTCTGACTCTATTTTTTTTCTTAATAAAAAACGCTCATCTCCCACCAGATCTCTCATTTCTATAAAATTCTGCAAGGCCAGTTCAGCGATAGCATCAGCGTTTCCTTTACGGCTTTGCTGGTATTTTTCCAGAAGGGTTTTCCAATCATATTTATTCGTCCGAATAATTTCATTGAGTATCCTGCAATCCTCAAATCCGGCATTCATGCCTTGTCCGTAAAAAGGGGTGATGGCATGTGCGGCATCGCCTATGAGTGCGACATTATTATTGTAAATCCAGGGATAGCAATGTACCGTAACCAGGCGGGAAGGAGTAAGTTCGAAATAGTCGTGTGCAAGATCTGGTATAATAGGCACTACGTCGGAAAAAAATTTCTTAAAGAGTTTTTCCGCATCTTCTGAAGTTTTAATTCCTTCAAAAGAATTTTCCCCTATAAATGGCAGGAATAAAGTTGCCGTAAAGCTTCCGTCCATATTGGGGAGAGCAATCAGCATGAACTGGTCACGTGGCCATATGTGTAAAGCATTTTTTTCTATGACATGTTTGCCTTCCTTCGAGGCAGGGATATGCAGCTCCTTATAGCCATGGGAAAGGAACTGTGTAGTCGAAGAGAAATTTTTATTTTTGCTGAATCCGCTTCTTACTACTGAGCCTGCTCCATCGGCTCCGAAAAGCACCTGGAAAGATTCTTTCCATCCCCTGTCCATAAAATCAAATTCCAGTTCTGCCTTATCCAGCTTAACATTGATGCATGGATTCTGAAATCTGAAATCCACTCCACATTCTTTTTCTGCTTTGTCAAGTAAAATTTCATTGAGCTGGTTACGCGATATGGAATTGATGAATTGTCCTTCTTCCCCGTAAGGCTGGAAATTTAATTTTCCATTCTGGTCGTGGATCATCCTGCCTTTCATAGGCACGGCTATCTCTTTTATTTTTTCCGCTACTCCTATTTCATGCAACGCCCTGAGTCCGCGCTGGCTTAAGGCAATATTAATAGATCTACCTTCTGCTTTATGGGTTAACCTTAAATCTTCTCTCTTTTCAAAAACTGTAACCTTGTAATTTTGCTTTGAAAGGTAAATAGATAGCAGACTCCCCACCGGCCCGGCGCCCATGATGGTAATTTTTTCTTTTTTATCAGTCATCTACGCAAAGCTGATTAATAAATGATCCTACTTTGTAAACTTCTTCAAAAGTATTGTATAAAGGTGCCGGCGTAATCCTTATAACATCAGGCTCTCGGTAATCCACTACAAAGTTTTCTTTACGTAGCAGATCGTAAAGTTCTCTGGCATTTTTTCTCGTATAAATGGATAATTGGGCGCCCCTTTCTTTTTCCGGAGTGATGATTCTGATTTTATATTTTTTTTCTCCGGACGTTTTTTCTTTGAGAAGAAATTCCAGGAAGCCCGTAAGTTTTTTGCTCTTTTCCGCGATGCGGTTCATGCCTGCTTCATGAAAAATTTCAAGAGATGCTTTCAGGGAAGCCATAGAGAGTACATTGTCGTTGCTCTGCGCCCACCCCTCTGCTCCCGCCATTGGCCTGAATCCTTTTTTCATCCGGAATCTTTCTTTTTCATTGTGTCCCCACCAGCCGGCAAGACGCGGAAGTTCAAAGGCACGGGCAAATTTTTCATGAACAAAAATCTGACCGGTTGCTCCCGGCCCGGCATTAAGATATTTGTAGGTACACCATGAAGCAAAATCTACTTTCCAGTCGTGAAGATTCAATTCAATGTTGCCGGCAGCATGTGCCAGGTCAAAACCTACCATAGCTCCTGCTTTATGTGCTGCGGCAGAGATCTTTTTCATATCAAGAGCCTGTCCGGTGTAATAATGTATACCACCCAGAAATACCATCGCAAGATTCCTGGAATGTTTCTCAATAGTATCGAGGATATCTTCTGTGCGTAATACAAACTCCCCTCTTCGTGGTGCCAGTTCAATAATTGTTTTATCCGGATGTAATCCATGAAGCTTCACATGATTTTCCAGCGCATATATATCAGATGAAAAGCAGTTGGCTTCTGTAATTATTTTATATCTTTTTTTATCCGGCTGGTAAAAAGAGATGAGCAGCAAATTTAAATTGACCGTGAGCGAATTCATGGAAGTCACTTCTATAGGTTTTGCTCCAACCAGTCCGGCAGTCATATCTGTTAATAGTCTTCGATAAGATACCCAGGGATTTTTGGCAGAAAAATGTCCTTCGACGCCCAGTTCGGCCCAATCATTTAACTCTTGCTGTACAAATTCCTTTACAGATTTGGGTTGTAATCCTAATGAGTGACCAGATAAATAAATTGATTGCTGAGAGTTGATTTCAGGAATATGAAATTTTTCTCTAAATTTTTTTAGAGGATCTTCGTGGTCTAGTTGTTGGGCCTGTGATGGGGAATTGTAAAAAGTCATGAGTGCTGAGCGCTGAGTGCTGAGGAGGCGTTTCTTTTAGTTTTAAATTTTATGAAACCAAGCAATAATTTTCTTAATTCAATTATTTCCTTTTCAATTTTATCAAACGATTGTTGCGTTATAAAATTTAGATCCAAGGCTAGAAATAATTGGGTTTCCATTTCATATAAAGACCCTTTTGCTATAAATAAGAATTGGATAGTATCTTTACTGTGCTTCCTTCCTATTCCTTCAGCTATATTTGATGGAATGGAAATAGAAGAGCGCCTTAACTGTGGGGGCAATCCAAATTTTTCTTCTTGTGGCCAATCTTTTGAATGAATGTAAATCGTTTTAACCATTTCTCTGGCTTTTTGCCATAAAATTAAATCTTTGTAATTTTTTGTTTCCATAGCTATATTTCTAATATAAATTATTCTCTTATTCTCAGCACTCAGCACTCTCCACTCAGCACCAATTATACCAACTTCTTGGGCGGCTCCATTACTGTTCCGCATTTTTTACAGGTTCTTAATTCTTTGGAAGAATAAAATTTCTCCATTACCACCGGTAGTTGTTTCACAATGTCGGTAAGCTCAAAATATTCTTCATAGAGTTTGTTGTTGCATTTTTCACAAAACCATAGACAGCCGTCTTTCTCTCCAGCTCTTCTGTATCTTTCCATCACCAGCCCGATGGTGTTGGCGGGTCTTTGAGGAAGATGAGGCGTTTTGCCCGGAAGTAAAAATATTTCACCTTCTTTGATAGGTATATCTACCTGTTTTCCGTCTTCAATAATTCTGACATTAATATCTCCTTCCAACTGGTAAAAAAACTCTTCGCCCTCATTGTAATGAAAATCTTTTCTGGAGTTTGGCCCACCTACCACCATTACTATAAAATCTTTATTTCCTTTATAGACCTGCTGATTTCCTACAGGAGGTTTTAAAAGGTGACGGTTTTCATCTATCCATTTTTTGAAGTTAAATGCTTTCTGAACAGCCATATGTTTTGTGTTTATTATCCTGATGTAAAATGGTTAAATCGCTTAATTGTTTAAGCGTTTTATCAAACAACAATTTAGCCATTTAACATTTAAATTCAACAGGCAGATAAATCTAATGCATATCTTCCTGATAATAAATTAGTCTTCCGGCATCTTCATAATATCTTCCAATTATCTGTTTTTGCAGATTGGCCAGGCCAGAGTAAAAATTTAAGGGCTTAATCCCAAAAAATGAAGAATGGTTTGCGATCAGGATTTACTAGTGCTTTTGCATTATAATATTTCACTTACAAGTCCGTTCAACTGTATACTGGAAAAATAAAATGTCACTGGAAATCCCAAAAACGCACTATGTGGATTTGTTCATATTTTTTTTACATGCCTTTGCTACTTTTTTCCTATTTTTAGTAAACATTCAATTGTTGAATTTTGGGCCAATTCAAAAATTTATTTCTTCTGTGTTCTTTATTTCTCTCGTATACTTCCGGTACCAATGCATCAAACATTGTAAACGTTGAAGATAGTTATACTACCTATTACCTGAGAGGAAGCAACATTGACTACTTTGAGGATGCATCCGGCAAGCTTACGATTGAGGATATCACCTCGGTAAAATACATTGACAGCTTTCAGATGCCCAAAAAAGAAAGGCCCACCAACGATCGCAATACATCCAACCATTGGTTGAGATTTACTATCAAAAACACTTCCTCGGTGAATGTAGGATGGGTACTTGAATTTTATGATTTCAGGATTGATGAGGTGAAAGTATATGTTCCCAATGACGGAAAGTTCAAAGTACTTACCGCCGGGGATGCATATGCTTTCCATGATAAAAAATACAAACACAAAAATTTCGTCTTTAATTTTCCTCTGTCTGACACTGAAACTACTTATTATGTGCAGGCCAGGGCATTTGAAAAGGTTAGCATTTTTGCCGTACTGAGAAGTCATGAGCGATTTACCTCTTATGCTATCAATGAATATTTTATGCTGGCGCTGTTTTACGGAGCGCTCCTTGCTTTGTCTGTTTTTAATTTGTTCCTGTTTATTACTACCGGGAAAAAATTATACATACTGTATGTGCTATATACTTTAAGCATTTTATTATATGCCGTCACCCAGGATGGAATAGGTTTTCAATATCTGTGGCCGGAATGGCCTGAGTTAAATAATTATATTTTCGCAATCGCTCTATATATTTTCATTCTCTTTACAATTTTATACGTCAGAGCTTTTCTTACTTTAAAAAATTATTTTCCATTACTGGATAAAGTACTGAGAATTTTTCTGATCGTACGGTCCGTGCTCCTTGCATGCGGTATCATTTTTATACCAGAGTTACTGACTTATAAATGGCTGGATATTTTGCCTCTGGTGTTAGCCCTTATATCCGGATTGCTGGTATGGAAAAAAGGATATAAGCCAGCACGGTATTTTACGTTGGGCTTTGCTTTTTTATTTATGGGGCTAATGCTCAATATACTGAGCGCTTTTATTATCAATACCAATATCAGCTTTGTCTACAGTTTTAATTTTGGAGTGATTTGCCAGATGATGCTTTTGTCTTTAGCGATAGCAGACAGGATCAGTGAAATCAACAGGCAGAAGGAAGCTGTAGAAGAAAAAAATAAGGAACTTGATGTGTTTGTATACAAAGCTTCTCATGATATTAAAGGGCCGCTTAAATCAATTATTGGCCTAACGACTATAGGAATGTCTGATCCAAAGACACAGGAGGGGAAAACCTATTTCGACATGATCCTTAAAAATACCAAACGGCTCGATGTCATCCTTGCAGATCTACTGATGGTTACGAAAGTAAAACAGACAGAAATTCAGAAAGTAAAAATAAATTTCGAAGAGTTAATCCATGAAATTCTGGCAAGCTTTCAATATTACCCCTCATTTCATGAGATGGAATTCTCCGTGAAGGTGCATGGCAAAAAAGAATTTTATTCAGATGCCGGACTTTTGTATTCCATCTGTCAGAATATGATCGAGAACGGCATCAAGTACAAAAAGCCAGCTTCTCCTCTTTTTGAAAACCAGCGGGAAAAATCTTTTCTTCACATAGATGTATACCTGGAAGACAAAGCAAAAATTATTTTTAAAGACAATGGTGTTGGCATTTCCAAGGAATACCAGGACAGGGTTTTTGATATGTTTTTCAGAGGAGAAACAGATAAGGCGGGCAGCGGGCTGGGACTGTATCTTGTGAAAATGTCTGTAGAAAAACTGGGAGGATCTATTTCCCTTGAAAGTAAAGAAGGTGTGGGATCCACCTTCTTTGTTGAATTTCCGAATTGATTAAACGTACATTTTTTCTCGCTGCGATTTAACTTTCTCATTCTGCACATACTCTTCGTAGCTCATCACCTTATCAATAATGCCGTTAGGCGTAATTTCGATAATTCTGTTAGCCACTGTATTGATAAATTCAAAATCATGGGAATAAAACAAAACAGTTCCTTTAAAATCATTGAGCCCGTTATTGAGCGCGGTGATAGATTCCAGGTCAAGGTGGTTGGTAGGATCATCAAATACCAGCACGTTGGCTGCAGACATCATCATCTTGGAAAGCATGCATCTTACTTTTTCTCCTCCCGATAAAACCTTCGCTGATTTTAAAGATTCTTCTCCCGAGAAAAGCATTCTTCCTAAAAATCCTCTTATATAAGTTTCATCTTTTTCTTTGGAGTACTGCCTGAGCCAATCTACAAGATTCAGATCGGTATTAAAGAATTTCGCATTGTCTTTTGGAAAATAAGATTGCGAGGTAGTGATTCCCCATTTGAAACTTCCTTTGTCTGCTTTTTGCTCACCCATGATGATATCGAAAAATGCAGATATAGCTAATGTGTCTTTTCCAAGGAAAGCAATCTTGTCATTTTTATTTACAGTGAAGGTCATGTCCTTAAAGAGAAATTCTCCTTCTTCACTCTTTTTCGTTAACCCTTCAACGCTAAGCAACTGATCGCCTGCTTCTCTTTCCGATTTAAACATGATCGCAGGATATTTTCTGGAAGAAGGTTTAATATCTTCGAGGGTAAGTTTTTCCAGAAGTTTTGCTCTTGAAGTTGCCTGGCGTGACTTGGAAGCATTGGCGCTGAATCGTGCAATGAAATCCTGTAACTCTTTTCTTTTATCTTCAATCTTTTTATTCTGATCGGTTTTCTGTTTCAGCGCAAGCTGGCTTGACTGATACCAGAAACTATAATTACCTGCATAAAGCTGGATCTTTCCGAAATCTATATCTGCTACGTGCGTACATACCTGATCGAGGAAGTGCCTGTCGTGCGATACTACGATCACCGTATTGTTAAAATTTGCCAGGAAATTCTGCAGCCATAAAATGGAATCAATGTCCAGGTGGTTGGTAGGCTCATCCAGTAACAGGATGTCGGGATTGCCGAAAAGGGCCTGCGCAAGAAGCACCCTTACTTTATCGTTTCCTTCCAGGTCTTTCATCAGCGAATGATGAAACTGCTCTCTTACTCCCAGTCCGCTTAACAGTTCTGCCGCCTCCGCCTCTGCATTCCAGCCATTAAGATCCGCAAATTCACTTTCAAGTTCAGAGGCTTTATGGCCGTCTTCCTCAGAAAAATCCGCTTTAGCGTATAAAACATCTTTTTCCTTCATGATTTTATATAGCCTTTTATGACCCATGATTACTGTTTCCAGTACCGGGAACTCATCAAATTCAAATTGATTTTGCTTTAAAACGGCAAGTCTTTCACCGGGCGTGATATCTACTGATCCTGAAGAAGGGTCGATATCTCCGGATAATATTTTAAGGAAAGTGGATTTTCCTGCACCATTCGCTCCTATCAGGCCATAGCAATTGCCTGCAGTGAATTTTATATTAACATCTTCGAAAAGTGTCCTTTTTCCGTATCGTAATGTGATTTTTGAAGTACTGATCATGTTTTCCCCTGTTTTTCCCTATTAAAAAAGAGGACAAAATTAGGACAGATAAACTGAATAACCATTGAAAAACCTTAAAAAATCTTTTGCCCCAATTCCCGAAGGAACCAAAAAAAGCCAGGAAGAGTTTTCGACTAAGAAGGGTTGAAAAAAGGAGAGGTATGAAAAATAAAATGAAATTATTACTGGGGTTTATTTTCTCATTCGGGTTGTTTCTCACATCCAATGCGCAATCTGATTCATCAGGCGGACTTCCTGCCGAAGACCAGATAGTCTGCAAACAGGTTTCTGAAAATGTATTCGACTGTACCGTAGAAGGTGAATTTGAAGACATGAACTCAGAAAAAGATGTAATCGATGATGCGGAAAACAATAATGATTCTGGGTTTGATCTTAACCAGGAAGATTCGATAAAAAAAGAAACACCGGAAATACGTAATGAAAACCGTGGAGAACCATCCATCGAGCAAAATTTAAATAAGGATAATTCCGACACGAAGAAACAGAAAGAACCGGTAAATTTATTGCCCGGAGCAAATGAAGCTCTGAAGCCTGAAATTAAAGTCGAATGCTAAGTAATCTCTTTCAGGATAGAAATAAGAGGCTGAATTTTAATCCAGCCTCTTATTTTTTTATGTAAATTGGGATTCACATTTTTTAGTGCATATGAAAACAACTTTCTATCTGACAGTTTTAGTTTTATTGGTGCTATTGCCGGCCTTGGTCCAGGTATCTCCGATCGGCCTTCAACCAGGCGATCAGGCTCCGGCTTTTCAATTGAAGGATCAGAATGATAAAGAGTTTATTCTTCCGGAAAAATTAAAAAAAGGGCCGGTAGTCGTTTTCTTTTATCGCGCAGAATGGTGTCCCTTCTGCAATATGTATATTACAAACATCCAGGACTCTCTTGATCTGATTTATAAAAAAGGTGCCAGTGTGTGCGGGATAAGTCCTCAAAAGCCTGAAGGGATTGAGGTGACTATTGAAAAAACAGCTGCAGAGTTTCCACTGCTGTACGATGAAGATAACATCGTAAGCAAATCCTTTAACACTTTTGATGCAAATACCAATCTTCCTGTGCCGGCAACTTATGTGATTGGCGCAGATGGTAAAGTAAAGTTTGTGCATTTCAACAAAGACTACAGGGTGCGACCGAGCGTGCAGCAATTGCTTCAGGCATTGAACTAAAGAATTTTACTCACCATAATCAGTCGTCAAATGGATATGAAAAAACTTGCTCTGTTTATTTTCCCATGGTTTGCCCTGGTAGTAGTTTGTTTTGTCTGGGTAAAGCAGTGCACTTCTTCCGCAAAAGAAGACAAAGAAGAAATTCAGGTGGTCAATCATCATATGGTTATCGAGAAGATCGAAGCAATCGGAAAACTTGAAGTGGTAAAATTTTATATCAAAGACATTGTGGAGCATTCCACGCAGGTGGAATGGTGGCCAGATCCTAAAGTGGTGCTGATCGTAAATGGCGAGGCAACGGGCTGCATAGATCTTACTAAGCTGGATTCTTCTAATGTGTCAATCGGTGCAGATTTTATTTCTTTGAATTTGCCCGCTCCCGAAATATGTTATTTTAAAATCAATCATGAGCAGTCAAAAATTTATAATGTAGATAGCAAGCTGCTGAGCGAAGCGCCTTACATTGAGAAAGCCTATAAGGCAGCTGAAATCCAGATCAAAGAAGCTGCTTTGAAAATGAATATCATAGAGCAGGCAAAAACAAATGCGAGAAATTTATTGAAGCCTATGCTGGAGAATTTTACAGGGAAGAAGGTGAATATTGAGTTTAAGCAATAGAAAATACGAATTACGTTATGGCAGAATTTTTAACAACAAACGGTACTTCTTATCACATTGAAACTATAATTATTGGTGCAAAAAAGAAGCTCGTACTGGTTTCACCATATCTTCAATTGTCTAAAACTTTATTTGAGCGATTAAAAGATGCAGCTAATAAGGATGTTTCTATTAAAATTATATACGGCAAAGATGAGTTAAAGCCTAATGAAAGAAATTCTTTATCTGAATTAAAAGGATTAGAGTTATTTTATTTTGACAATTTACATGCAAAATGCTATTTCAATGAATCGGAGATGGTAATCACGTCCATGAATATGTATGAGTTTTCGGAAAAGAATAATAGAGAAATGGGTGTATTTATCACTAAAGAAAAAGACTCCTCTTTGTTTGAAAAGGCAGTTGCTGAAACTCTTTCTATAATACAGTCTTCCGAGCCAATTCAAATTGCTAGAGTAAAAAGACAAATTGTTCAAGTTAAATCTTATGGACTTTCCAAACAGGATAAATCTAAAAAGAAAATGCCTTCAAGAGGCTATTGTATTAGATGCGAGGAACGAGTTGTTTATGATTCAAGTAAACCGTATTGTTATGACTGTTTTTTAATTTGGTCTCAATTTGAGAATCCTAGTTATGAAGAAAATGTTTGTCACAGTTGTGGTGAATTTGAAAAAACTTCAATGAGTAAACCTTTGTGTTATGATTGTTTTCAGCAATTTCAGGATTAATGGCTTCAGTTTTCTTGATATGTGAGTTAATAATTTTATTTGTGGCCCTTCCTTTACTCTATTTTTTCGATTGGATCCCTATCAATAAAATAAACCCCTTGCTGTTACTGTTTGGCTATTGCGTTGGGGTATTAATTTTTAACGGACAGTTCCGGAGAGAAGATTTTAAAATCAACGCTGACTGGAGATGGCTGCTGCCGCGCTTTATTACAGTCGTTGGGATTTTCATAACAGGGCTGGCTGTGTTTTTTCCTGAATTATTATTTTCCAACCTGAAAGACAATCCAAAATTCTGGACGATCGTAATCATCACTTATCCGCTGGTTTCGGTTTTTCCTCAGGAAGTTATTTTCAGAAAATTCTTTTTCTTCAGGTATGAAAAATTATTTAAACAGCCGCAGATTTTATTTGTCGTAAATGTGATTTTGTTTTCCTTTGCACATATCTGGTTTATGAATTGGGTAGCTTTATTCCTCACTTTACTCGGGGGAATTATATTTGCAGGGACTTATCTTAAATCCAGGTCCCTGAGTGTGGTAGCTATAGAACATGCGCTATATGGCGTTTTAATATTTGCGGTAGGACTGGGAAATTATTTTTACAGGATATTAACCTGAATACTTGTCTGACGATTTGAGTCGTCTGACAAGTAAATTAAAACTTATATTTTAAATATGATTATCGGATATATAATAGGGTGCATGCTGGTGGCGCTGGCAGGCATTGCGGCAACACATATAATGAAGCAGAATTTTGCGGAATGTAAAAAGAACGATGAAGGCCTTACGAGAGAAGAAGTTGCGCAGGCGCAACCCTGATTACCTTTTCTCCGGAAACTAACTTTACACTTTCTTACCTTTAACCTGCAACTAATATTAATACCACTTAAAAATTCTCAACCCAATGATGTAAGTTATCGCTCCTGTTATAAAGAGAATCAACAGAGGTATTAAAATCTCTGTTACACTGTAGCCTTCGATAAAAATGGAACGGATAGAATCAGCCAGTACAGTCAGCGGCATGGATTTAATTACAGGCATGGCCCAATCAGGAAAATTGTGATAATTAAAAAATATTCCCGATAAGACCATCATGGGCAAAGAGACAAAGTTAATAAGTCCATTCCCAACCTGGCTGCTGCTGGTACGTGAAGCAACAATGATGGCAATCCCAGAGAATGCAAAAATTCCTCCAAGATAAATAAGTAGCAAGGCGAGCAAGCTTCCTTCCAGCTGCATGTCAAAATACATGTAGGCAAAAAGAAATAACAATACAGATTCAAAGCCGCTTAAAATAATTCTTGTGATCATGAGGGCGAACATGAAGGTTGATTTCTTCATAGGGGTCGCCACCATCCTGCGAAGCAGCTTTTTCATTCTTAATTCAATCAGATTCCAGCCGATTCCCCAGAGGCAGGTGTTCATGATCCCTAATGCGATTAAGCCAGGAATAAGAAAATCAATATACCTTGTTCCTCTTGTGGTTAAGGCAGCCATTCTAGAGCGGCTTGCATTTTTATTCCAGCCCTTATCTATTAGCAGATGAGTAAGCTGTACTTCTGCATTGGCAGGATCAAAATTATAAATTAAAGAGTCGCCTTTTTCTTCAATGAATAAAGAGATCTCGCCTTTCTTCACCGCTTCAAGAGCTTCCTCTTTTGATTTGTATAAAAATTTCACCTTCACCGGGTTGCCTGTTTCTTTTCCGAAGGTTTCAGTTCTTTCTTTTTCTAAAGAGCGCGATTTGCGAAGGTCATAAATAAAATACACAGTGGCATTTCCTTCCCCTTTTTCTGTAAATGCGATTCCTAAAACCCACGCCATAAGAATAGGAAATAATACAGCCCAGAATAAAATTGCAGGCTCCCTGAAAAAGGATTTGAATTGAATGACTATAATCTGGTATAAAGAGTTATTCATGTAAATGTCTTCCTGTCATGGAAATGAAAAGATCGTCCAGCGTCATTCTTCTGCATTCCAATTCAAGTATTTTAATGTTTTGTGTGGATGTTATTGCTGTAAGCGCCGGCAAGGTCTCGGCAATATTATCTACATATATTCTTCCCTTCTGATTCGGAATTTCCCAGTTCGTTTTTTTAATTCCCGAAATTCCTGAAAGGTTAATTTCCTTGTCTAAATTAATTTCTATGATCTCACCTTCTCCATGTTTCTGTGTAAGCTCATTCAGAGTTCCCTCGGCAATGAACCGGCCTTTATCCATAATCAGGATCCGCTCACATAGGTATTCTGCTTCTTCCATGTAGTGAGTAGTAAGGATCATGGTGGTGTTATATTCTTTTTTTAGTTTTTCCAGAATATACCATAACTCTCTCCTCGCTCCCGGATCAAGTCCTGTAGTAGGTTCGTCGAGCAATAAAATTTTTGGATTATTTAAAAGAGCGATTCCCAAAGCAAGCCGCTGACGCTGTCCTCCCGAAAGATTCACTGTAAAAGTTTTTCTTTTAGCCTGCAGATTTACCATATCCAATACTTCTTCAGTGCGGCTCTTAGGCAGGTTATAAAAGCTGCCGAAAAGATTCAACGTTTCTTCTGTGTTGAGTTTGTCAATGAATTTTGTTTCCTGCAGGGAAAGACCGATCAGGTGATGGAGTTCATGAGCATGTCCTTTCCAGGTTTTACCCATGATATGAATTTCACCTTTATCAGGACTTTGTATTCCTTCGATCATTTCGATCAGGGTAGTTTTACCCGCGCCATTTGGGCCAAGCAATGCTACAAACTCTCCCTGGTTAATGGTAAGAGAAAGCTCATTAACAGCTTTGACCGTCTTAAAAGTTTTGGATACGTTTTTAATTTCGATTACAGGCATTAATTCAGATCTTTAATTATTTCCATACGCCAAGGATTGCTCCGGCTACTGCTAATCCTATAATATGATATCCTGCATCTATTAAAAACAACTTCAGGCTTCTTCCTTCATACAAAAAGGTTACGCCTAATGTAGTCGCCACAAATCCAAGACCAACTAAAACTCCCATACATAATCCGCTTAGCAAAGAAGATCCTCCGCATAGGTCTGAGCAATTGGAATAACCAATTATTAGAGACAATACAGTCACTTCAAATAAGGTAATTAAAAATGTAGTGATCATAAGTCCTGTAAAACTTTTGCTTTTATCGGGAACCACTTTTGTTTCAGCCATCCAGGCTTTTGAAAATAAAACAGGTGAATACCATATAGCTCCTGCACAGAAATAAGCTATAGCCCCTACCAATATAGCCCAGTAATTTACCGGACAGCAAGTGTCTGCTGCGCAGGTTGCGCCCGCAGGCATTCCTAAAAGACAAGTGATGAAAATAATGAAGTTCATAAGCTGAGATGTTTAAGGTAAATTTATTTTAATCCTTTGGGTTTGACAGAAGTTTAAAATTAGAAAATTGTTTTTCATAATCTAGCAATCGCCGCAAATAATAAACAACTCGCCTATAGTAGCTTCCCGGTAATTACGGATATCCGGATTTTTTTCTTTAAAAAACTTCTTTTCAGATTTTGGATCCAGTTTAAATAAAATGCCTTTATTATAAATAAATAAGGCTCGCTCGCTGTTATCTATAATGATGCTGTCTTTGTTCAGAAGAATAGAATCTATTTTCATCCCCGGATGATATCCTGAGGAAGTGAAGAAGCCCGGATCATTGGTCCGGATGGAAGTGATCTGATTGACAGAGTGCACAGATTCAGCAATGATCCATTTATTCTTTCCTAATAATATTTTTTTAGCGGGCCATTCGTAATCATGTACATACACTGTAAGTTCTTTGATAGAATCATAAAATGCATGGACACTGTTCAATGAGTCGCCTAATTTTATTTTTCCGATCCCACCAGAAGTGATCTGGTTCTGCTGATCAGGTAAATCGGGCGTTCCCCGAAAGACCGGGCCTTTTTTGTTGCTTTTTGCTTCAGTGCTATCAGCATCTTTTTTTGTTTTTCCGGTTTCAGAATCGCAGGAGATCAGTAGTGCTAAAAAAAATAAAAATAACATGTGCTTCATAAATTGTCGAAGTGCTCAATGGGATTAAGAAAAAACATTTTTTTATAACCTTGCGGGGAACTGTCAATTCTCCAGGGATAAGGTATTAAAGTTACCAGGCTATAATGAAGATGCGGCGGTTTGCCCTTTGCATTTCCTGTTGTACCTACTTCACCGATCTTTTTCCCCGGCAATGTCCAGGAGAAAACACTTGTATTGATTGTTTTCAAATGCGCATAATAATGACATCTCCATTTTGGTCCGAGCACAAGCACTACCTTGCCTCCCATGGCAAGCTCTCCGGTATAGATAACCAGTCCGCCTGCAGAAGATATTACATCGGTTCCTTCCCTGGCAAAAATATCAATTCCTTTATGTACTACAGATTTGCCCCAGGGATAAAACCAGAAAGAATCTTTATTCCAGCTGTTCCTCGTGGCTCCTTTTACAGGAACAGACATATTTTCAGGAATGATATAGAAAGATAAAATAATGATTATTAAGAAGATAAAAATCTTTTTACGCATTATATTGTAGCATTAAATCCAACCCTCAAAGAGATTCCGTAAATAAAAGCATTATGGTCAATATATTAAAAGTTTCATTAATAATAGTGTTGCTTTACATGATCTATGTAGTGATCAGTACCTCTATGGAAAGCAATCTTTTTACTGAATGGAATTACCTTGCTTCTATTCCCTGGATGAGGGCAACCCTCTGGGATTTTTATGCAAATGTGCTCGTGATCTATCTGTGGGTGTTATACAAGGAAAAAAATGCAGGTATTAAAATTCTCTGGGCAATTTTATTTTTCTGCCTGGGCAGCATTGCTACTATCGCATATACTTTAATTCAGCTATTTAAATTAAAAGAAGGCGAACCTGTTGAAAAAGCATTATTAAGAAATTAATCAGAATGGATTTTCTCTCAATCTTGTTAGTACTGCTTCAGGCATTTTTTATTCTCTTTATTCTAATGAGCATTACCTGGCTTATTCAATTGAGAACAAACAATGCTGGGATAGTAGATATTGTCTGGGCAATCAGCTTTCCCATATTCGCTATATTTTATTTTTTCATCTCAGATGGATTTATATTCAGAAAGCAGATTTTTTTGGGAATGGTTTTATTGTGGGGACTGTGTCTGGGATTGTATTTATTTATAAGAAACACAGGTAAGCATGAAGATGTACGTTACAGCAAACTCAGGGAAGAATGGGGAGCAAAAGCAAGTATTAAAATGTTTTTCTTTTTCCAGTTTCAGGCAGCGCTGGCAACAGTTCTCTCAATCCCCTTTTTGCTGATCATGAACAATACTTTTGAAAAAATTTCTCTCTTCGAGTATTTTGGAATGGGGCTGTGGGCGATTGCTCTCTTGGGTGAAGCGATAGCGGATAGCCAGCTAAAAGCATTTAAAAAAGATCCATCGAATAAAGGAAAAATCTGTGAGTGTGGATTGTGGTATTATTCAAGACACCCTAATTATTTTTTTGAATGGCTCGTATGGCTTTCATTTTTTATTTTCGCTCTTGCTTCTCCGTATGGTTGGATTGCGATAATCTGTCCGGCGATGATGCTGTGGTTTTTGCTGAAGGTAACCGGCATTCCCATGACTGAAGAGTTAATGTTGAAATCAAGAGGAGAAGCTTTTAAAAAATACCAGGAAAGCACCTCGGCTTTTGTGCCATGGTTTAAGAAGAAATGAGGGGTGAGTGCAGAGTCATGAGTCCCGATAGCTATCGGGATGAGAAAAAAATTTTAACCTGTAACCTTCAACTATTGTGTGGTATAATTCTCTTTTAGAAAAAAATTTAGTTCCTGATGCAGCGATAAGAGCAGGAATAAGAAAATTGCTGAGGCAAAGGCTGCAGGATGAGGACAAGGGAAATCCTGAGGCGCAGCAGGAGCATTTTATGCGGTTGCTTGCCCAACTGAAAGCCAGCCCGATCGCAGTGGATACCAAACTTGCCAATGAACAGCACTATGAGGTGCCAACCGAATTTTTTAAACTGGTATTAGGCAAAAATTTAAAATACAGCAGTGGCTATTGGGAAGGAGGAAGTAACGATTTTAATAAATCGGAATATGATATGCTGGAACTTACCTGCAACAGGGCAGAATTGAAGAGCGGACAAAAGATTTTGGAGTTAGGCTGCGGATGGGGATCCCTTTCTCTTTATATGGCCAAAAAATTTCCCGATTGCGAAATCACAGGAGTTTCAAATTCTGCCAAACAAAAAATATTTATTGACGAAGAAGCTAAAAAAAGAGGGATTCACAATCTTACCATTATTACTTCTGATATGAATATTTTTAAAACAGAAGAAAAATTTGACAGGATAGTTTCGGTGGAAATGTTTGAGCATATGAGAAACTATGAAAAGCTTTTACAAAAGCTGGCTGGTTTTTTAACCGATGAAGGGAAAATGTTTGTGCATATTTTTACACATAGGGAGTATAGTTATTTGTTTGAAGTAAAAGACGAGACAGACTGGATGTCTAAATATTTTTTCTCTGGTGGAATCATGCCCGGCGATCATCTGCTTCTATATTTCCAGGATCATTTTAAAATTGAAAAACACTGGCGAGTAACAGGCACACATTATCAGAAAACTTCGGAAGCATGGCTGGTGAATATGGATAAAAATAAAAATTTGATTTATCCTTTATTTGAAAAGACATATGGAAAAGATCAGGCATTAAAGTGGTGGGTATACTGGAGGATCTTTTTTATGGCCTGCGCAGAACTGTGGGGATATAAAAATGGCAGTGAGTGGTTCGTGAGCCACTATCTTTTTAAAAAATCTAATATCTAACGTCTAACATCCAGCATCTAACATGGTGTCTATTGCAATCATCGGAACAGGCATAGCAGGAATGGGCTGCGGATATTTCCTGCATAAGGAATACGATCTTACTATATATGAGCAGAATAATTATGTCGGCGGACATACCAATACAGCTTACGTGGAAGAAGATGGTAGAACAGTAGCAGTGGATACCGGCTTTATCGTTTTTAATCTTTTTACATATCCCAACCTGACTAAACTCTTTATAGAATTAAAGGTAGAAACGCAGGCAACAGATATGTCATTTAGTGTGCAGCATAAACCGACAGGACTTGAATTTTGCGGATCTGGACTTGATGGATTATTTGCTCAGCGAAAAAATATTTTTAATCCGGGCTATATCAGGATGCTGCTGCAGATCAATCGTTTTAATAAAGAATCTGTGAAAATTCTGGACGATGAAAAATATTTAAGCTATTCGCTTCATGATTATGTAAAAGAGCAGGGTTATGGCGATGATTTTATTTACAAATATCTTTCTCCCATGACATCGGCTTTGTGGTCAACACCCACAGACATTACCATGACATTTCCGGCAGTAAGCCTGGTAAGGTTTTTCAAGAACCATGGTTTCCTGGGATTGAACACACAATTCCAATGGCTCACCGTGAAGAATGGTAGCTGGCAATACAGAGATAAACTGATCGCTCCCTTTAAAGATAAAATCCATGTCAACCGTGCGGCAGTAAAAGCTTATAGAGAAAACGGGAAAGTGAGGATTGTGGCTTCCGACGGATCAGAACGACTATTTGATAAAGTAATTTTTGCCTGCCATGCAGACCAGGCTTTGAAAATATTGACAGATCCGACTATGAAGGAGAAAGAGCTGTTAGGTAAATTTAAATACCAGCAGAATATTGCTACACTTCATACAGATGAATCAGTAATGCCTCAGACTAAAAAAACATGGTCTGCATGGAACTACCGAATTGATATGATCAATGGGATACTGGTGCCATGCACTGTTTATTACATGAATAAATTACAGGGCATATCTGATAAGAGAAATTATTTTGTTTCCATCAATGATCCGGGAATTATAAAAGAGGAAAAAATTATCAGGAAGATTTCATATGAACATCCTATCTTCAATACGGATGCTATGAAAGCTCAGGGGGCTCTTCCGGGATTGAATGAAAATGGCATCAGTTATTTCTGCGGCAGTTATTTTAAATATGGTTTTCATGAAGATGCTTTTACATCGGCGCTGGAAACCTGCAGAAAACTCACAGGTAAAAAAATCTGGCAATAAAACCACCGAGGCGATTGGACTCGTAAGTAAATAAGGTTATATTTTATTATGAATTCCTGTTTATATAAGTGTCAGGTAATGCACCATAGGCTCGAACCTAAAAAAAACAGGTTTGTCTATAATATTTTTATGTTTTACCTGGATCTTGATGAGATTGATTTGGTCACGGAGAAATTATTTTTTTTCAGCAGAAATAAATTCAACTGGTTTAATTTCCGTGATAAAGATCATATTCAATTCCCGAGAGAAGAAGGACCCAATAAAAAAAATGTAAAACAGAATATCCTGGAATTTTTGAAAGCGAATAATGTGAATCTGGAGGGAGGGAAGATAATGTTGCTTACACATGTCTGCACATGGGGTTATATTTTTAACCCTGTTTCATTTTATTATTGCTTTGATAAAAACGGGAAAGCAATATCTGTAATAGTGGAGGTATGCAACACATTCGGAGAAATGAAAATGTACATACTGGGAAAAGAGACTTTAAATGAAAATGAATTCAATCATCACACTACTAAATATTTTTATGTGTCGCCTTTTGTGGAAGCAGACACGGAATTTGATTTCAGGCTGCGGGTGCCTGAGGAAAAATTAAAAATCAATATTGATGACTACAAAAACGGGAAAAAGTTTTTGCTCAGTGCCTTAACAGGACAGCGGAGGGAATTGAATAATTTTAACCTGCTTGTGTATGGATTAAGATTTCCTTTTATCACGTTGAAAGTAATATTTTTAATTCACTGGCAGGCGCTGATCCTGTATTTCAAAAAAATACCTTATTATAAAAAATTACATAATATCCATTTACAAAAAGAAGTATATAATTCAAGAAACTAACCATCATGTCACTTACTCTTTCACTTATTAAGCCGTATTCTCTTTACGAGAATATCATCCTGGCGATTTTTAGTAAAATGGAGCATGGTTCTCTTAAGCTGACCCTGCCTACCGGGGAAAAAATACAATTTGGGAATGGTAACGGACAGGTCGAAGCGAATATGCGTATCAGGAATAATAATTTTTTTAAGAAATGTGTTTTATATGGCGATGTAGGATTTGGAGAATCTTATGTAGATGGAGACTGGGAAACGGATAGTATAAAGAATGTAATCACCTGGTTTATTATCAATATGGATACCAATCCTGCGATATCGGGAACAAAAAAAGGTTTTACCCTCACGAATCTTTTTAAATATTTTAACCGTGCAGCACACCTTACCAGGAATAATTCTCTTACAGGTTCCAGAAAAAATATTTCAGAGCACTATGATCTGAGCAATGATTTTTTTCGGCTTTTTCTCGACGAAACGATGACTTATTCCTTAGGAATTTTTTCTAGTCCTGAAACAAGTCTTAAAGATTCACAAATTGAAAAATATGACAGAATTTGCCGTACTCTTAAGATAAAAGCTTCAGACCATATCCTGGAAATAGGAAGCGGATGGGGAGGCTTTGCTATTCATTGTGCCAAAAAGTATAGTTGTAAGATCACGACGGTTACTATTTCCGAAGAGCAGTATAATTATGCTTCACAAAAATTCAGAGAAGAAGGACTGGAAAAGCAGATAGAGATCCGGTTAATGGATTACAGGAAAATAGAAGGCTCCTATGATAAAATAGTATCCATTGAAATGCTGGAAGCCGTCGGGCATAAATACCTGCCTGAATATTTTAAGAAGTGTCATGAATTGCTGAATAAAAATGGCTCGCTTGCTTTACAGGTAATCACTTGTCCGGATTGCCGCTATGACGAACTGAGAAAAGGAATTGATTTTATTCAGAAACATATTTTCCCGGGATCTTTATTGCCGTCTGTAGGAAAAATAAATCAGTGCATTAATCAGACTTCTGATCTTACCCTTCATGATATAAAAGATATCGGCTTGCATTATGCCACTACCTTAAGACTATGGTTTGAAAAATTCAATCGTCAGCTTGACCAGGTAAAGGCCTTGGGTATGGATGAAAAATTTATAAGGAAATGGAACTATTATCTGCAGTATTGTGAAGCGGCTTTTAAAACCCGCAATATAAGTGTCATGCAGATTGTATATACCAGGCCTAATAATTTTATGATTTGAAACAAAGGAGAACGCATTTTTTTAGCTGTTTGTTATAGTAGTAACAAAGAGATAAAATTGAAGTTTTATGAAAAAACTAGCGTTAATATTAACAATGGCTTTCGGACTTGGATTCTATAGTGTCCAGGCTCAGGATAATAATATGAATAAGGATGCACAGGATCAGACTTATACTAAATCAACAATAGACAAGAGTGATTATAATGGTGATGGAGTCATTAGTTCTGACGAGAGATCAGTTGATCGTGCAGATAAATCAAAAGCAGGTAAAAAAATAGATAAAGCCGGTGATAAATCCGGAAATGTTGTCAAGAGAGGTTGGGGAAAAGTAAAACATAATAAACTCACCAAAAACGTATTCAATCAACCTAAAGATGAATAATAAAAGCGAAAAGCAATTAGATTGATCGAATAAAAAAGTCCGCCTCAATTTAGAGGCGGACTTTTTTACTTTTTTTATTTTAATTCTTCTTCCACTGGTTTTTCTTCGAGTGTTGGCTCTTCTTCCTCTGTCGGAGTTTCCTCATCCGGATTAGGCTCCTCTTCGGGTTTCTTCTCTTCCGTAGGTTCTTCTTCGTAGTAATTATTATTTTTCTGAACAGGCTCTTCTTTCTTCCTGTTTTTCCATGTATCAGTTCCTTTTGGTCCTTCATATTTTTGAGGAGGCGCTAAGGTTTTTGTCTTTTTCTTAGCCGGCACAAATGGATGGATCTGTAATTTAAAATCCAGTATGCCATAGCCATCGTTTTTCTTGGTATTAGCTCTTACGCTTACGTCATCAAGATAATCTGTAAATGTAAATCTGTATGCTGCCTCAGTAATAAGACTGATACGATTGGAAATTTTCCAGGTGAGACCTAGGCCTGCAGGCAGCACCAGTCCCATTCTCGGATATCCTACCCCTTCCGGAACTACAAACGCTGAATCTGTCGGCACAGCGAAATAAGAAGAGGTAGGGCTATATCTTAATAATCCAACTCCGCTTACAATATATGCTTTAAAGAATCTGCTTTCGTTTCCTCTGTCTCTGGAGATGCGTATGACATCATCTATCATGAAAAATATGCCAAAGGCAAGGAACTCACGGTTGGTAGAACTGAACTGTAGATTTCTGGAAGTTAGCTGCTGGTCTTTACCTTGCAGACTGATATAATGAAATTCTGTGCCGAATTGAACGCGTGGCCATAGTTTGTAATTTACTCCAAGGCCAAATGCATAACTCATACACCCAGGTAAATTGCACAGGTCGCCGACATAACTTGAAACTCCTCCGTTAGCAGTGAAGCTCAGGTTTTGAATACCTTTATA
>JAIERY010000083.1 GCA_019746425.1 Cytophagaceae bacterium
TATGATAAAACCTGCTGTAAACATTTCTCCCTCGTTAAGATGCTTGATTCCTTCTTTTTCTTTCAGCTCTCCTGAGAAATCTTTTTTATCGGCTATTCCAACCCAGGGCTCTATGCAGATAAAAGGCGCGCCTGGTTTTTTCCATATACCCATGTATCTGAACCCTGAAAAATCAACTTTGAGCTGATAATCTGATTTTTTACTTTTCAGTTTCATGGAACAGGATTTTAGATTTTTTAACACTATTGCATCTTTTTTAAAAAGATCTTCCGTCAGGTTTAGAACTTTTTCGTTATTTAAAATTTTTTCGGTTTTTCCGTTCAGCAAGCCATCATCCAGCAAATGCCTGTCTGCTTCTTCTTCCTTCTGAAATTCGAGGAAATAATCTGTAAATTCTTCCCCCTCATTAAGCGGACAGATGAAACCAGGATGAGCTCCGATGGTAAAATAGATTTTGTCCTTATCTGTATTGACTACTTCATAGTCTACATGCAGTCTGTTTACTACAATGGAGTACCTGATGAGCAGTTCAAATTGATAAGGATATACTTTTAAAGTATCAGGGTTTGCTTTAAAAGAGTAAGTTACCGAAGTATTATCTTTATCAATCAGCTCAAAATTTTTATCTCTGGCAAAACCATGCTGGCCCATTTCAAAAGTCTTATTTCCTATTCTGTATTTATTCTGGTGCAGTTTGCCCACTATAGGAAAAAGTACAGGAGCCCTTCTCGGCCAGAACGCCTGATCTCCCTGCCATAAATATTCTTTATTATTTTTTTTACTTTGGATGCTTTTCAATTCGGCACCGTGAGAAGAGATTTCAATTTTTAAAAAATCATTTTCAATTTTTTCCAGCATAGATTACAGAATTTTTGCCCGCACCATAAATGTCATATCTGTTTTGATCGTAATGTCCTGGGTAATTATTTCATCGGTAACGATTTTTACCTTTAAATCATAATTATCTTTCTTAACATATGCATCCAGGACTTCACCAGTAGTGATAAGTTCAATGGAATTACCTACAGAAGACGAAATATTATCGAGGTAAGCAATTTCCTTTTCGGGCAAACCATCAGCTACTATAGAGATATGAATAGAATTCAGAAAACCAAAAGTTTTAGCCGGCGGATCTGTGATGGTCATGGTCAGCTTTTCAAGTTTAATCTCCTTCACATGCTTAATGTCTCCGCCCTGAGCTTCCAGCTCATAACTGGTAGAAGTAGCAACAGGTGTGGTTGCCGAGAATGGGGTCCCTACAGACACCGTCTGAGGAATCACAATATCCGCAGAGTCGCTCACTCTGAATTCGCTTATTTTTTTACAGCCGGAAAATAATATAATGCAGAAAATAAAAAAATATTTATTCATATGATCAGGGTTCTGAATTTTCTTCTCCATTTCTTGAATACCGGTTTTTTAATTTCAATGGTTTGGTTTTTCTTCTCATTTTCATATTAAGCATTTCCACAAACAAGCTGAATGCCATGGCAAAATAAACATAAGGCTTTGGAACGTGAATATGAAATGCTTCGGTTACCAGCAGCACGCCGATCATTAAAAGGAACGATAAAGCCAGCATTTTAATTGTCGGATGTTTATTGATAAAAACGCTTATCAACTTAGAAAAGAAAAGCATTACGATCATAGATACTACCACTGCAAATATCATAATGGATACTTCTTTCTGAGGATCTTCTACCAGCCCAATTGCCGTTAAAATTGAGTCGAAAGAAAAAACAATATCCAGCAGCATAATCTGAATAACTACCGAAAATATGGAAATTGTCTTTTGAGTTTTTGTATGTTCCTCTTCTCCTTCTAGTTTGCTATGGATTTCAAAAGTACTTTTATAAATCAGGAATAATCCTCCTGCAAATAAAATCACATCACGCACACTTATATCCAGGCCAAAGAGATCTTTTATCAGAGGTTTTGTAAATCCGACTATCCAGGAAATAAGAAATAACAGTATTATCCTCATGATGAGTGCAAGACTCAGGCCCACTAGCCTTGCTTTACCCTGTTTTTCAATAGCAAGTCTGTCAGATAAAATAGATATAAAAACAATATTATCTATTCCTAAAACAATCTCCAGAAGGGCCAGGGTCACAAAGCTCACCAGTCCTTCCGGAGTAAAAAGTGGTTCTAAAAATTCATGCATTCTATATTCATAATATTACAATATCCGCATCATTATATGTCGCCTCGCTTGGCAGCTTTTTTAAGCTTATCATCAGCATAAATAGCAATTTCCACTCTCCTGTTTTTCTGTCTTCCTTCAACAGTATCGTTTTCAGACACAGGCTGATTTTCCCCATATCCAACTGTACTGAATCTGGATTGTTCAACTCCCAGACCTTTTGCATAATCCGCTACAGAAGAAGCCCTTTTCTCAGAAAGTTCTTTATTATAATCTTCCTCACCTGTATTATCGGTGTGCCCTTCCACCAGAATATTTGTATCTTCGTACTTCTGAAGGATTTTTGAAAGTTCCCGAATATTATTCTTCGCCTCCGGCTTTAATTCATGGGAGTTTACATTAAATAAAATTCCTGATTCGAAAGTAAATTTTTATCCCTTCTCCCACTCTTTGCACCTTTGAGGTCTTTTTGTATTTCTGCTGCCTGTTTATCCATATATCTTCCTATGGCTGCTCCTGCTGCCCCTCCTACAGCTGCCCCTATAATGGCTCCTACGACAGTGTTTCCGGCTTTGCGGCCTACCACTCCGCCTACTACTACACCAACGCCGGCTCCAATCGTGCCTCCTTTAGCCGTTTTGCTCCATTTTTTATTACAACTAACGGTTATATAGATAACACCAAGAGAAAACTTAATATTATACTTATATGTCTCATATCCGTGCAATCTTTATTGCTCCTTAATTCAACATATTTAAGATTGATTTTGTTAATGATTGGGATATACAAATAATAAGACAGCCATGGCTGTCTTATTATTTGCTCTGAATTGCAACTGAGTTATAAGTTTTTAAAACCTTTTTCTTTGATCTTATTTACTGACTCCATTACTTTTTCTTTTAAAGTATCTTTAAACTTCTTAAGACTGGAATTTATTTCTTTATCAGAAGTAGCAAGGATCTGTGCAGCGAGTATGCCTGCATTGGTAGCATTGTCTAAGGCAACGGTTGCTACCGGAACACCGGCAGGCATTTGGAGAATTGACAATACAGAATCCCATCCATCAATAGAGTTGGAAGATTTTACCGGTACGCCAATTACAGGAAGTGTGGTCAAAGAAGCGACCATCCCCGGTAAATGCGCTGCTCCGCCCGCTCCTGCAATTATTACTTTCAGGCCGTTGCTTTCTGCATTCTTTGCATAGTCAAACATTCTTTCGGGAGTACGGTGGGCCGAAACAACTGTAAGCTCATAAGGAACATTCAGTTTATCCAAAACCTCTGCCGCCTGACTCATTACTTTTAAATCTGACTGACTTCCCATGATGATTCCTACTAGTGGCTTTTTCATTTTTTATATTTTTTTACAAACTATAAAAATTCCTTGACTGAATCAGGCAATAACTTTCAGGGTTCTTTTTACAAACTCTGCCTTTCGTTTCAGACTGTCAATGTCTTTTTCCAGAATGGTAACATGGCCCATTTTTCTGAAAGGGTTGGTAAATTTTTTACCGTACAAATGTAAATATACTCCTTCTTCTTTAAGAATTTTATCTACTCCATCATATTTTGCCATTCCTATATATCCGGCTTCTCCTAATAAATTTACCAGAGCTGATGCGATCAAACATGATGTTGATCCCAGCGAAAGATTTAAAATAGCGCGTATATGCTGCTCATATTGTGAAGTGAGATTGGCTTTTATGGTATGGTGACCACTGTTGTGCGGCCGTGGCGCCACTTCGTTAACCAGAATTTTTCCTTCTTTGGTGAGGAACATTTCAACCGCCAGAATCCCTACCATTCCAAAAGATTCGATCACTTTAAGCGCTATCTGTCGCGCTTCATCTTCCTGTTCTTTGGAGATCTGTGCAGGTGCAAAAAGATATTCCACCAGGTTATGCTCGGGATGAAATACCATTTCTACCACCGGGTATGTCTTCACTTCTCCTAAGGAATTTCTGGCAACTATTACAGACAGCTCTTTTTCAAAAGGCACTAATTTTTCGAGAAGGCTCGGTTCGTTGAAGGCCTTATGAATTTCGGATGAACTGGAAATTTTTTGTACGCCTCTTCCGTCATATCCGGCTTTCCCGAGTTTTTGAAATGCGGGTAAAAATGAATCGAATTTTTTTATTTCTTCGGCGCTTTCGACGAGGACAAAATCTGCTGTGGGAATATTATTTTCTCTGAAAAATTTTTTCTGCAATCTCTTATCCTGAATAATTTTAATGGCTTGGGGCTGCGGAAATACTTTTACACCTTCCTGCTCCAGTTTTTCCAGCGCTTCCACATTTACATTTTCAATTTCAATGGTGATCAGGTCTTTACCTTTGCCGAAAGCATAGACCGTATTAAAGTCTGTCAGCTTTCCGCAGGTAAAATGATTTGCGATATTTCTGCAGGGCGCGTTTTCATCCGGATCAAGCACGGAAATATCAAGATTAAAATCTATGGAAGATTGTATGAGCATTCTACCCAGCTGTCCGCCTCCGAGAATACCTAGTTTAAAATTCTGGTAAAAGGGCATTTGAAATGTTTTTCATTTCAAATTTAAAAGATAACGCGGATATTTTCGCATTTAAAATAAAAAACCCTGCATTCGTTAAAAATGCAGGGTCCCACTAACTACAAAACTGAAAAAATATTTAATAATTAGAATTTAAAGATAAAGGCCGTTCCGAGAGTTGGCTGAATGTCTGTAGCGCCTGTCAGCTTTCCGTCTGAATCATATTTTCTGAATACATCTTTGCTCGCCATGTCAATCCTGAATTCAGGTTTGATGTTGAACATTCCATCATTGAATCTGATATCCCCTGTAAGAGTAAACTCAGTGTAAGATGCAGGAACGCCGGTAGATACTGTAACATATCTTACGCCATCTTCATCGTTGAAATGCTCTGCTCTGATACCGATACCGAAATTATCAGATACACTATAGTTTACATATAACGCTGCACCATACCAGCTTGCATTCAAATATTTTTCTTCAGGTGTTGCAGCAGCAAGGGCTACTGTATCAATCAGAAGATTACCTGTTCCATAAGCTGCATTCAAACCAATTTTTAGTTTATCGGATATCTGGTAAGTAGTTGTCAGGTCAAAGATGTGTGAAACAGTTGAAGCGCTGTCTGCTACGGCAATTGTCGGAAATGAAGCTCCGTTTTTCTCATCGCCGCCTACGTAATTGATATATACAGACCATCCCTCAACAGGAGCTACATACAACTGCGCAATGATTGATTTGCTCTTGTTGAAATCAAATTGGCTGTCCCATCCGTTTACCACTCCTGCCATTACGCCGAATTTTTCGCCGGTATAAGCAAGTTTAGCTCCGGTATGGTAGAAAGGACCATTCCCAAATAAATAAGATAAGCTATAGTTAAAGTTTAATGGTGCATCGATCAACTCATAACCTACGTGAGTACCGAACTGACCAATAGTAAATTTCAGTTTATCGGTGAAGTTATAGTCCATATAAGCCTGCTTGATAGACATCATCGTACCAAACACGTTTCCGAAATTGCCCAGCTCGGCAT
Organism: Cytophagaceae bacterium; assembly: GCA_019746425.1. Lineage (GTDB taxonomy): Bacteria > Bacteroidota > Bacteroidia > Cytophagales > Cytophagaceae > JAIERY01. Next base: position 5,682 of record JAIERY010000083.1, read on the forward strand.
TAGGGCCATAGGTAAGATCAATCACTCCTGTTAATTTGCCTTTAGTGTACGCAAATTTTGTCTGTGCCAGACCTAAAGAGAACTGGTTGTGCTTAATGTCAAATATTCTTCCAGGGTTCTGTACTGTAAATCCCAACGGCTGAGGTAAAGCAGTAGGGTCATTGGGAGCAAATGGAGGGTTATTAAAGTTATAAGTATAATAAGCATCCACATACCCGGAAATAGTCAATCCTCCGGAAGCAGTCGAATCTTGTCCATATGCCTTAAAAAGGGAGGTCGTAAGGACGAATAGGGCTAGTAAAGCAATTCTTCTCATAATGTTTGTTCTTTTAATGGTAAATAATTAATAAAAGGGTAAAGGGTTTTTTTAATATTTTGGATGATGCGAAATAAAAAAATTCATATATCATCCTTTGTAAACATATGTAGAAATAGAATATAAAACAAACACAGAAATTATCAATTCATCATAAAAACAGGCATTTTTTAGGAAATGTAATAACTTTTATTGATATAATGATAATTTTAAAAATACACAAATATTATAATAATACAATTATGGAGGCTTTGGAATTGAATATGATTTAAACTGGAAAAGCTAAAAATTTGAACAAAAATCCCCGTTTTTTGATATTTTTTTAAAATATACCCTTAAAATTAATGTAAGAATTACATAAAAAGATTCAATTTTAAAAAATACAGTTCAAATTTTAACCTACTTTTAAAAATTTTTCAACTTTTTTTAAAAAACAGCTTAAAATTTTAACTAAAATGTCAAAAAAGTATGGTGTTTTGGAAATCCAGGTTAAAAAAATAGCCCTGCATATTTATGTACAGGGCCAATCAGGATTTTCAGCTCAATTATTTAAACCTACAATAAGGATTGTCCGGTCATTTCTTTGGGCTTCTCAATTCCCATCAATTGAAGAATGGTAGGAGCCAGATCTCCCAGTTTACCGTCTTTTATAGGCTTATTATAGTCTTTATCTACCAGAATGCATGGAACCAGGCTGGTCGTATGGGCTGTATTGGGAGATCCGTCAGGATTTATCATCATATCTGCATTGCCATGGTCTGCGATGATAATAAAGGTATATCCATTCTTTAGCCCTTCTGTTACCACAGCTTCTGTACATTTATTTACTACCTCACAGGCTTTTACTACTGCCTCAAACACGCCGGTATGACCTACCATGTCAGGATTGGCAAAATTCAGGCATATAAAATCTGCTTCCTTGCTCTGCAATTCAGGTATTATTTTGTCGCGCAGATCCGTGGCGCTCATTTCAGGTTTCAGATCATAAGTTGCTACTTTAGGAGAAGGACACAAAAGTCTTTTCTCTCCCTTAAAAGGTTCTTCTCGTCCGCCCGAGAAAAAGAAAGTTACATGAGGGTATTTTTCTGTTTCCGCCATCCTGATCTGTTTTTTCCCGGCTCTTTCAATTACTTCACCTAACGTATTATTCAGGTTGTCTTTATCGAAAATTACTTTTACATCTTTGTAGGTATCATCGTAATTTGTAAGCGTAATGTAATAGAGCTTTAATTTTTTCATTCCGTGATCAGGAAAATCTTCCTGAGTCAGAACTTCGGTGATCTCTCTTCCTCTGTCTGTTCTGAAATTAAAGCAAAGCACTACATCTCCTTCTTCTATCCGGGCAAGAGGTTCGCCTTTTGAATTAGTGTTGATGATTGGCTTGATGAATTCATCTGTAACATTTTCATTGTAAGATTCCTTAATTGATTTCAGCACATTGTCTGTCTTCTTACCTTCTCCTTTTACCATGGCATCGTAAGCAAGTTTCACTCTTTCCCATCTTTTATCGCGATCCATAGCAAAATATCTCCCTGTTACAGAAGCAATAGCGCCCGTCGATTTTTTTAAATGCTCCTGCAGATCTTTTACATAAGCATAACCCCCTTTAGGATCTGTATCTCTCCCGTCTGTAAATACATGAATAAACACATCGTTAACATTGTTTTCTTTAGCAATAGAACAAAGTCCTTTAAGATGGTTGATATGAGAATGCACACCGCCATCGGAAAGCAGCCCGATGAAATGGACTTTTTTCTTATTTGATCTGGCATAATTAAGCGCATCCAGCAATACCTTATCACTGTTGAGCTCTTTATTTTCCACGGCTTTGTTTATCCTCACCAGTTCCTGGTAAACAATTCTTCCAGCCCCGATATTCATATGACCTACTTCGGAGTTTCCCATCTGCCCTTCGGGTAAGCCAACCGCCAGGCCCGAGGCCTCGAGTTTACTATGCGGATACTTTTTGTATAATGAATCTATGAATGCAGTATCTGCTTTATCGATGGCAGATACTTTAGGATTGGTAGCGATGCCCCAGCCATCCAGAATGATTAAAACAACTTTTCGGTCCATACTATGCTATTGACGTGGTAGATAAGATTAACATTAAATTGCAATTTATCGTTTTAGACCATAAAATCATTTTTGAAAGCAAAAATTTATTGGTTTTTAAAGGATATTGGCATTATTTTGGCTGCATTTTTGAGTATTAAGCTGACATGAGATTGAAGAAAAATATAATCGGTTTTTTATGCATTCTTTTCCTTCTTGTTTTGACAGTAAAAAATGTTGAGGCTCAGAATGATATTATCAATAACGGAAAGATTGCCTTAAAAACAGGAAGCGCAAAAGAGCTAGTAAAATATTTTAACGATATAGTAGAATTGAGTTTTGACGGGGAGAAATCCAACTACAGCAAAACACAGGCTGAATTTGTATTAAAGGATTTCTTTAAAAAATATCCTCCGATAGACTTTCAATATATACACCAGGGCTCTTCCAAAGAAGGATTGATTTATGCAATTGGGAAATACACTTACAACGGAGGATCTTTCAGGGTATATATTCTGATCAAGCAATTTAATGGTAATTATCTCATAGATACATTAGATTTTAGTAAAGAGTAAGTTTAATAAGGTAGTTTTTAATAAGGCTCTGATTATCTCAGGGCCTTTTTTTTGACCGCTGATTAATATGATTTTATGATTTCCCTGATTAAAATTGTGCAAGTAAAATTTCCAATTGATTATAAATCATAATAATCAGTTAATCATAATTAATCAGCGGTCATGAATTATCTCACAGACAAAGCAATCGATGCTTTTATTGAATCTGCCCTGCAGGAAGATGTAGGCGACGGCGATCATTCTTCTCTTTCTTCCATTCCTGCACCTGCAAATGGCAAAGCAAGACTTATCATTAAAGACGATGGCATAATCGCGGGAGTAGAGCTCTCCCAAAAAATTTTCTCCAAAGTAGATCATCGCTTACGTGCCGATATTTTTATAAAGGACGGATCACCGATAAAAAAAGGAGATATAGCCCTGGAAGTTTCAGGGAGCGTACATACGATATTAAAAGCAGAACGTCTTGTGTTGAACTGCATGCAAAGAATGAGCGGAATAGCTACGCTCACTCATGAACTGAATGAACTTATCAAAGACACTGGTGCTAAACTTCTTGACACCAGAAAAACAACACCCAATTTCCGTATGCTGGAAAAGTGGGCCGTAGCGATAGGCGGCGGCGTAAATCACCGCTATGGTTTGTTTGATATGATTATCTTAAAAGACAACCATGTAGATTATGCAGGCGGAATTAAAAAGGCTATATCGGCCGCGAAAGAGTATTTAAAAAAAACCGAAAAAAATTTACCAATAGAAATTGAAACCAGAAATCTGGAAGAAGTCAGCCAGGTCATGGAAGAGGGAGGAGTAAAAAGGATTATGCTGGATAACATGTCACCCGGTATGATGAAAGAAGCTGTAAAAATAATCGGTGGAAAGTATGAAACGGAAGCTTCGGGCGGAATAACCAAACACAACATCAGAGAAGTAGCCCTTACAGGCGTTGATTACATATCTGTTGGCGCCCTTACACATTCCATAAAAAGCCTGGATATGAGCTTGAAAGCAGTGAAATAATTATGAATTTTGCTTGTCCTTTTGGGAATGCTGAATTATGAATTGAAGCTTTTAGCTTTTTGCCTTTCGCTTTTAGCCTTTAACTTGCTAATATTGCAGCCTAATTATTACCAACAATGATCGTTAAAACAAAAAAATATCAGCTCCCTAAAAATACATACATTAAACTGGGGCTTATGACTTTATTAAAAAGCCAGTGGTGGATTGCCCTGATTCCTGTTGGAATTATGTGTCTTAATTTCATTGAACATACTTACTGGTTCTATATTCTTGCCGTAGTTGCTCCGGGTTTATATATATTATTCTGGGTAATACAGTTTGCAGGAGTCACTCATCTTGAACAGGGTAAGATGCTTTTTGAAAAACTAAGCTATGAAATCGACAGCCGCCAGATAATGATCAAATTAAATCCCAAGCAGGGAAGTCCTGTGCAATGGAACATGATCACAAAAGCTTATAAGGGAAAAGATTATTTTTTACTTGTACTGAGCAAAGCCCAATTCATCCATCTTCCTTTTAAAATTTTTAATTCTGACAATGAAATAAAATTTGTGGAATCAATATTGAAGAGGAAGGGATATATAAAGTAGGCAATTGGCAGTAAGCAATAATTAGATCTTATAAAAAAGAGAGGCTCTAAAAATTTAGAGCCTCTCTTTTTTGTCAATTGCAAGCTGCTTACTGCCAACTTATTGCTTTACCATCTTTGCAGTATATACCTGATTGTCAAATACCGCCTGGATAACATAAACTCCTCTTGGCAGATCCTGACCTACGCTTATACTTTCATTTGTTGAATAACTGTCTGAAGATATAAGCACTTTTCCTGACATATCAGATATCTTCAGCTCCATTTTCGTTTTTGTCAGGGTGTATACTATAATATTTGCGCTTTCGCTGAATGGATTTGGTACTACATGCATATAAGCAGGCTTTACTCTCTCCAATGCGATCACTTTGCTATATGCCAATGATCCATCATAGTCGTACTGGACTATTCTGTAATAAACAGTACCGTATACAAGATCATAATCATTGTAAGAGTAGTTTATGATTGAACTGCTGTTTCCGCTTCCTTTTATTTTTGCGATGGAAGCATAGTTCACTCCGTCAACTGATTTCTCTATTTCAAAATGATCATTGTTTACTTCTGTGGCTGTCGTCCATGACAGGTACACATGATCTTCATTATTATAGCCATAGAAGCTTGCCAGGCTGACAGGCAAACCGCATGAACCGATGGTTGCAATAACCGGCAGTGGATCGCATGGAGTGCCGGTAGTAATCTGCCAGTTATAGAAAAATTCATAGGAAGAATTATTATTTGCACCGTAAGCAATGGAACTAGTTAATCTCACCACATTGCCTGCTCCTGGGTTATTCAGATATGTGAAGGCATATGCGCCTCCTGTCTCTCTGTGAAGCTGCGCAGTTCCACCAGTCTGTACAATTTTATAATTGTCCGGGGTTCCTGATCCAGTAATATTGGTAAAATTCAGAGGGACTGTTGCCATTACTACTTTAGGATAACCGGATCCTCCTGAAACATCAGGAATATTTACCATACCCGATGATTTTACCATTGCCCCTGCAGGCGTTTGCGCTTCTATCTGTATCGTTTGTACGCCCGCACTGTAATATATAAGAGGAACGTCTACTGAAATGAGGTTAAAGGTTGCATAAGCGGAAAAGTTTATTCCAAGGTTTGCTGCACCACCGTTATTTAATGCTGTTGTATTAGCTGCCCTTCCTACTGTTCCGGAAGAAGAATTCATATCCTTCACATAATAAGTTGTCGTAGCGGAAATACTCGGGGTAGTATATGAAGTAACGCCAGTAGCTGAACCAGGAGCAAGTATCGTAGCAGCAGCATTTGTATACCAGTTGTAATTGGTACCGTTCAAACCAGGGTTGGCAATGGCCAGATTGACAGTCCCGGTGCTGGCCCTGCAACCATCTACCGGGGTAGGCAAACTTGATGTAACACGTACCGTATCAGAATTATTGCATGATCCGTTAGTCACCGCAATTCTATAATAAGCCGCTGTCCTTACATCAGGATATGAGGAGGATGTTGCATTGGTAATGTTGGAATAAGGACCTCCAAGCGCTGTAGCACTTTGCCATTGATAAGTAGTACCTCCGGGCATGGATCCTGTGTTCATAACTGTCAGATCTACAAAAGCCGGTGAACACAGATTGATCAATGTTGAGTTCGGACCAATGATTGGTTTTGTCAGCGTACTGGAAATATTAATGGTATCATATTTTGAACAGGTTCCTGAACCGCCGGTAGAATCCCTCTGAACAATATAGCCCCCAACAGAAGGAGCTGAGTAAGTATTGCTGGTTGCGCCTCCGATCAGTGTAGCTGTTGTGCCATTCCATGTATACCATTTATATGAAATAGATCCGCCGGGAGCGCCTGCATTTGCATTTAAGGTAACAGGAAGCGTAGTACCGGAACAAGTGGAAAGGTCTGCGCCTAAATTTGGCTTTCTGCATCCTGTTCCTCCGCAGCTGATAGTTACCGGAGCCAGTCTTTCATTAATAAAACCCAGCGCTCCTACAAGCGCAGCATTGTAATCAATACATACTTCTGAATTCACATAGTCATTTCTGTCATCTGTATAAGAGCCATCTCTTTTCCCTCCTACTAAAGCTCCCAACTGTGTATTCCTTGCAGGGATCGTAAGGGAGTTATCGGCATTTCCGGGATTATCATCTCTCAGATAAACATTTCGATGGTGAGGCTTCAGAGGTCTTACAAAAGGTCCGCCCGCCGCAGGTTCAAATCCGACAATGTATGATCTCTTGGGAGTATTTTTACCCATGATATAATCAATATCATTATGGATGGCATTGATTACGCCTGCAGTGGTATTGCTGTTAAGTTTTGAATAGAGAGAAATCAGAAATGCAGAAATAGCATTATATCGCAAAGCACCCCATCCTCCTCCGTACTGATTATATACCCCTGCTCCTGTTCTGGTTGCCCCTATGTAATTACCAGTTACCGCATTATTGAATTTAGTAGTAGCAGAAGCATTACCAAGCTTTGCAAGGTTGTATAAAGCAATTTCGTTGTTGCTTTGATAATCAAAAGACCAACCCAATGTTGCAGCTATAGATGGTTCATAAGATATAGCTTCGGTCTGGTAAGCTGCAGTGCCTGTTTTCCAGTAAAGCTCGGCGCACATGGTAGCCCAGTTAGCTACACGGCTCTGATTGGCTGCATAAAATCCCCCGTTGGCATCCGGCACTGTACCCGTGCGAGCTTTTGCGTAAGTATAAGCATTCTGCGCAGCGGTTAAGCAGGTGGCTGCATAAGCAGCATTGTAAGGCTGATATACTCTCGACATCAGCGCAAGCGTTGCGGCGCATAATGCAGGCAAAGAACCATCTGCAGGATTTTTATAAACCGGTCTGGTTTGTCCGCCATTTCCAACACTCAAAGTTTGCATTTTAACCGCAGTTACCCATTGCATGTGATCGGCATTACCATCACCTACCTGGTAATAAAATGTAGTAGAATTAGGTATACACTTGAGAAGGAAATCCGTTTCGTGCTTCATCTCATCCAGCACATCGGGAATACAATTCGGATCATGGGCTGTTCCTTCGTAGGTCCAGGCTGCAGCTGTATTTACCGCTTTATACCCTGCGTAATCAGGGGTATATTTATCATCATAGCCATTGGGAAACTCTGCATAACCTTTCAGCAGGATGTAAGCAGCATAAAACTGAGTCTGTCCGAATTTTACGTGATCACCGCAATCATGCCAGCCTCCTGAAAGATCATAGCCCGCATCATTATCCTGGTAAAACGCTCTTCCGGTATAAGGCGCACCAACACCACCGGTATGATTGTATAATAACCAGTTATTGTCTCCGGATCTTTGCGCTCCATAAAATCTTGTAGTCATCCACAATGCTTTTTTATAATCAGCATTGGTCCAGTTAGGCTGCGCAAATAAATTCTGGGCAAAGAATAATATTAAAATGAAACTGAATAGGGAAAAGTTTTTCATTCTTTCAACTAATTATTTATTCAAATAATGCAATTAACAAAACACGACAATTATTCTATACCATTAATCTCAATCTAAATAATACGTAATTTCCCCTTTCAGGGATGCCGAAGCGGACTATAAATTTAAATAGATATTATTGTATTAAAAAGTATTTATAGAATAAAAAATAGAAATCTTTGTATTAAACCAGTTAATGGCTTAATTGTTTAATTAGAAAAATTCAATTTAATATGCCCATTTTATCATCATTGACAGGCTATTGGAAATGGATATATTAAAAAAAAACAAAAGGGCGCCTTTGACGCACTCTGTAAATAAATTTTATGGATGGTTAGTTTTTATAAATTTTAGAAACCATTTTTCCTTCCCGGGAATAAATCTCCATCAGGTACATTCCTTTGGAAAGAAATTTTCCCAAATCAAATTTGACAATTCCAGTATGTGCTGTTGATTCAAAAAGGATTCTCCCACTCAGATCTTTGATGGCGATATATTCAATTATATTATCCGGACTATTTAAAGAAACATTCAATTCATCTTCAAAAGGATTGGGAATGATTACACATTGAAACGGAAATTTCTTTTCATAAGTAATAACATTTGAATAATTCACCTTCCCATCAAAATCGTGTTGCGCCAGCCTGTAGAAATTAATCCCTTCTGAGGGAATAAAATCAGTATAAGTATACCATAAAATTGAACTGCTCTTACCAGCTCCTTTTACTGTTCCTAGCGTTTCAAAATTTATTCCATCCGTGGATCTTTCTATATTGAAATAATCATTATTCTCCTCTGTAGAAGTGGCCCAGGAAAGCCTTACTTTTCCCGATTGATCTTCTAAATTAAAATCCATCAGGTTTACCGGAGCTACTACCGGGCATGGTTCCCAGAAATTTCCTGTATGCATAAACAAAGCAAGGACACGCAATGTGTTTCCGAAATATCCTGAGCCTCCTCCTGCATTACAGTTCTGAGTTTCTGTAATTGCAACAGTCTCTGTATACATATTGTTGAGATATGCCTGATAGGTTGCTGCATTGTTTGTCCCCATCACAGCAAGGCCATAAGTAGAAACAAATGTTGCATTATGAAATGAACCTGCTCCAGCATTTGCGGCATTCTGAGGGAGGGGCCCCCTGACATTAGTAGCCGGCACCTGATCCAGCCAGTTGGCCACGAGATTATTTACTGCCAATGCATTTGCATCCCCATTCCATAAATAATCTGTCGCCATCCTCCATGGATTTCTGCAGGCATCAAAGCCATACTCATTGGGCCCATTGCATCCATTGGGAGTTCCATTCTGATCACTCCAGTTGGAGATCAAACCTGTAGTATTGTTATTATTATTGTTGATCAAAGTATAGCTGGCGTTCACACAATTGGGATTCCAGAAGTTTGCCGGCTCTCCGGCTACACTCTGAAATAATTTATAATAAGCGGGCGACTGATAGCTCGGATTCCTGCAAGTACTTCCAAAGCCCCAGCCATCGCCGTTGTTTGCCTGGTATTGAGGAGGATTGGCGGCTGGTTGAATTTCAAACTGTCTGATCTTCTGAATTAAAATCTGAGCTTCCGCTCCATAGTCATAGGGAATATTGGGAGTCGGCCATTGGCATTCTGCTACCAGCAGAGCCATGGCTGCATCGAACTCTGCATCGGTAGCTCCATTGTTTCCGCCTGCAGGACAAGTACCTCCTGTATTCGCACATCCGTCCCTGCACCAGTTCATGACACTGTTGCCATTGGAATGTGATTTATAATACTTCCACAAGCCATTGAATAATGTTTTATCTGCGGCGTAAGCTGCAAGCAGCATACCATAAGCAATACCTTCCGAAACTGTCTGATTGGCATTATCAAATTTTACACGTGCTTCTGTACCACCCGCACAGGTAAAATCTACATAACATGCTTTCCATGAAACATAGGCCGCATAGGCATCCTGCGATTTTCCATACTGTCCTCCCGGTGGGTTATATGCACCTGCGGGAAGATTGGTTGCTATCAGACCAAAAGGATATGGAGTCGGATCTGACTGGATAAGTGATCCGAAAGGTATGGTCGCTCCGACAGGTGTGTTTACCTGGCCATATACCTTAACTGAAAATGCAAAAAGAACTAAATAAACTATTGATGTTTTCATATCGAACAGGGCGGATTAATTTTAATAGCAACATAACAGTTCAATATACGAAATGGATGCCTAAGTTAGGATTTTTTTTATAAAATATTATAATATATAAACACAAAATGCCTTAAAGTGCAAACGCTGAAGGTTTTGCCCTGATTAAGCGGAAAGGGTTTTCGAAATAAAAATTATCGGAAAAATACCGGAAAAGAGGTACTGAAGAGATAATTATGTGAGAGACTGGTAGGCTATATAACTTGATAAATATGCCAGTCCGGTCATAAAAATGAACTGCAATAGCGGCCACTTCCAGCCTTTGGTTTCGCGGTACACAATAGCAAGAGTACTCATGCATTGCATCGCAAAAGCATAGAATAAAAGAAGAGATACTGCCAGCGCAGGAGTATAAAACGGCTGACCTGTTTCGGGGTTCAATTCAGCTTTCATTTTTTCTTTAATAGTAGTCTGATCCCCACCCGCATCTTCACCAATGCTATAGATGGTCGACATAGTGCCAATAAAAACTTCTCTGGCAGCAAAAGAAGTAATCAGGGCTATTCCTATTTTCCAATCAAAACCCAGCGGCTTAATTACCGGCTCTATGGTTTTCCCAAAATATCCTGCATAAGAGTATTCCAGTTTTTTCGCGGCGACCCTGTTCTTTATTTCCTCATTACTGAGCGCAAGCTCTTTGCTTTGATTGAGTACTTCTGCTTCTGCCTGCGCCATTTTTTTACCCGGACCATAACTTGCCAGCACCCATAGAATAATAGAGATGGCAATAATTATCTTACCGGCGCCAAACACAAAAGCTTTTACTTTTTCTACAATAGTGAGTCCGACGTTTTTCCATCGTGGAATTTTGTAAACAGGAAATTCCATAATGAAATATCCCTTTTCATTACTCTTCAAAATAAAATTAAGCAGCCAGCCTGAAAGCAGAGCCACTACAAAGCCCAGCAGGTATAAAGCCATCAATACCAATCCCTGCATATTCAGTATACCAAGAACTTTTATCTCCGGCACAACCAGCGCTATTAAGATTGTATATACCGGAATCCTCGCAGAGCAGCTCATAAAGGGGGTGACGAAAATGGTAATCATTCTCTCTTTCCAGTTCTCAATATTTCTGGTGGCCATGATGGCAGGAACCGCACAAGCGACTCCTGAAATCAGAGGCACTACGCTTCTTCCGTTCATTCCCACTTTTCTCATGATCTTATCCATGATGAACATCACACGCGACATATAACCAGACTCTTCGAGTATGGCAATAAACATAAAGAGAATTGCTATCTGCGGAATGAAGATTAAAATTCCCCCAAGCCCTGCAATGAGACCTTCTGTAAGCAGATCTGTTAAAGGTCCGCCGGGAAGCGTATTCTGTAAAAACTCGTTGAGGGTTGCAATTCCGGAATCTATCCAGTCCATTGGCAAAGCTGCCCAGGCAAAAATTGCCTGAAAAATTAAAAAAAGCAGAAAGAAGAATATGAGATAGCCAAAAATTTTATGGGTGAGCGCTTTATCAAGCTTATTGCTTAAACGATCCTTTTCACCAGGGAGCTTTTCAATGACGTTATCCGAAATAAGTCTGCTGATGCTTTCATACCTGAAGATGGTCTCTTCCGATTGCTTCAGCACACTGTCAAAATTATTTCTCCGGCATATATCTTCCAGCACTGTCTTTCCCTCGCTGGTGATGCTGTCAAGATTTTCAAACTGATGAGCAAGCTGCAGGGCTTTGTAATCGTTGCTGATATTAAAACGCTTTTTTATTTCTCCTACCACTTCAGGTGCGAGTTCGAGCGGATTTAAAAAACTTTTTGGAATATTATGGATAGGACATGCAAGAGCGGCCTTAAGCTGATCGACTCCTTTACCGCTCCGTCCGTTAATGAGCACTACCGGAACCTCCAGTTCTTTTTTTAATTTTTCTATGTTGATATTTACGCCATTTTTTTCTGCAAGGTCCAGCATATTCAATGCGAGTATTACAGGAAAACCCAGATCCCTGATCTGAGTAAATAGCAATAAATTTCTTTTAAGATTGGAAGCATCGACCACTACCACAATGAGATCCGGATAGGAAGCATCGTCAGGGTTGTTGAGAATATCAAATACAATTCTTTCATCCAGTGTCTTGGGATACAGACTGTAAATTCCCGGAAGATCTATGATATCAGCATAGATGTTTTCACTGAGTTTTGATACGCCTGTTTTTTTATCAATGGTGACACCGGGAAAATTTCCGATTTTCTGATTGAGGCCTGTGAGGTGGTTGAACAGAGAAGATTTGCCGGCATTGGGATTGCCAAGCAATGCAATCTTAAGATTTTTTTTGATCCACATCTTTTTAGAAGTTAGAAATTAGATGTTGGAGATTAACAAATAGGGAAGATAAGATCATTGATTTTCTAAATCTGACATCTGGCTTCTAATTTATCTGAGCATAATGGTAGATGCCTCATCCATTCGTAAGGAAAGATTATATCCTGAAACCATGATGCAGATAGGATCGCCGAGAGGGGCTTTGCAGCATAGCTTTACTTCAGAACCGGGAAGACAGCCCATTTCCAGCAGCTTCAAAGACATGTCTTTGTCCTTAAAACAGCAAATTGTGCCTTTTTCGCCAATTTTTAGATCCGCTACACTCTTTTGAGCATTCCCCATTCTTATTTAGACTAATTTTAAACAAAGGTAATAGCTTAACGTTTACCAAACAAGGCTGGCGCCTGAATGATTCTCTTTTGAGAGCATTATTGCCCACCCAATAGTAACAGGAAGAGAGCGTATATTTAGGATAAAATTCCGTTATTTACATTTTTGACTTCAGTCTGCATTAATAGGTAATGAAAGTAACTGCTTCTATACTTTTTCTGACAATCCTTTTCAATTTCTCCTTTGCGCTCGAACCTGAGAGCGGTCAAGGGCTTTTCCGTTTTATTGAAAATAAAAATCAATGGGAGGAAAAAATAAAATACCGGGCAAAGATCCCGTCGGGAATGTTGTTTCTTGAAAAAAATGGTTTCGCCTATAATATTATTGACGGAAGCATATTTGAACTACTTCATGCACACCATAGAGTTACTCCTGACACCATAAAGATAAAAGGTCATTTATTTAAAATACACTTTATCAGTTCAAATCCCGATGTCGAGGTTAATGCAGCCCAACCCTTCCCCGATTATTATAATTACTTTCTGGGCAAAGACAAATCTAAATGGGCGTCTAAGGTATTTGCATATGAGGTAGTCAATTATCAAAATCTGTACGATGGAATTGACCTGAAAGTATACACAGAAAATTCTCATCTGAAATACGATTTTATTTTATTGCCGGGGGCAGATCCTTCAAAAATAAAATTACAATATGAAGGTCTTGACAAAATTTTTATATCTGAAGGAAATCTCATATTAAAAAACTCTATTAATCACATTGTGGAGCAAAAGCCTTATGCCTACCAGTTCATAGATGGGCAAAAAATTACCATTCCCTGCCATTATGTTTTGAATGGGACTACATTGTCTTATGCTTTCCCTTCAGGATATAACAGAGCTTACAAGCTCATCATTGACCCAACGCTTATTTTCTCCACATACTCTGGTTCTTCCTGGGATAATTTTGGGTACACTGCAACTTTTGATTCGCATGGTTTTTTGTATTCGGGGAGCACGGTGTTCGGAGAAAGCGGCCCGCCGGGACAGCCTCAATATCCTGTCTCCACAGGAGCCTATCAAACCACTTTTGCAGGAGGATCCGGCTTCTACAGTTTGGGCAGTGATATTGCCATTACCAAATATGATACTTCAGGTACATTGAGGATTTACTCTACTTATCTCGGAGGGAATAATGATGAGCTTCCACATAGTCTTATTGTAAACAGTGATGATGAATTGTATATATTCGGCACCACTGGTTCTTCCAATTTTCCTTTCACCACCGGTACTTATGATTCTACTTTCGCAGGCGGCACGCCTGTCAATATGGTTGGGATAGCTGCCTCCTATCCTTCAGGTTCAGATATTTTTATTTCCAGATTAAGTGAAGACGGCTCTTCGCTTCTTGCTTCTACTTATCTTGGCGGAACAGCAAATGATGGTTTGGTAGCCATAGACAATTTTTCGTCTTCTGCCTTGCGTTACAATTATGCTGATGAAGTGCGGGGGGAAATAGAAATAGATTCAGCAGATAATGTGTACATAGGAACATGTACCCGCTCTGCAAATTTTCCTATAGTTGGATCGGCTTTTCAGCCTGTATATGCGGGTGGAGTGTTTGATGCAATCATAGTAAAATTAAATAAAGACTTAACTAATATTATCTGGAGCTCTTTTCTGGGCGGAGCTGCCTCTGATGCAGCTTACTCCATAGAACTGGATTCGATTCAAAACATTTACATTACAGGTGGAACTACCTCTGCAAATTTCCGAACTACGCCCGGAGTTCTTTATCCCGCAAAAAATGGTGTAGGTGTGGATGGTTTCATCAGCTATATCGAACAGGGTGGCGACTCACTGGTATATTCCACTTATTATGGTTCTCTCAACAGGTACGATCAGATTTATTTTGTAGACCTTGATGAAAGAGGCAATGTTTATATCTTCGGGCAAACAGAAGCGCCCGGAAACACTTTTGTTTTCAACGCTGCATTCTCCCAGCCAAACAGCGGTCAGCTCTTAAGTAAAATGTCTCCTGAGCTTGATTCATTAATCTGGTCAACTGTTTTTGGGACAGGTTCAGGCAGACCCAATATTTCTCCTACTGCTTTTGTAGTAGACCTTTGCACCAAAGTTTATTTATCCGGCTGGGGTGGAATTGTAAATAATGTCGGCTCAACAACAGGTATGCTTACTACTTTAGGTCCCAATCCTGCGCCTCCGACAGGATTTTTCCAGTCCACTACAGATGGCAGCGATTTTTATTTATTTGTAATGGAGGATGATGCCTCTGCCGTAAATTACGCTTCCTTTTTCGGAGGTCCTCAAAGCCCTGAACATGTGGACGGGGGTACGAGCAGGTTTGACAAAAAAGGAAAGATCTACCAGGCTATGTGTGCCGGCTGTGGCGGAAGAAGCGATATGCCTGTGAAACCTCCGTTTGGAAATGGCCTACTACCTGATTCAAACAACAGCACTAATTGTAACATAGGCGTTTTCAAAATGGACTTCCAGCTTCCGGTAGTGGTAGCTGATTTCGAAGCGGAAGATGGTTGTCCGGGTGATACTATACATTTCCTGAATAAAAGCCTGCAGCAGGGTGCAACAGTATACAAGTGGTATTTTGGAGATGGAGATTCATCCAGTTTAAAAAACCCGACACATGTTTATTCATCAGGAGGAACTTATAATGTTACCTTAATTACCGCTGACAACTCCACTTGCAACCTCGGTGACACACTTATCAGAAGTGTATATATTTCTACCATTAACTCTATTGCTATTTCAGCCACTGCAGACGATGATACTATTTTCAAAGGACATTCAACCATTCTTCATGCCATACCCAATTCAGGTTTTGGTTTCGGATGGACACCTGCAGCTTCCTTAAATAATTCTCAGATACCAAATCCGGTGGCAACACCCGATACCACTACTACTTATACCTTAACAATTTCAGATCCTTTGCTTCCTCAATGCAGAGTAAGCGCCAATGTTACTGTTGCGGTAATTGAAATCATCTGCGACGAACCCGATATTTTCATTCCTAATTCTTTTACTCCGAACGGGGACGGGAAAAATGAAAAGGTATATGTAAGGGGTAATAACATTAAAGAAATATATTTCACGATATACGATCGATGGGGTGAAAAAATATTTGAAACAAGAGATAAGAGTGAGGGATGGGATGGCACTTACAAAGGAATGAAGGCAGATCCGGCTGTATATGTATACTACCTGGAAGTTACCTGCGTAGATGATCAGAAATTTTTTAAGAAAGGAAACATCACCTTAATACGGTAATGTTGAATGATGAATTTTTAATGATGCTTTATAAAAAAGAAGTCAGAAGTATGAAGTATGAAGTACGAAATCAACATTCGGACTTCATACCTCATACTTCATGCTTCAACAGCTATATCAGAAGAATACTCTTCACCTTCATCTACCTGCTCGGAACTACAACAATTTCCTTCGCACAAGACATTCACTTCTCCCAGTTCATGTATTCGCCGCTGAACTTAAATCCTGCCCAGACGGGAAATTTTGATGGGGCATACAGGTTTGCAGGAAACTTCAGAAGGCAGTGGAGCTCTATCACCATTCCTTACCAGACCTTTGGCTTGTCTGCAGATGCGAGGAATTTTTTAAGAAAAAAAAATATTGGCGCAGGGACTTCACTTTATTATGACAAGACGGGTGATTCTTATTTCAGCACCCTGCAATTCAATATTGCAGGATCATACCTCTTTGAAATAAAAAAAGATAAACAATTTATTTCCATAGGGGCACAGACTGGTTTTACACAAAGAAGAATAGATTACAGCGATCTCTCATTCGACAATCAGTATAATGGATTTGTTTACGATCCTACATTGCCGCATGCAGAAAATTTTGCCAATGATGGAAGAATTTACCTGAACCTCAACACTGGTATTAATTGGGTATATAAAATAGAAGACAGAAAAATTATCTCCTCGGGAGTTTCTTTTTTCAATCTTACCAGACCTAAACAATCATTTTTTGGAAACGACCAGATCAGGCTCGACCGGAGACTGTCTTTCAACATAGCTTCTGAATGGAAGCTTACTGATAAAATAGACCTTCTTCCAGCCGCATTATTCATGGCACAAGGCACCTATAGAGAATTTATCATTGGCTCATCTGTGAGATATGTAATGAAAGATAATCGCGCACGATACAGAAATAAAAGCGACCATGAATACCGTGCCATCTCAGCAGGCGGATGGGCAAGAACCAGAGATGCCGGTTTCGTATCTGTAGGATTGGATTACGATCAATGGCGAATGGGATTAAGCTATGATATTAATTTAAGCAATCTCCGCCCGGCAAGTCTGGGGCGTGGAGGTTTTGAGTTTTCTGTGATATATATCATCAAAGATATTTTACCCAAAAGATTAAAGTACAGGATTTGCCCGGACTTTATTTAAGAAAATTTTGAATGCTAAATTTTGAATTGAAATACCGAAGTTGGAAGTTGGAAGTTAGAAGCTGGAGATCTAACCTCCAACTTCTAACTTCTTATTTTCCTTTGCAGAAAGCGATACTGTCTTTTATTATCATCTTATTGTACCTGAACTCATTTGGGCAAACCCAGAAACAATGGCTGAAGCATGCGGAGAAATCATATGCAGAAAAAGATTTTTATGGAGCTGCGTTTTATTACCGGCAGGCAATGCTGCAGGATTCTTCCAACCTATACGTGGTTTATAAATATGCAGAATCCTTAAGACAGTTCAACGAGTATAAGCTCTCGGAAAATTATTATAAATACGTTTACAGCAAGGACAAAAATAAAACTTATGCAGAAGCATTGTTCTGGTACGCCATGATGCAAAAAAACAATGCAAAGTATATAGATGCCAGAAAGAGCTTTATACAATTTGCCAACAGCTATAAACAGAAAGATTCTTACTTCTATATAAAATCACAACAGGAAGTTAAAAGCTGCGAATATGCGCTGAGTCTTATCAAAAAGCCTGTAAAGGCTAATGTATATAATCTGGGAGATTCTCTGAATACCATACATGCAGAATTTAATTCCATTCCCGTTAACGATTCAACCATTTATTTTTCTTCGCTTCGGCCTAAAAATCCTGACAGCATCGTCATGAGCGCGAAGGAACAGACTTTTATTAAAATTTACCAGGCAACACGATCAGATACTTTATGGAAAATGAAAGGAACCCTCGACACACTGATCAATAAAGCCGGATATCATAACGGAAGCGGCAGCCTCTCTAAAGATGGCAGGCAATTTTATTTTACCCGTTGTGATAATGAAATGAAGTGTGAAATTTTTGTGAGCGAATATTCAGAGGGCATATTTCAGGCAGGGAAAAAGTTGAATGATAAAATTAACTTAAGCGGCTATACTTCTACACAGCCTTTTCTTGCCTCAGATGATAGTACGGAAATTCTTTTTTTCGTTTCAGACAGGCCGGGAGGTAAAGGTAAGCTGGACATCTGGGCTTCGAGAAGAGACAGCGGTGACTTTACTGAGCCAGTGAATTTCGGACATATCAATTCTATAGATGATGAGATTGCTCCATATTATGATATAGAAAATAAAGTTTTATACTTTAGTTCCAGCTGGCATTACGGACTGGGCGGTTTTGATATATTCAAAATCCACATGGATTCCTTAACTCCTTCCAATATCGGATACCCGCTTAACTCAAGCGCCAATGATTTATATTTTGTACCGGATTCTGCTTTAAAAGGATATTTTACTTCTAATCGTATAGGCTCAGTAGCCAAAACTTACGAAACCTGCTGCAACGACCTCTGGCGCTTTGAAAAAATTGTAGAAATTCCCAAAGACACCACTCCGGTTGTGCAGATAAATCCTTTGGAAGAACTCAGTAAGTTTTTACCGGTGAAATTATATTTTCATAATGACGAGCCCAATCCAAGGAACAGGGATACTACAACATCTATCAACTATCTTACTACTTATGAAAATTATAAATCTTTAATTCCAGATTACAAGGAAAATTATTCCAAAGGCCTGAAGGAGGAAAATAAAAAAGCGGCAGAGGACAGCATCCAATCCTTCTTTGATTCTTATGTAGATAAAGGTGTCACTGATCTTGCAGATTTTACGGAAGTGTTATTAAAGCAGCTTAACAAAGGATATAAATTAGACCTCACCGTAATGGGACATGCAAGCTCGCTTGCCAAAACCGATTACAATGTACACTTAACGCTGCGAAGAATCGCCAGTTTTGAAAATTATTTAAGAGAATATAAGGGCGGAGTATTTATCCCTTACCTCATAGACAGCGCAGCAAATGGCGGGCATCTAAAAATTATCAGAATTCCATTCGGAGAATACAAAGCCGATGAATACCTGAGCGACAATCTTAATGATAAGAAAAACTCGGTGTATTCTATCAGTGCAGCACATCACCGGAACATAGAAATCATTTCCGTTACACTCGAACATAAGGATAGCCTTGTCTCCCGTATGTCTTTCAGGAAAGAAATATATGATTTCAAACAGGTGAAAGAAGGCACAAAACTTTTACATCAGTTTAAATTTAAAAATATAGGAAAAGATACTCTGGTAATATCCAGCGTAAATGTATCCTGCGAATGCATGCAGGTAAAAACTTCTGCTGTAAAAATTGCACCGGGAGAAAAAGGTGAAATTGAAATTACCTGGAACACCAAAGGCCTGAAAGGGAAAAAATTTCAAAGCATTGGGTTGATCACTAATGGAATTCCTTCTTTGAAAGAACTGAGGGTTACGGCGGAGATAAAATAATTAAAACACTTCACAATTGTTCATTAAATAGCCCAGGCCTTAAGGCCTGGGCTATTTATTAATCAGTTCATTAAATATGAGCGTTATTAAGCTGCTGCATATAATATTTTAGGGTGTTTGAAGTAATTGGAT
>JAIERY010000357.1 GCA_019746425.1 Cytophagaceae bacterium
AAGGTTTAGGGTAAAACTGATACCAAAGCCAAGCTTGGAGTTTAAAGTAAATGGAAGAAGAGTGGAAGATCCTATACGAGGCGTAGATGCAATGTCTGCCAGAAGCATTACGGTTAAAGCGATTGCGGATAAAGATTTTGCAGATTTCTTACCCGACGATGCACATTACCAGATATTCGAATGGAAACTCACGATTGCAAGAGGGAGGACAGGTGTACGAACCGTTACATACAATACAGAAACAGCAAGCCTTGGAAGTGTTGCAAATGATTTGAAGCCCGGGGACAGATTTGTAATCGAGGTTACTCAGATTAAAAGAAGAACTTTCAGAGGGGACTGGGAAATAGTAAGTATGCCAAAGGCAGATTGTATAAATATGATTCAGGTTAATTGAATAATGGTGGTTCAATTCAAGGTGAAAAGCTTCTCCGGGAAACCGGAGGAGTTTTTATTGTTTAAAAGAAAAAGTGTTTAGCCACAAAGGCACGAAGACACTAAGTCGTTTCTGTTAGTGTCTTCGTGCCTTTGTGGCATTATTATATTTTAAGAATTAATTACTTTTCTGCTGGCGCTAATACATTCCCCGTCAGATTCAGCATCGTCATGGCCGGGACAGTATTGGCAAAAATGATAATTGATTTTTCGAAGCGGCCTGTTTTATCTTTGATCTTGAATCCGCCGCGTATGATCGCTGATTTTCCCGGCTGCACAGGTTCTTTAGGCCACTCTGCTAATGTGCAATCACATGAAGTCCTTACATCAGAAATTGAAAGCGCTTCAGAACCGGTATTGGTGAATTTAAAATCTACCCACAAGGTATCATCTCCCGCTGCTACTGTTCCGAAATCATGATCTGTTTTTTCAAATGCAAAATTTGCCTGTGCAAATGCAGATAAGGAAGAAAGCAATGCGAACACAAAAATGAATATAGACTTTCTCATAATAATTCTAATAACTCTTTTTCAGTCTTATTTATTCTAATAAAGCAAAATATTTGCCAGATTTCCCGGAAAGGACTCCTTCATAATTATGTTAATCCCTGCCTGCCGGTTTTAATCTCTATGATCCTGTTCAAATTTACGAATTTCCCCGCTTTTTAATTTCTGCAGGTAAATTTTCAGGTCATTTTTTACCTCTCTGGCCATTAAATACAAACCAATGATATTGGGAAAGCTCATGGCAAATATCATGGCATCGGAGAAGACCACGACATTTCCCAGTTCCATTGACGCTCCAATGATTACGAATAAACAGAAAAGCAGTTTAAAGGACAGGTCAGAAAATTTACTTTCGCCGAATAAATAATTCCAGGATTTAGATCCATAGTATGACCACGAAAGCATGGTCGCATAAGCAAATAAAAATACTGCAACAGAAAGTACATAAGGAAACCACCAGATGACAGACTCAAAAGCTTTGGAAGTTAATTCTATTCCGTCTTTATCGCCCGACTGATACAACCCGGTAATAACAATCACGAGGGCAGTCATGGTACACACTACCACAGTGTCTATAAAAGGCTCAAGTAAACCTACCATCCCTTCACTTACCGGTTCATTTGTTTTCACCGCAGCGTGCGCGATGGAAGCAGAGCCGATACCTGCTTCATTGGAGAAAGAGGCTCTCTGAAAACCCTGGAGCATCACTCCTATCACTCCGCCGGTAATTGCCTGCGGATTGAATGCTTCCGAAAAAATGGTTTTAAAAGCAAAAGGAATTTTCTCATAAAAATAAAACATGATTACCAGGCACGCGAGTATATAAATGCCGCACATAAAGGGCACCAGAAATTCTGCCACACGCGCTATGGATTTTATTCCCCCTATGATCACAATACCTACGCATGCTGCCATGAATAAACCTACGATCCATATATGGTCGGACAAAAAAGTATTTCCTGCTACATGAATAATCTGTCTTGCTGCCTGGTTGCTCTGGAACATATTTCCTCCGCCCAGCGAACCACCGATGCACATAACGGCAAAAAAAGCCGCCAGGAATTTCCCCAGAACCGGTAAGTTTTTCTCTGAGAATTTTTTGTGCAGGTAATACATTGGTCCGCCTGAAACAATTCCTTTGCTATCTATCACTCTGTATTTTACTCCTAAGGTACACTCTGTAAATTTTGAACACATGCCAATGAGGCCTGCTACGATCATCCATACGGTTGCGCCTGGTCCGCCCAGTGTAATGGCAATGGCAACCCCTGCAATATTGCCAAGTCCCAATGTTCCCGACAGCGCTGCGGACAGGGCCTGAAAATGTGAAACCTCCCCTTTGCTTTTCGGATCATCATACAATCCTCTTGTAACATTAATGGCATGCCTGAAGCATGATACATTAATAAAGTTCATGTAAACGGTAAAAAATATTCCTGCAATTAATAACCAGATAAGAATGAAAGGAATACCGATAGTTTCAGTAACAGGGATTTTAAAAAAAACTATATCTGAAATAAAATTGGTAGCCGGAGCAACGTAATCATTAATTTTCTGATCTATGGATTTTTCTTTTTCCGCGTGGCAGAAAGCGGTGCATAGAACGGAGATAATTAACAAAAGGAATCTCATTGCGGATATAAGTTATAAAAAAATCATGATGAGCCGAAGTGTCCAGGAGGAAATCCGAAGATGATTTTGTATTAATGCCGGTTCTTCTCAGAAAGAAACCAACCTTAAATCTTTATGGTTATGAAATATATAACAGGATAATTATGAAAAAAATACTGGTTCCAATAGACTTTTCAGACTACTCCAATAATGCCTTTCGTATGGCAACCTATTTTGCCAAAGTGAAAGGCATGAGTATTAAGTTACTGCATATTGTAGAAGAACCTAATCTGCACATAGGGAGTTTGCCATTTGTAAGAAAATCCAATCCTGAATATGTTTCGGATATGGAAGTTACGACTAAAGAACATCTGGCAAGGATGGCATCCCTGGAAGCAGCTGACGGCGTTGAGGTAGATTATGAAGTAAGAATAAGCAAAGCAGGAGTAGCGAAGGAAATTCTCAAAGAAGAATGTGATGTGATCATGATGGGCCGGAGAAGAGAAGAAAATGCTGAAGCATTCTTTACAGGTTCTGTCGCAGAAAAAATTGTAAGGTTAAGTCAGGTACCGGTGATCACTGTAGGAGGCCTTCCTAAATATTATAGCATAAACAATATTGTTTTTGCCTCTGATTTTGAAGAACCTGAACTTAATCCTATACTCAACCGGGTTTTTGATCTTGGCTATATCTTTAAGGCACATCTGCACTTTTTGTATGTAGTGCTTAACAGGGAATTCACCAGCGAAGAAAAAAGTAAAGAGAAAGTCAGAGACCTGGTGAAGAGCTTCGATCTGAGAGGTAATGAGGTCGATATTTATATGGCAGATTCGGAAGAAGCTGCTATATCGCAGTATGTAGAGGACGTAGGAGGTGATTTATTGATTCTCTGCACACATGGAAGAAAAGGTTTATCCAGGTTTTTCATAGGCAGTGTTTCTGAAAACATGGCTGCTTATGCAAGCATTCCGGTGCTTACTTATAATGTAGGAGTTAAGAAAACCGAAAAAATAGTAAAACCTCTCTGGAGAGAAAAATCGGCATTAAAGAGGAAACGAAGCGAAAAAATATGAATTTACCCCTTCCTGAAGAAGGGGTAAAAAAATATTCATCAATATGTTTGTACATTAAATGTATATACATATATTTGTATTGTAAATATGGAACTGGAATCAGAAATAAAGCAGAAGAAATTTGCCAGCGAGTATCAGAAGGCGGCAGTGAATATTTTGTACACTGCCAACTGGCTGACTTATTCTCACACTAAATTCATGAAACCATATAAAATTTCTCCTCAGCAATATAATATCCTGAGGATATTGAAAGGTCAGCATCCGAATGCGGCTTCTGTTAACCTGCTTATTGACCGCATGCTTGATAAAATGTCTAATGCTTCGCGCCTGGTGGAGAAGTTGAAGCAGAAAGGCCTGGTGGAAAGGAAGCAATGCGAAAAAGACAGGAGACAGGTAGATGTGCTGATTACTAAAAAAGGACTGGATTTGCTTGAAAAATTGAATAAGGAATTTGACCAGGCCGAAGGAGATTACCTGAAAAATATTACTAAAGACGAGGCTAAAGAGCTGAATCGGATTTTGGATAAACTCAGAGGGTGAATTTTTTCACCCAAATATATGTATATACATTAAATGTAATAACCAATAAATCAAACTTTAAATTTTAACACTATGAAATCACTATCATTTATCGGAAAACTTTTATTTGCCTTATCTATTGCGTTTTTCGGAATAGGACATTTTGGAAATGCGCAGGCAATGGCCGGCTTTGTTCCTTCATTTATTCCCGGAGGAATATTTTGGGTATATTTGACAGGAGCAGCATTGATTGCAGCGGCTGTCAGCATTGTAACGGGAAAGTATGTGAAGCTTGCAGGAATTTTATTGGGAGCCATGCTGCTGATTTTCGCGCTGACGATTCATCTTCCCGGATTATCTAATCCGCAAATGGCGCAGTTTGCCATGGTAGCTTTGGTGAAAGACATCGCATTGGCAGGAGCTTCTTTTTACATTGCTGCTTTAAGTACTGAGTCAGCAACAGTGTCTGTAAAGACAGCATTTTAAATTATTAAATCAAAAGCCTGAAAAATATGGAAAGGCGCAATTTTATAAAAACAATTATAGGCACTGCCGGCTTACTACCGGTACTGCCTGTATTTGGAAATATATTTACGGAGGAACCACAAATGAAAAAGGTAATTCATAAAGCCGACAGCAGAGGTTATGCTGATCATGGCTGGCTTAAAACATATCATAGTTTCAGCTTCGCAGGGTATTACAATCCGGAAAGAGTGCAGTACGGATTATTGAGAGTATTAAATGATGATACCGTTGCCGGAGGTATGGGATTTGGAAAACATCCTCACGACAACATGGAGATCGTTACTATTCCTCTGAAGGGAGTACTTGAGCATGAAGACAGCATGGGTAATAAAAAGACCATCCAGAAGAATGAAGTACAGATCATGTCGGCAGGAACAGGCATAAGACATTCGGAGTACAATCATTCTGAAACGGAAGAAGTACAGTTGCTCCAGGTCTGGGTATTTCCTAAAGAGAAAAACATCAAGCCCCGTTACGATCAGAAAATTTTTTCTGAAACGGAGAGGAAAAATAAATTCATGACCGTTGTTTCACCAGATACTTCCGAAGGAGCTTTGTGGATCAACCAGGATGCTTATTTTTCTATAGGAGATCTTGACTCAGGAACTGCTCTGGATTATAAAATTAAAAAGGCAGGTAATGGAGTTTATGTATTTCTGATCGAAGGAAGTGCGGAAGTTGCAGGAGAAAAACTGAGCAGAAGAGATGCGATAGGAATTTCAGAAACGGATGCTATAAATGTAAAAGCAACTGCAGCATCTACGGTGCTTTTAATTGAAGTGCCGATGAAATAATTTTTCACGCAAAGTAAATAAGAAAAAAAACAACGCAGAGAACGCAAAGACATTTGCGGCTTAGCGTTGTTTTTTCTTTGCGTGAAATCAATAATTACTTTTTCTCTTCTTTCAGCTTTTGTATCGCCATGCCCACAATCAGTTTATGATCGCCGGCAAGCTGAGGAAGATTTTTGATATCAAACCATCTTGCATCAGAAGCATCATCGCTTCCTTTGATCTCCTGCGGAGTTTTTAAAACGCCATAATGTGCCACCGTAATAATTCTTTCACGCGGATCTCTGTAGATGCCATCGAAAACATAAAACTGTTTCAGGTCAACATTTCTTAAACCGGTCTCTTCTTCCAGTTCTCTCTTCGCTCCTTCTTCACAGGTCTCATCCATTTCCAGGAAGCCGCCGGGCAAAGCCCACATGCCTTTCCATGGATCCTGTTTTCTCTGAATAAGCAATACTCTGGTGGTTGAATTTTCTACCTGGAAGACTACTGCATCGAGTGTCAAAGCAGGGCGCGGGTATTCGTAGGTATACATTATTTAAAAATTAAGTTTTGAATTCAGTCAATGAAATAAGCATATTTTATTTAAAAAAATATAATTATCGAATAAAAAATTTAAACCCCCGGAGAATGTATTATTCCAAGCACGAATCGTTTTTTAGAATAATAAAGCTCTGTACTTTTGTACTGAAATATTGAGGATAACCCTATTGCCCATTTCACGTAAATATATAGTTCTTAGTTAAATTCAATTATCCAGGCCCCTTTATGATCCGTATTGTAACCTTTTTATTTGCACTGTTTCTATCATTTTCCACCTTTTCACAATGTTTTCAACAGCCGGTTTCACTTCAGAGCAGAGTGGCAGAATCTGTCATCATAGCAGAAGGGAGAGCAGACTCTTCTTATTGTGTATGGAATGCAGATCATACCCTGATCCTTACAATTCATAAGATCAGCGTTTTCAAATATTTTAAGGGATCTACCACCAAGAAAAGTATTGATGTAGTGACCATCGGCGGTGAACTGGACGGGCAACTATTAACTGTTGAACCAGAACTGCACCTGGAAAATGGGGCAATAGGGATTTTGTTTTTAAAGCAGAATGTACTTCCCAACACTTCCGTTGCAGGCACTTACATACCAGTTGCATCAGAGCAAGGCTTCATTGAATATGATATGGTTTCAAAATCTGCCGCTGGTCCCTATGATAAATTTTCTAACGTAACCACACAGCTTTATCCAACATTAATTCAGGCAACAGGAAAAAATTATTCTTCCATTCAGGCTTTTAACATCAGCACATATCTTCCTCCGGGAATAGTAATTCCGGTTCATATATTAGCAACGCCGGTCATTACCGGCTTTTCTCCTTCACCAATCACAGCGGGCACCAACAGTGTCCTGACTATTAATGGAAGCAACTTTGGGGCATCTTATACAGGGACGGCAACGGTACAATTTAAAAATGCCAATGACGGAGGAGCTACTTATATTTCTGTTCTGGCTGCTCATATAGTTTCCTGGTCCGACGCACAGATCCAGGTAAAGGTTCCTTCACAGGCAGGTACAGGCACCATAAGAGTATTTAATTCTACAAATGAAACAGGTACAAGCGGCTCGAATTTGACAATCACTTACAATCAGCTAAACGCAACTTCAGGAGGAATTCCATATGAGCCGAATCTTCTGAATGTAAATGGCTCGGGGGGATATACTTATGTGTACAGCACCGCTACAGCCAACAGCGGTGTAAGTTTCGACGGACATACGAATGCCAAGGCAAGTTTTGCTTCAGCTCTTTCCACCTGGAGATGCAATACAGCTTTTAACGTGGTGATCAGTGCGGGGAATACAGCCATAGGTACAGCAGCTAACGATGGAACCAGTGTAGTAATGTTTGATAATGCAGCAACGCCACTCCCAACAGGAGTGCTGGGAAGAGCATATAGCTGGTGGCAGGGATGCAGTCCTGACTGGTATGCTGCAGATATAGATATAGAATTCAAGAGAGACGGAACCGATGGGGTAATATGGTATTTCGGAGCTGCAGGCTCTCAGCCTGGAGGAACTTCCGATTTCGAAACAGTAGCGCTGCATGAGCTGGGACATAATCATCAATTAGGCCATACAATTTCACCAGGCACTGTAATGCATTATGCCATTACGATAGGAACGAATAACAGAAGTTTAAATCCTGCACAGGATATCGCAGGCGGAAATTATGTAATGGCCCATAGCAGCGTGTTTAGTGTTAATTGTAGTGGGCCAAAGGTGGGGATGACTCCTTTCAACTGCGCGCTTCCTCCAGTGGCTAATTTTTCCGGTACACCTCTTACAGCTTGCAGCGCTCCTTTGTCGGTAAACTTTACAGACTTGAGCTCCAATGCACCGACGAGCTGGTCCTGGTCTTTCCCGGGCGCGACACCTAATACTTCCACTTTGCAGAATCCCACAAACATCGTTTACAATTCGCCAGGAACCTATAACGTCACGCTTACTGCTACCAATGCCAATGGTTCAGATCCAGAGGTGAAAACAGGATATATTACCGTCGGAGGTTCCAACATTCCATTGACAGAAACTTTTGAAGGGAGTTTTCCTCCAACCAGTTTTTCCATAGTAAATCCTGATGCCAATGTTACCTGGCAGCAAACAGCAAATATTACAGGTTTATCGGGAGCTGTTACCAAAGCGGCATATATGGATTGCTATGATTATAATATGAATGTCGGGACAACAGATGATATTACGACATACAGATATAATCTTGCAGGTACTACCACGCCACAATTAAAATTTGATCTTGCCTATGCAAGATATGATGCAGTTAATTTTGAAAGGTTGCAGGTATTGTTATCTACCGATTGCAGTACTTTCCCAAACATTATCTATGATAAATCAAGCTCTACCCTTGCAACCGTTGCTGATAATTTAAATGAATTTGTACCTAACGCTGCCAATCAATGGAGGCTGGAAACCGTAAGCCTTGCCCCTTATGTAGGCTCTACCGTAACGCTTAAATTCAGAGTAACCAATGGCTTTGGCAATAATCTTTACATAGACAATATCAATGTCCTCGACGGGGCTTTGCCTGTAGTTCTGGAAAGTTTCAACGCTGTAAAATCAGGAGCCGCTGTAAAGCTAAGCTGGAAGACCGAGGCAGGCAGCGAAAATGAGATATATGTAATTGAAAGATCTTCTAATGGAAATTTCTTTGAAGAAATACATAGAGTCAATGCCTCACAGGGAAATAATAATTACCAGGCGATAGATCAGACGCCGGGAGATCCTGTGATATACTACAGATTAAAGACGATTGATATAAGCGGCGGTATATCCTATTCATCTATAGTATCGGTGGATATGTCTTCTTCCGAAGCAGGCAGCGATCTTATACTCTTCCCTAACCCTGTAAGCGCAGGAGAGAAATTCTATTTCACTAATCCAGGTGATGGTTCAGGAGATTTACGGGCCCTTGATCTGACAGGAAAAGAATTAAATGATATATCTTTTAATACGACCGATAGTTTTATAGAAGTAACAGGAGATATGAAAGCAGGAGTATACATCATAGAATATGTATCAGGCGGAGTAGCAAGAAAAGGAAGAATACTGGTGAAGTAATCCTGAAAAGGTTTATATTTTAAAAGGCCATCGTGTGAAAACGCGATGGCCTTTTAAATTTGGTTCTCCTTTTAATTATTCAGCATAACCTTTACATTATAATAAATTTAATGATTCTACTATACTAGAAACGTCCAGACTTTGTATTCTCACATAGAGAACAAAAATTCCGTCATTCCCGCGCAGGCGGGAATCTCATCCTTCTGTACTTACTTAAAATAATGGGTTGCAGAATGCATAATAGATATTTTATAAAATTTGGTCATATCAGATCTCTTAGTGGAGATTCCCGCCTGCGCGGGAATGACGGTAACTTATTCCTCCTTTATTTGCAGCACAATGTCAGTAGGTAATCCTTATTAATTCTGAGGACAAAAAAAATACCACGACCATTGCTAGTCGTGGTAGATAATTTATTATGTGTGTTTTACTATACTACTGCTTGTTTACTCCAGATCCTGGTATTCAGGTTCAGGTCTTCCACAATTTCAATGATCATTTTCAGGTCGTTGAAATATTCTTCAATATTTTTAAGGTCCAGCATGGATCCAAAAACAGGAGGAGCCAGGAAGCTTTTTCTCATAGGAATGGCCATGAATATTTTAGAGCTTTTGAAAGAACACTGTACTCTTGTGCCCATCTTCTTTTTCAGCTGGAGCATTCTTTCCATAAAACTAGTAGAAAGAATATACCTTGCTTCTACCTGGTCAGAAGAATGCACCACAAATGCCTTTTCAAATTCCGGATCTTCCAGCTTTACCAGCGCAGGTCTTGTAAAGTCCATAGATTGCAGCTTTTGTCCGAAGCTTCCTAAAAAGCTTTGAGCTACATCGGTAAGCACATATGTTTCGCCATTGAAGTTTTTATTAAAATCAGCAATGAAAAACAAGCCTTTGAAGATGTCATATTCTTTTCTCTCTTTACCCGACCCTTCTACTCTTCTTGCGCTTATTTCGGAAAACTCTATAGAAGTTTGCCCGATGCTTCCCCATACACAATCATCGCCACTGTAACGATTGATATAATCCTGGAAGATATTGCTGTATTCAAATGTAGACTGACCAATGCACCTATTGGAATCATAGCTTAAATTCGGATCAATAAAACTGATAATTGCCCGGATTAAATTTTCTTTAAAAGCTTTGTGAAATGCCTGATATGCTTTTACAGGTCCGAAATAAATATAAAATCCCAGTCCTATAAAAAGGGCAAATGCAAAGGGATGCACAAATATCCCCAGCAGCACAATAAGACCTGCAAAAAGGAAAGTCAATAAAAGTTTTTTATTGAAGGCTTTCTTTTTGGCTTCCAGATCTACCAGAGTGCTTTGTAAGGTTCCGTTACAATAGCTTCTGAATTCTTCTAAGCTTTTCATGAGTGGTTAAATTAAACTCCAAAAAGTTGACCGGCATTTACATTTTGTCTTTCCGCTTCAGGGATAACAAATACCTGTTTTCTCTGATAGTTCATCATTCTAGCGAAGATGCTTGTCGGGAACATTTCTACAGCGTTGTTATAATCTGTTACAGCAGAGTTGAAGAATCTTCTGGAAGCAGAGATCTGCTCTTCGATTTCATTCCATGATGCCTGTAACTGCATGAAGTTATTGTTGGCTTTCAGATCAGGATAGTTTTCTGACAAAACCATGATTTTGCCCATAGCGCCTGAAAGTTGGTTTTCTACAGCGATCTTTTCGTCATTAGAGATTTGTCCTGATACAGCTTTTGCTCTCAGTTCAGTGATTTCGGTAAGTACACTTTTTTCATGATTCATGTAAGCTTTCACGGTATTCACCAGGTTGGGAATAAGGTCATACCTTTTTTTAAGCATGGTATCAATGCTTGCGAATGCATTCTCTACCTGGTTTTTCTTTCCCACCAGGGAGTTGTACATGAAAATGACTAGTAATAAGACTACTCCTAAGACGATTAATAATACTAACATAAGTGATAAATTTTTGGTTAATGTTTGATCCGAATATAAAAGGTACTTGTTTTATTTAAATTCTCAAAGACTCATATACGGGAAAAAAAATAAAAGGATATGCCTGAATAAAAAACCTTATTTCCTTTGTTTAAATTGAATGTTGAAACACTAAAACCCTTAATAAACCTGCTCGGGGGATTGTCGTAAATTATCACATAATATTTTTTAAAATGGAAGACTTTTTAAGTGTAGATCTGAGGAGAGAATTTGAAGCGCTTACCGCTTCCAAAGATCCAGCCGGCAAATCTGATAATATCGGAAAAATGCTTTTCTGGCAGAAGGCTATTGCTAAAATGTCTTGCAGGTCTGAAGCAGATTTTGCCAAAATACATCAATTGTGGCTTAAGTTGTATGAAGGGCAGGTTCCCATCGCATGGTTTCCCACCAGTTTTGTTGTAGAAAAGTCCAATATAGGCAAGCTCATGCGGGAATTAAAAATTGATAACTATAAAGACTTGTATTCATGGAGTGTTCAGCACAGGGCCGATTTCTGGGATCGTACTATTCAGAAACTTCAGATCAGATTTCAAAAGCCTTATAAAACAGTTTTGAACCTGGACAAAGGAGTGGAAGATCCACTCTGGCTGGAGGGGGCGAAAATGAACATAGCGGAAAGCTGTTTTCAGGGAGAAAAGAAAAGTCCGGCCATCATACAAGGGAGCGAGCACGAAGCAATAAGAACTATATCGGTTGAGGACTTCCATACACTGGTAAATAAAATTGCATCCGGACTAATCAGAGAAGGATTTCAGGCAGGGGATAAAATTGTCATGTATGTTCCGCTTACTATAGAATCCATTGCGGCATACCTTGCTATGGTGAAAGCAGGAATGGTAGTGGTTTCGGTGGCCGATAGCTTTTCGGCGCCGGAGTTGAAAAAGCGAATTGAAATTACCAAGGCAAAAGGCATCTTCACCTGCGATGGATATCGCTATGGAGGAAAAGAAATAAAAATATTTTCCAAGGTTCAGGAAGCAGAAGCTCCGAAGGCAATCATCTGCAATTACCTGAATGCTGTAACTCTGAGAGGAGACAAACAAGACAAATTCTTCGACGATATACTATATTCGGAAAAGTTTGATTTTCATTATGCAGATCCCGACGCTGCTACGAATATTCTTTTTTCTTCAGGCACCACCAAAGAACCTAAGGCTATCCCCTGGACTCACCTCACTCCTGTCAAATGTGCATCCGATGGATATTACCATCAGAATATACAGTCCGGAGATGTTGTCTGCTGGACAACCGGTATGGGATGGATGATGGCTCCCTGGCTGATCTATTCAACGCTTATTAATAAAGCTACTATTGCTATTTATACCGGAGCAACTACCGGAGATAAATTCGGAGAATTTGTTTCACAAGCAAAGATCAATATGCTTGGAACAATCCCTTCGGTAGTGAAAGCATGGCGGGCAAATGATTTTATAAATAAGTTTAAATGGAACATTAAAGTATTCAGTTCTACAGGCGAACCGTCGAATGCAGAAGATTATTTTTACCTGATGGCGCTTGCGGATTTTAAAGCCCCTGTTATTGAATATTGCGGCGGCACAGAAATAGGAGGAGGATATATCACCGGGACAGTGGTGCAGCCCGCATCGCCTGCAACTTTCACTACTCCGGCTCTTGGAATAAATTTTTATTTATTAAACGGCGAGCACAAAGCTTCAAAAGAAGGAGAAGTATTTATTGTGCCTCCTTCGATTGGCCTTACGCAGAAACTTCTGAACAGAGACCATCACGAAGAATATTATAAGGATGTCCCCAAAGGGCCCAATAGAGAAATTTTAAGAAAGCATGGCGATGCTTTTGAAACGGAAGAAGCACCAGGTGCCACTTTTTATAAAAGCATCGGCAGAACAGATGATGCGATGAACCTGGGCGGAATAAAAGTCAGCGCAGTAGAAATTGAAGAAGTGTTGAACAGGCATGAACAAATTTTTGAAACGGCTGCTATCTCTGTTCCATCTGAAGGGGGTGGCCCTGAAAAATTAATTGTCTATGCAGTGGTTAAAAATGCCTTTGATAAAGATATGCTGAAAAAAGAACTGCAGCAGCAGATTACTACAAAGCTTAACCCGCTCTTTAAAATTGCGGAGATCATTGAAATAAAAACTTTGCCTCGTACCGCCTCTAATAAATTAATGAGAAGGGAATTGCGGAAGGAATATATGAATAAGTAACTATTCATCTGAAGACTCCTCATATACCCGTTGTTATCCTGCGCGTAGCGAAGGATCTTGTTCCTATACGCACGAGATGTTTCGCTGCGCTCAACAAGACAAAAAAAATGACAAAGGAATTATTTTCGCAATTCTTTCGTTGAGAGATTATTCCAAACAAATATCCAATGAAGAAGTCACTTATCAGAACAGTATTTATTTTGGCTATCGTATTACTTGGCGCAGCTTTTTCACACAGAATGAAAAATAATAAGGTGATTTCAACAAAAAAAGTGGTAGGCCAATCTTATTCGGTGAAGCATTTTTTTAATTCATATTTTCATTCCTGCCGGAACAATAAAGGGACTATTTTCTTTTCCAGACCAGGTATTTTTTATTCTCAATACTTCTGAGAGCTTCCGCCCATACATTCAGGTCGAAGCCTTCATAACCTAAAAATTTTTCTATGGCATCACGGCTGTTTTTTGCCGCCAGCGGGAACATACACCCCTGTCCTCTTTCAGAACTTAGCAATACCCAGAAATACGGATCGTCAGGTGTTTTATGAGATACGATGGCAAATATTTCGTTAACGTCGCTCCATTTAACTGTTTCAGTAATTTTTTCCGGATGGCTGCAGGATATAAACTCTTCATCAAATTTCACCACATATCTTTCTTCAATCATCAGGGATTTTTTATTGTAAATGATAAGGCTTGCCAATATGCCAGCCGTAAAAAGAGAAGAGCTGATGAGTAATGGCATGCTTTTTTGCTCCGCAGTGAGACCGATTAAAAGCATTGAAGCAGCCATTAAAAAAGCCAGCAGCAGCATGTAATTCAATAAGGTATTTTTCCACTCCATGATAATCCTGAAATCAGGTTTAATTTCGAATAATTTTTATTAAAAAAGAATCTTTTTCTCCAATGGCATTGTTTTTAAATAGAAGATCGAAAGTTTGGCTCTCATTTGGCTGATAAATGGACGGATCAATATGGGATTGATAAAGTGCAGATTCACTCAGGTTAGACTCAAACTTTCGATTTTTTATGTACTTTCGGTTAATTATCCACACGTAGTGAAATTTAGATAATTTACTTTCTTCCTATAGATAGTTGACTTATTTTTGATACCTGTTTTTATCCATAGAATAACCTCAAAAAAATGAATACTACAAGCACTATCGCACGCGATGCACAGATTTTTGACATTATCAAGAAAGAAGCTCAGCGTCAGGAACATGGAATTGAACTGATTGCCTCAGAAAACTTTACCTCCAAACAGGTAATGGAAGCAATGGGGAGTGTGCTTACGAATAAATATGCAGAGGGCTTGCCAGGAAAAAGATATTACGGAGGCTGTGAGGTAGTGGATCTTGCAGAAACGCTGGCCATAGAAAGATTAAAGGAATTATTTAAAGTAGAATGGGCTAACGTACAGCCTCATTCAGGCGCCCAGGCCAATATGGCCGTTTTTCTTGCCTGTCTGAGTCCGGGCGATACGATTCTTGGTTTTGACCTTTCACATGGGGGCCACCTTTCACACGGCTCCCCTGTAAATTTCTCGGGAAAATATTTCAAACCTGTATTCTATGGGGTAGAAAAAGAAACAGGAAAGATTGATATGCATAAGGTAGAGGCTGTTGCCAAGAAAGAAAAGCCAAAGCTTATCATCTGCGGCGCTTCTGCTTATTCAAGAGACTGGGATTATAAAAAATTCAGAGAGATCGCTGACAGCGTTGGCGCCTTGCTGATGGCAGACATTGCGCACCCTGCAGGCCTTATCGCCCGCGGACTATTGAACGATCCGGTTCCGCATTGCCATATTGTTACAAGCACTACTCATAAAACACTAAGAGGTCCGAGAGGCGGCATCATCATGCTCGGAAAAGATTTCGAAAATCCTATGGGTCACAAAACTCCTAAAGGCGAGATCAGGATGATGTCTAATGTGCTTGATATGGCAGTATTCCCGGGAACACAAGGCGGACCGCTGGAGCATGTGATTGCAGCCAAAGCAGTTTCTTTCTACGAGTGCTTATCAGACGACTATCTTGAGTATGTACAACAGGTACAGAAAAATGCCAAAATAATGGCTAAAGCATTTCTTGATAAAGGATACCAGATCATTTCAGGCGGTACAGATAATCACTTAATGCTTATCGACCTGCGCTCTAAAAATCTTACCGGAAAGATTGCTGAATCAACTTTGATCAAAGCGGATATTACCATCAATAAAAATATGGTTCCATTCGACGATAAGTCTCCGATGGTTACCAGTGGTATGCGTGTAGGGACTGCGGCAATCACTACCAGAGGAATGAAAGAAAATGATATGATCAGGATCGTTGATCTTATTGATAGCGTATTGATGAATCATGAGAATGAATCCAGGATAGCATCTGTAAGAAATGATATTAATAACTGGATGAAAGATTTTCCTCTCTATAAATAAAATAATCGGCAGTTGGCAGTTGGCAAAGATGTTGTCCGCTGCTGGCTGCCCATTGCCAACTGCACATGCAAGACTCCCCCAACAAAGAAATGTCCTTCCTCGACCATCTTGAAGAATTAAGATGGAACATCACCAAATCTGTTATTGCGATTCTGATCATAACCGTGTTTGCATTTATTATGATGGATTGGATCTTTCATAATGTTCTGCTTGCGCCGGTACAGCCAGACTTCTGGACATATAAAATGATGTGCAGACTCGGAGATGCGATGTGTATTGACACCCTTAACATTCCTTCTTTTCAGAACAGGACCGTGTCGGGGCAATTTACGCTGCACATGATCGCCTCTTTCGTGACAGGATTTATTATTGCTTTTCCCTATGTATTTTATCAGATCTGGTCTTTTGTGAAGCCGGGATTAAGTGGCATAGAAAGAAAGTATAGCTCAGGCGCAGTATTTTTTGTGACCAGCCTTTTCATATCCGGAATTTTATTTGGCTATTACATTGTCACTCCTATTTCATTGAATTTTCTTATTAACTATCAGATCAGTCCTTTGATAAAAAATGATTTTGATATCATCTCCTATATCAAATTTGTCTGCCTGCTGGTAGTTGGTACGGGTATCATGTTTCAGTTGCCGGTTGCGATTTATATTCTTACAAGGATCGGACTGATTACTCCTTCTTTTTTGAGGAAGTATAGAAAACAGGCTGTTGTCGTTATGTTTATCATTGCGGCGCTATTTACTCCTTCACCGGATTTTCTTACACAGCTCATTGTAGCCATACCTTTGCTTTTACTTTATGAATTAAGTATTTTTATTTCAGCCAGCGTTTATAATAAAAAGCACAAAGACACATACGGCGTAAACCCACTTGAATAATATGAAAATAGCTATAGGCGGAGACCATGCAGGTTTCCAATACAAAAAGGAAATCATCAATACTTTAAAAGGCTTAGGCCATGAAGTAAAAGACTTTGGTCCCAATAGTGAAGACTCCGTGGACTATCCTGACTTTGCACATCCTGTTTCAAAATCGGTAAACGATAAAGAGTTTGATTTCGGAATTTTAATTTGCGGAAGCGGAAACGGAGTTGCCATCACTGCCAATAAATATATAAAAGTGCGTGCTGCTTTATGCTGGAACGAAGACCTGGCTAAACTGGCAAGACAGCATAACAATGCCAATATTCTTTGCCTGCCTTCAAGATTTATCGGGCTGGATCTTGCAAAACAATGCGTTCAGTCTTTTCTTGCTACTCCTTTTGAGGGGGGAAGACATTCTACGAGGGTGGAGAAAATCAGCAATTGCTGATTATTGCCTGACATAAATATCGTAGCCGTCCATTTTCCGGAACTGCTCACCAAGCTTAGGAATTTTAGCAAACAGGGCAGGAGCAATTTTCTCTTTGTCGATGATCACATCAGGCATATCTTTTGAAAAATTCTTATATATCTCAGAGATATTATTGAAGTTATTCAAATCATCAAAATGCTTTTTGGAGAGATCCCAGTTCAGATATGGAGTTGCCGGTATATTATTTACATAATAAGATTTATCGTCACCCAGTACCAACAGCTTTTTATTTTTAATCTCCTCAGGTAATTCTGACTTCATATTATCCGCCACCATTTTTTCATAATTCACAGGATTCTTTTTAAAGGCAAAGGAGTATAGAGTTCCGTAATTGATCCAAAGAATAATGATGGAGAATGCCGCAAAAGAGATTTCCCTTATATATTTATTTTTGGTCAGCAGGAAAAAGTGTGCGGCAAAGAATGATAGCGGGGGCACACAGACAAAAAGCTGGAAGGTAGAAATTGTTCTTGAGAAATATAAAGTAGCTACCGACAAAATTAGCCATACTCCGAAGATCCTCATGGTAACATATTGGTAATTGATGTAGCGGGAATTGGCAACTATTGTAAAAATGCTCAGTATAAAAATGATGACAGGAATTGCCATGGTGAAGGCAATGATTTTTCCTGTTACCAGGAATTCTGTATGCACAAAAGAAGAGTAGAACAGGCAATATATAAATTCATCAAGCCCGTCTCTGATAAAATAATAAGTGCCTGCTACAGTGTAAGGGAAGAAAAATCCGCTGAGCAGCACGAAATATTTTCTGATGGAAGAGGGAGTAAACAGCAGGAAGGCAAGCAGCGCCATTAATAAAAAAATGAAAAACGGGAAATAAAAAAGCGACGAGCTTGCCACCAGCAATCCTGCATAAAAAAGATTCTCGTCATCATCCACTGTTCTGATTTGTAAAAACACGAAATGCATGGCCAGGATCACGAAGGTCATACCCATCAGCACCGGTGAAAGAGTGTAGAAATCAAAAAACAGGGAAGAGAAAATGATATACAATAAGGCCGGCACAAAAGTCCGTTCAGGATAAACATTGTTAATATTCAGAATAAAATTAAAGAGTATTGCCTGAATAAATACCAGTATTAAAGAAAGTATCTGATAAACGAACTGGCTTTCCCCAAAGATCTTATCAATTAAAAAATATGCTCCGCCGGAAAAAGGCTCAATTCCTTCCCAGATATCGCGGTAGAGCAGAAAGCCGTCAGCCATCTTTTCTCCGCTCAGCTGCCAGATAAGTTCAGGAATCAATAAAGGATAGCCATATATAAGAGATGGCAGCCTTATGAGCACTAACAGTATTAGTATCATACTAAACCTTAAAGGATCCTGGAATTTGAAAAAAGAAATCAATTGGAAAACTTTTATTAAAAAATTTATTTTCTATATGTAAACCTACTAATTTAAAGTAAGTTTGGGAAAAAATGGCCTGGAAACTTAATTTAATCGGATAATCATGGACAGTACGCGACAGCTTAAATATGCAAGGCTTATTCAGAAGGAGTTAGGAGAAATTTTTCAGAGGGATGCCAAAGATCTTTTTGAGGGAGCTTTTGTTACTTTAACTAAAGTCACTGTAAGCCCCGATCTCAGTATTGCCAAGGTATATATGAGCTTTTTGCTGGTAAAGGACAAAGGAGAAATGATTAAAAAGGTAACAACGCAGGGCAAAGTCATTAAAAAACTGCTTGGGGAAAGGATCAGGAAACAGGCAAGGGTAATCCCTGATCTGCATTTCCACCTTGATGACAACCTGGATTATGCTGCAAAGATGGAAGATATCTTTTCTAAAATAAGCAAACCAAAAGAAGAAGATAAAGACGACAAAGAAGATACAAAGTAGTCATTGGTCATTGGTCATTGATTGGCCAATGCCCAATGACCAATGACTAAAATGAACACAGCCTTTTTCATAGCCAGACGTTATTTCTTTTCTAAGAAAAAAAAGAATTTCATTAACGTTATCTCCATATTGTCAATGTCAATTGTAGGCTTTGCTACAATTGCCCTGGTGGTAGTATTATCAGTATTCAACGGGCTTGAAGATCTGATCCGTTCTCTTTACAATACATTTGATCCGGAAATAAAGATCACAGCTGCCAAAGGGAAGTCTTTTGAGGTGGACTCAGCTTTTTTAAATAAGATCAGGCAGGTTGAAGGAGTGGATATTATTACGGAAGTGATTGAAGACTGGGCGCATATGCGTCATAATAAAAATGAAAAGCTGGTAATTGTGAAGGGGGTATCTCCCAATTTTGAGCAACACCACCGCATGGATTCTATGATCGTAGAAGGAGATTTCATTCTTGAAAAAGGACAAAGAAATTTTGCCATAATAGGGCGAGGCATACAGCAGGATCTTGCCATTTCTGTTTACGATGACCTTGGTTATGCCTGGCTTACCTATCCGATGAAAAAAGAAGGCGCTAAAACCAACTCCGTAAATATTTACAGCAATTATCAGCTGAATCAGAAAACGATTAAACCTGGGGCGGTCTTTGCTATTGAAAAACAATATGACGATAAGTTTGTGTTTGTTCCCTTGAATTTTGCCAAAGAGCTGATGGCCTTTGATAATAAAAGAACCGGCCTGGAGATTAAAACAAAAGGCGGAAATGTGAATGAAGTAAGAGATAAGCTGAGAAAACTTTTAGGAGAAAACTTTTTAGTATTAAACAGCGACGAGCAGCATTCGAGCTTATTGAAAGCTATTAAGATTGAAAAACTTTTTGTATGCTTTGTCTTTGCGATCATTCTTATCATTGCTTCTGTCAATATATTTTTCTGTCTTACCATGCTTGCCGTAGATAAGAAAAAAGATGTAGCGGTATTGTCATCACTGGGCGCCTCTGAAAAATTCATAAGAAATTTATTTTTGTTTGAAGGATTTATTATTGCAGGCATTGGCGCTTTCAGCGGGTTAATATTAGGAGTGGTGATTTGCCTGGCGCAGCAGACTTTTGGTTTTGTATCTATGGGAATGGAAACTGCCATTGTGGATGCCTATCCGGTAAAAATGCAGGTGATGGATTTTGTATTCACAGGCATTACTATATTTATTATTACCATTACCATTTCTTACCGTCCTGCGGTAAAAGCTTCACGGTTTAATCTCAGGGAGAATCTGAGTTAATATTTAAAAACTAATTCTGAAAAAACACAGTTTTTAATGTTAATAAGTTTTAAGCGTTTCATATAAAACTGATAGGCAAAAGCGGTATATTGTAACCTGTTTTATAAATTAAATGAAGGTATCAACCGCTGAACCGTTTCAGATAATTTACTCTCTGCTCGAGCATGAGTACTTAGGTTATTTATTCGAAGCCTTTGTAGTTCAGCTGGATCAGAATGGAAAACTTACCCTCAAACATCAGAACATTTCCTCTAAAAACGCTGAAGAGTTTTCTGCCAAACTTGATAAGAATGATTTTAAGCTGATTAAACTCATCGATGAAATTCAGCAGGATACCATCATCAAAAAATTCTACAACAAGAAGATTACGCCTAATGAATTTTTCTTCAAGGTGTATGATAAGGATAAAGGCGACACACTTCTGAGGGAAGCGATCACTAATTACCTCGAAAACAGGAAGGCGGAAATTTTACCTTTGCTGCATGATAAGATGATGTTTGAGATGGGTAATGACGGGGAGCCTACCTGGAAACAGATTTACATCACTCCAACCAAAGCAAGCATACTTTTTCATTTCATGAGAAATGAAGAGAACACGCATTATTTCCCCACGATTAAATACAACGGAGAGAAAATAGACTTTCAGTATAAAAATGCCATCATCGTCTGTAACCAGCCGGCCTGGTTACTGGTAGGCGATAAAGTATATCATTTTGAAAAAGATATTGATGGAAATAAGCTAAAGCCATTCCTCAACAAAAAATTCATCATCATTCCCAAGAAGATGGAAGAGACATATTATGAAAAATTTGTCACTCCGTTGATTGCTGCGTTTGATGTATATGCCAAAGGTTT
The DNA here is from genome assembly GCA_019746425.1 of Cytophagaceae bacterium. GTDB lineage: Bacteria > Bacteroidota > Bacteroidia > Cytophagales > Cytophagaceae > JAIERY01. The sequence goes on from JAIERY010000357.1 coordinate 21,055, forward strand.
TAAGATCAATGCGGAAAAATATGATCCTGTTCCTGTTCTGAATTTTGCAGAGATGGCTTCTGCCAATGTGCCTTCACTGAACATATTCGGCAGCGAGCAGGAAGATGATGTGGTAACGATGGAAGAAGACGGGAAAATAATTTTCAGCCTTTCATTTCAATATGGAAGTTTTCTGTTCAACCCGGACACGCATGCTCCTTCTTATGTAAAGATGGAAAAGATAGATGATTCATATGTTTTTCATAAAGTAAAAAGACATAATGAGTGGGAAAAAGAAATGATAAGGCTTGTGGGCAATCTGGGCCTGGAACTGAAACATGGGAAAGCAGTGCATGATAAAGCTAAGGCTTTCACCTGGATCAAACAATTTAAAAATGTATTGCAGGAAAAAGGCTTTTTGCTGAAGCAAAATAACAAAGACAATAAAAAATATTTCGTCGGGGAGTCTTCCATTAATGTGGAAGTAAAAGAAAATCATGACTGGTTTGATATTCTTGCCATTGTAAGATTCGGTGAATTTGAAATTCCATTTATAAAACTCCGTAGTTTCATTCTCAAGAAGAAAAAAGAATTTACGCTTCCCAACGGAGAAATCGCTATAATACCAGAAGAATGGTTTTCTCAATACACAGAGCTCTTTGCTTTCATAGAAGAGATGGGTGAAAATTCCAGCGAGCTTAAATTAAAAAAACACCACCTGGCATTGGTGCAGGAACTTCAGACAGGAAATCTTGCCAAAGTGACTATCAGCAAGAAACTGGAAAAGCTTAAGGAGTTTGATGAAATAGAAGAGTATGATCTTCCTAAAGGATTCAAAGGTGAGCTGAGACCATATCAGAAGGCAGGATATAACTGGATGAACTTTCTCAATAAATTTAATTTCGGCGGATGCCTTGCAGATGATATGGGATTGGGAAAAACCATTCAGACACTTGCCTTGCTTCAGTATCAGAAAGAGAGAGGAGCTTCAAATGCCAGCCTGCTTATAATGCCCACTTCCCTCATTTACAACTGGCAGGTGGAAGCAAAGAAGTTTACACCTAACCTTAAAATATTTAACTACACAGGAACGCACCGCGAAAAAAATGTGGCGCAGTTTGAAGGCTATGATCTTGTGGTCACTTCCTATGGAACTACGCGCATCGATATTGACCATCTGAAAAATTATTATTTCAACTATATCATTCTCGACGAATCGCAGGCGATCAAAAATCCGGATTCTAATATTGCCCGTGCCGTAAGAGAGCTGAAAGGAAAATTCCGCATGTTACTTACCGGTACGCCGATAGAAAACAGTACCATGGATCTCTGGTCCCAAATGTCTTTTGTCAATCCGGGACTTTTAGGCACGCAGTCGTTTTTCAGGAATGAGTTTCTCATGCCTATTGAAAAGAAAAATGATGAACTAAAAACCAAAAGACTTTACTCTATCATTAAGCCCTTCATACTCCGCAGGCATAAATCTCAGGTGGCAACAGAACTGCCGGAAAAAATTGAAAATGTGCAGTATTGTAAAATGACTGCAAGCCAGGAATCGGAATATGAGAAAGTAAAATCCAACTACAGAAATATGATCCTGGACAGCATTGAAGAGAAGGGAGTGTCCAGCTCGCAGCTTCTTCTCTTGCAGGGATTGACAAAGCTCAGACAGATTGCCAACCACCCCAAAATGGTGATAGAAGATTATGAAGGCGATTCAGGAAAACTGGAAGATGTAATCCATATGCTGCAGAATGCATTGCAGAATAATCATAAGATTTTAATATTTAGTCAGTTTGTAAAACACCTTTCTATTTTCAGGAAATACCTTGATAAAGAAAAACTGACCTATGCCTACCTTGATGGTACTACCAAAGACAGGCAGGCCCAGGTAGAGCTTTTTCAGAATGATGAGAGCGTAAAAATATTTTTAATTTCTCTGAAAGCAGGCGGTCTGGGCTTGAATTTAACCGCCGCTGATTATGTGTTCCTGCTGGATCCATGGTGGAACCCTGCCATTGAAGCGCAGGCCATTGACAGAGCATACAGGATAGGCCAGAAGAATAAAGTATTTACTTATAAATTCATTACTACAAATACCGTCGAAGAAAAAATTCTCAATCTTCAACGGAACAAACAAAAGCTTGCCAATGATTTAATTACTACTGAAGAGAGCTTTGTAAAAAATCTCAGCAAAGAAGACATCCAATCTATTTTTGAATAAGTATTAAGAGGGACTTTTCGCATAGTATGGCTTTAAGCCATGCTATGCGTGATTTTTAGTTCTTTCCCCCAGAGTCTCCGTAGGGCTAACTATATATTATTTGGGACAAGCTTTATAAAAATCAGACCTATTCATTAATTTTCTGTAAAAAAACTGCATTAATTAAAAGAAGTTTCTTCGTACTTGATACGAATCCATTTCGGGAGTTATTTCTTCAGCTATCACGTGAATTGCCTTAGGTTTCTTTGCCTCTCGGAACCCTTTCAGGGACTCTGATTGGGAATAATGTTATTTTATTCTCTCGAAATATAGAACCCGTCAGAATATTTAAGCTCCCATCCCTTTTTTGCTAAATCATTGATGACTTTAACTCGAACTGTAGCAAAATTACCCTTATCTTCTTTGGTTTGTGTTAAATCTGGATTTGTTATAATCCAACCTGCATCGTAATGCAACGTTAAATACTCCTTCTTCGGTTCCTCACTCTTAAAAGAAAATACAGCAACAGTAATCAGCACTCCGGCTAATACAAGTAAAAATGGTTTTAATGATTTCATAGCTTTAATAGTTAAAATGGAATATGAATATAATAAAAAAACCGGCTTTCTTCTTTCCCCTCAGAGTCTCCCGTAGGGTATCGCCGTCAACTTAAGGATTTTTGATGTGATAACCTTAGCAGACATTGTGGTGTAAGTTAAAGATGGAAAGTTTGCCGTCATTCCCCTGAACAGGGGAATCCCCGACTTCTGCACCCTGTTAAAATAGTTAAGATTGTGCAGGAGTTAGAGATTCCCGTTTTCACGGGGATGACGGACACATTTGTTCTATAATTTAGGACACAGAGTCTAGTGATTCTGTTCCTTAAGTTGACGGCGATACCCTACGGGGGACTCTGAGGAAGTAAAATCGAGCAATAAAGGAATCATGAATGTCGAAGTAACTCAGATCATCTAAACCAATCCGCATACATCACATAATTATTTGCAATTCTTTCCACCAAACCTTTCATATGTTCCGGGCTTAAAGTCTTCACTTTTTTGGCGGGTACTCCGGCATAAATGCTTCCTGACTCCACTCTCGTATTCTCAAGTATCACTGCTCCCGCAGCTATGATGGAATTTTTTTCTACATGTGCATTGTCCATTACAATAGATCCCATCCCGATCAGTACATTGTCTTCAATAGTGCAGCCATGCACGATGGCATTATGGCCAATGGAAACATTATTGCCGATAGTAGTGGGCGCTTTCTGGTAAGTGCAATGTATCACCGCGCCGTCCTGTATATTGACTTTATTCCCTATGTGAATGCAATGCACATCGCCTCTTACTACGGCATTGAACCAAACCGTACAATCGTCCCCCATAATCACTTCTCCTACTACGGTAGCATTTTCTGCCAGGTATATATTTTTGCCAAATTTCGGCTCAATTCCTTTAACTGCTTTTACAATTGCCATATGTATTATTTTTAGTTTTTACCTTCTATTTTTTTTACAATTTACACTCTGTAAATACGTTTTAAAATGCTAACTTAAATCTCAATTGAATTCCTCAGAAATCAAGTAATTTCTCTCACAATTTATGAATAAAAAGTTATTCCTGATCGATGCCATGGCTCTTATTTACAGAGCTCATTTTGCTTTCTCTAAAAATCCCAGAATTACCTCGGGCGGCTTAAATACCAGCGCTGTTTTCGGATTTACCAATTCATTGCTGGAAGTGCTGAATAAAGAGAAGCCCACGCATATTGGTGTAGGCATTGACGTGGCCGGGCCGACTTTCAGGCATGAAAATTTTACAGAATATAAAGCCAACCGCCAGGAGCAGCCTGAAGATATTACCCTTGCTATTCCTTATGTAGAAAAATTATTGGAATGCTTTCAGATCCCCCTGATGGGCATTCCCGGATATGAGGCAGACGATGTAATCGGAACCATATCATGCAAGGCATGTAAGCAAGGAGGCTTTGACGTTTTCATGATGACCATGGATAAAGATTACAGTCAGCTGGTGAATGATTGCGTGTTCTTATTCAAGCCTGCCTATATGGGAAATGGCTATGAGGTATATGATGAGAAAAGAGTGCTTGAAAGATTTGGGATCAAAAGAGTCGAGCAGGTTAGGGACATATTAGGGTTGATGGGAGATAGCGTGGATAATATTCCCGGCATACCAGGTATTGGTGAGAAGACGGCGCAGAAACTGATCGCCGAATATGATACCGTAGAAAACCTGGTGGCCAATGCAGAGTCATTAAAAGGAAAGTTAAAGGAAAATGTAATTCAGTATGGGCAACAGGGAATACTTTCCAAAGAACTTGCCACGATCCATTGCGATGTTCCTATCGAATTTGATGAGGACAAATTTCTCGTAAGACCTCCGCTTAAGGAAAAGCTTATACAGCTTTTCGATGAGCTGGAATTTAAAACCATTAAAAAAAGAATGTTTGGGGAAGAAGCAGAGACAGCTTCCAAGCCGATGCCAGTAAAAAAAGAA
>JAIERY010000320.1 GCA_019746425.1 Cytophagaceae bacterium
TTAAAAGAAAAAGAAGCAAAAAGAAAACAACTACGATAGTAGTAATAGTGGTCTAAAGAAAGGGGAGTACAATAAATAATTCCGATGGCATATATTATGTTAGTTTGAAAAATACTTCATATAAGTTTAATTATAAAGGTTGGATTCATTTGCTGAAAGATTAATCACAATATTAATGCGCAAAAGCATATTTTTTAGGGCAGATGGTAATTCATCAATAGGATTAGGTCATATTACAAGATGTATAGCTTTGGCTGAAATTTTGAAGGATGACTTCGAAGTAAATTTTATCATTAAGTCTCCTTCAGAAGAAATAAAAAAAAATATTTCTAAAGTTACTTCAAAATTAGTAGTAATAGACGAAGTGAGTAATATTGAAGAGATTAGTTTATATTCTGGTTACCTGAAGCCTGATGATATTATCGTACTTGATGGATATAACTTTGATACAAATTATCAGCTTGCAATAAAAAAAACAAGATGTAAAATGGTATGCATTGATGATATTCATAAATATCATTTTGTATCAGATGCAATTATTAATCATAACCCTGCAGTACACTTATCTGACTACTCTTTGGAGTTATATACAAAGTTGTATTCTGGTTTTGACTATGCGTTATTGAGAAAAGAATTTATAGAGCAGGCAAAAAAGTATAGGATCATTAAAGATTTTGATACTCTTTTTATTTGTGTGGGTGGCGCAGATCCGAATAATTTAACTTATAAATTTTTATCAATAAGTTTAAATTTAAATTTTTTTAAAAAAATTATTATCGTTACAGGGAGTGCTTATTCTTTTAATGATAAGCTAAATAAGTTGGTTAATGTAAGTAATATTCCCGTACTACATTTATCTAATTTAAATGTAAACGAAATGATAAATGTAATGTGTGAATCGCAAGTAGCTATATGTCCTGCAAGTTCTATTAGTCTGGAAGTTTTTTGTGTTGGATTAAATCTTATAACAGGATATTTTGTTGAAAATCAAAAACAGCTTGCAAATTATATCCATAAGGCACAACTTGGATATTCTATAGGAGATTTTAATATGATAAATGATGATGAATTAAAAAAAAGCATTTTAGATAATATATACGGCGAATTTTATAAAAGACAAAAAAAATGTTTTAAAGGTAACCAAATTCAAAACTTAAAAAATATATTTCATTCTCTTTAATTAATACAAAATGGCTGACGTAATTTTAAAAAGTTTACAAGAAGAAGATATTGAGTTAGTAAGGTCCTGGAGAAATCTTCCCGAAGTTTCAAAGTATATGTATACTGATGGTGAGATTACCTCTGAGCAGCAAAAAGTTTGGTTTCAAAATTTGCAAAATTCTAAAAGTCAGAAAGCCTGGATAATAGAACATAATGATAAAAAATTGGGCCTGGCTTCTTTATATGACATAAAGGAAAAATTTAAAACATGTTATTGGGCATTTTACCTTGGGGATAATACTGCAAGAGGAGTAGGAGTAGGAGCAAAAGTCGAATACAATATTTGTAATTATGTTTTTGAAGAACTAAAGTTTAATAAACTTCTATGTGAAGTATTTATCTGGAATGAACCAGTAATAAAAATGCATGAAAAATTTGGCTTTCGAAGAGAAAGTTATTTCAGAGAGCATATATTTAAAGAAGGTAAATATGTTGATGTTATTGGTTTGGCTCTTTTGCAAAGTGAATGGAAAGTTTTAAAAGAACCTTTGCGTACTAAAATATATGGAAGGGATAAATAGATATTAAAATGATTATTAAAATAGGCGATAAAAAAATAGGAGAAAATTCACCGACATTCATTATTGCTGAGCTTTCCGCAAATCATAATCAGAAACTGGAAGTGGCTCTGGATACAGTGAAAGCTGCAAAGGATGTTGGGGCGGATGCCATCAAATTACAGCATTATACTCCCGACACTATTACTATTGATTGTGATAATAAATATTTTCAGATCAATCAGGGTACCTTATGGGACGGGACTACATTGTATAAGCTTTATAAAGAAGCCTTTATGCCATGGGAATGGACGGAAAAAATAATGAGAGCAGCAGAGGACAATGGCTTGATTTGTTTTTCTTCCCCTTTTGATTTCACTGCAGTGGATTTCCTTGAAAAGTTTAATGTACCTGCCTATAAAATTGCTTCGTTTGAAATTACAGATATTCCTCTTATAGAGTATGTCGCCGCCAAAGGTAAACCGGTAATTATTTCTACTGGTATTGCTACAATGGAGGAAATAGAACTCGCTATGGAAACATGCAGAAAAGCAGGTAATAGTCAGGTAGCATTATTGAAATGTACTTCCTCTTATCCAGCACCTTTATCGGAGATGAATTTGAATACGATTCCGGATATGAAAGAAAGATTTAAAGTAGTAATAGGATTGTCTGATCATTCATTAGGTACTACTATTCCTGTCGCAGCAGTTGCCCTGGGAGCTAAAATTATCGAAAAACATTTTATTCTTGATAAAAGTGTTGGAGGCCCCGATGCTGCCTTCTCTCTTGAACCACATGAGTTTAAATCAATGGTGCAGGCGGTAAGAGACTCTGAACGAGCTTTAGGGCAAGTTCAGTATGAACTTACAGAGAAAGTAAAAAAGAGCAGAGATTTTTCCAGGTCTTTATTCATCGTAAAGGATATTAAAAAAGGGGAGGTCCTTACTGCGGAAAATTTAAGATCGATACGTCCTGGATTTGGTTTACATCCACGATATTATAAAGAAGTGTTAGGTAAGAGGGTAAACATAGATTTACTTAAGGGCACACCTTTGAGTTTCGAGCACTTATCATAAAAAAGATGATTTATAAATTAAAATTCTGGTTTGAGGCTTTTGAAATCTTCATAAAAGATATTTATGAATCATTTATTTCTATAATTAAAGTAATAGTGCTCAGCAAAGTAAATATTAAAGTACCGGCTGCGCCAAAAGAAGAATGTGTAATATTGGGAAATGGACCTTCTCTTAGTTCGGTTCTTGAAAAGAATAGAAATTTTTTGGGGAATAAGGATTTATTTTGTGTTAATGCTTTTCCTTCTTTAACCGAATACACGGAAATAAAGCCAGGGAACCTGGTATGGCTGGATCATCAATTTTATGTATATAAAAATAAAGAATTGCTGAATGAAAAGCGGAGCGATATATTAAAAGCGATTAATGATATTATAGAAAAGACTACGTGGCCCTTAAATCTCCATTTGCCTGTTCTTGCAAAAGGTACCAGTTATCTGGAAGAAATTCCCATCAAAAATCCTAATGTAAAAATTTGTTATTTTAATTATACGATTATTAGGGGATTTACTTTTTTAAGGCATTTTCTGTTTAAAGCCAATCTTGGAATGCCTTTATGTCAGAATGTGGTGGGCGCATCTATTTTTATTGCATTAAATATGAAGTTTAAATGTATATATCTTGTTGGCGCAGACCATAATCTTGGTAAAAATATCTTTGTAAATGATAGTAATGAAGTATGCATGCTTCACCATCACTTTTATGATAAAGATCAAAAGCCTATAATTAGCAATGTTTTTAAAGGTCCGGGTAGCAATGAAAAATTAAATATTGCGGGATTTTATTCTTTATGCGTTAAAACATTTCAAACTTATTATCCTTTGGAAGAATATGCAAAGTATTTAAAGTCGAAGATTTACAATGCAACAGAAGGATCTTTTATAGATGCTTTTGAAAGGAAAAAAATCAGCTGACTATTTTTTGTTGGCGTGGGACATTAAGGCTTTAATATCTTTGAATAAATCTTTATGTTCTCTGAGCCAGTTCAGATCTTTATCCCACCATTTGAAGTTTGTTAAGAAATTAATTTCCTCGTTGGAAAATCTGTTTCTTATTAATTTTGCAGGCACTCCGCCTACTATAGCATAGGATGGAACGTCTTCCGTTACGACAGCCCCGGCCCCTATAATAGCCCCATCACCAATGGTAATTCCATCTTTAATGACAGCATTGGTTCCTATCCAGACATCATTTCCGATAGTGGTGGTTTTGTATTCTTCGAAAATATTTTCGGAGACAAGCTGCAGCTGAGTTTGTTTTCTGGTGGAAAAAAACAATGGATGGGTGGATACAAAAACAGAGCCGGGATGTATTCCTAAACCAATTTTCACACCTGGTGCTACAGAGCAGAATTTTCCGATATTGGTATATTGTACCTGGCAATCTTTGGATATATAAGTGAAAGAGCCGAGATTACAGTTCAATAGCTTTGAGTTTTTGTAAATCGTATTGTAGGATTCAAAACTACAGTTTTTAACATCGGCCATATAATCCAGCCGCAGATGTTTGTTTCTGTGCTTAAACTCAAGCCAATGTTTTTGTATGAACCACCTTGCCCACATGGTTAATGGATTCATAAAGAACAACATGGTTCTGCTAGGCAACATGAGTGTTTTCTTTATTTTTAAAGATTAATAGTCCTGTTACTCCAATTAAAAATACAACCAGGACAATTGATCCTATAAAAGAAATCTTTTCTGAAATAAAATAACTTTCAGGCTCAAATTTAAATTCAATGGTATGTTCCCCGTTAGGAATAACCATACTTCTTAAAATATAATCTACTCTGAAGTGAGGAGTTAATTTTCCATCGACATAAGCATTCCATCCCGGCTGGTAGTAAATATCCGAGAATACAGCCAGTTGCGGAGTAGAGGAGACAGATTTAAATTTAAGCCTGTTAGGATGATATTCTGTAAGCTTTATGTTAGCTGAAGAATCTTTGGTGAAAGTTTTTCCTTCCAGGTATTGTTTAAAATCATCATCTACTATGGCTGTTGTAGCAGGATTAAAATTCTGCAGCTTTACAATTTCCTCATCGGCATTCTTCACAAATTGATACTCATTCACAAACCATGCATTGCCTAAAGCTCCGGGATTAGGAATGGCATAATAATTATTTAAAGAATCTTTCTGAATGAAATACTTGGTGTTAAGCATATTGATTACTTCTCTGTTGAATTTATAAAGAGCAGAATCAATAACATCCTGGTATCTTCTTAGCTTGATCGCGCTGTATCCGCCGAGAGATTTATGAAAATAGGAAGTAACCGCATCGCCTGTTAAGCCTGTTGTTGTATTGAAAACCCTGAAGTAAGGATCTTTGTCCCGCAGGATCACATCATCAGCACTGGTGGATATGTATACTTCTTTTTCATAATTTTTCTTAATAGAGAATGATTCTTTTCCAAGATATCTTCTGGCAACTACCACCATGTCAAATAAAACCAGTAAAGCCAAAACACCATAGAATAATTCTTTTTTGATTTTATCTGTCACTAGCGCCCATATAATTCCTGCTGTGATAATTACAAGGAAGAAGGAACGGAAAGCATCTCCTCTGAAAATTGATTTTCTATCCTCTATAATAGCTTCCCACAACCAGTCAGGAAGCTGTTTGATTACAGCTTCATCGTTTGCTTCTGAAGTGAAATCAAATAACATAGTGCCGCAAAGTGCAAAGAAGAGCGCTATTCCTCCCATAATGATGGTTGACCATTTTAGTCCGAAAAGAATACGGTCTTTTTCGAGAGTACCTTGTACGATTTCTTTTAAGGTAAGAAAGGCAAATAAGCCAAAAGTAACCTGCACGATGCATTGTATCATGGTGACAGATCTGAACTTATTGTACAGAGGAAAATAATTGAAAAATAATTCTGATAGCGGCATGAAGTTCCTGCCCCAGGAAAGCATGATAGCCAATATGCTGATGCTTAATATCCACCATTTGGTTGAACCTTTTATTAAAAATAATCCCAGCACAAATAAAAAGCAGACAATAGCGCCAACATATACCGGCCCGGATGTCATAGGTTGTTCTCCCCAATAACCAGGTACATTATTGGAATATTCTTTAGCAGCCTGTTTGTTGGACGTTTTTTTAGCGATAACCTTATATACCTCTGAAGATTTTCCCAATGATTCCTTAGAGGCTCCTCCATAAAAATAAGGAATGTATAAAGTGAAAGATTCCATTAAACCGTTGCTCCACTGGAAAGCATAATCCTTATCTAAACCGTCCCCTTCAGTTTTTTGTGTGAGAAGTTCAGATCCTCCTCTGGTGGTTGCTTTGGAATATTCTGCAGTGGTCCAGAGCTTTGAAATATTCGGCGCTACGCCTATAAGGGCGGCTATTAGTAAAATAGCAGATGCTTTAATGAAATGCGGAAGCGTTTTCTCTTTTATTGAGACAATTAATTGCGCTACCACAAAAAATAAAATCAGTATTAATAAATAGTAAGTAATCTGAACGTGTCCGTAAAATATCTGAAGACTGGTAAACAAAGCAGTAACTCCGGCCCCAAGCCAGTAGCGTTTTTGATAAGCCAGTACAGCCCCTGCAAGAATGGGAGCAGATAAAGCCATATCATAAAGCTTATTGATGTGTCCGACTTCAAGACTCACGATATTAAAGCTGGCAAAAGTATATGCTGCTGAGCCGATAAAACTTAAATAGACATTTACTCTAAAGGTGAGCAATAAAATATAAAAGCCTATAAAAAATAAAAAACATATTAATATAGGGCTTGGAATACTTTCTGTGATGAAGTAATGAAAATGGGTAATAATATTTTTTTTGTAGCCTCTCCACACGGCCATTCCTCCAAAACTGGAATTTGACCATAGAATTTCTTCACCCGTATTCTTCTCATATTCCAGAGATTCTTTAAGAGATCCTATGCTTTGAATTACGTCTGACTGAGCTAATTTTCTTCCTTCAAAAACAGGTGAAAAATAGATACATAATATTACTATAAAAACTGCCGAAGCTATAAGATGGGGAACAAGTGATTTTAAAAATTCATTTAACTTCATAAAAATTATCTTAATAAATTAATGGGCATAAGTATATTTCAAATTATAAAGATACCAAAATATAAGTTTTAAAGTAAAAATAGAATTAATAGTAGTATATTTCATATTTAATTCAAATTCAAATTTACATTAATAATGGGAATAGTAACAAGGCAAGGACTTAAAAGTACAATAGCTACTTATTTAGGAGTACTTGTCGGTGCTTTTAATCTGTTATGGCTTTACCCTAAATTTCTTACACCCGAAGAAATTGGTCTTACCAGGGTAATACTGGATATAGCCTTAGTATTTGCGGTACTATCTCAAATCGGTGCTACCAACATTACTGATAAGTTTTTCTCCTTTTACAAGGATGAAAATAAAAAGCATCATGGTTTCTTTATGTTGCTTTTGATATATCCCTTATTCGGTTTTCTTATAATCAGCATTTTATACCTGCTATTGAAAGATTTATGGATTGAAGCATATGAGGATCGTTCGGCTATGCTGCTTGATTATATAATTGAAGTTATACCCCTTGCCTTTTTCATCATGTATATGAATGTCCTGGAAGCTTATTCGAGGGTTCATTTCAGAATTGTCATTCCAAGTTTTATACGCGAAGTTTTTTTAAGAGTATTTATGACAGCTATTGTTATTCTGTATTATTTGAAATTTATCAGCTTAGATGATCTGATTATTTTAATTATAATGTCATATGTATGTGCTGTAGTTCTTTTATTGGGATACATACAAAGAATGAAAATATTTTTTCTTTCTTCGGGATCTGTATTATATAATAAAGAAGCGTTGAAGCAAATGATTATTTTTGGGTTATTTATTTTTTTAGGAGGGGCATCTGGAATTCTTGCTACTAAAATTGATATTATTATGCTTGGGTCGATGGAGAATTTGAATAGTGCGGGAATATATTCAATTGCTTTTTTTATGGGAACAATTATAGAGGTGCCAAGGCGAGCCATTTCACAAATTACTACTCCTTTAATTTCGCAGGCATGGAAGAATAATGATTTGAAATTGATAGGAGAAATTTATTTTAAAACTTCTCTTAATCAATTTATTGTTGGAATACTTTTATTTCTTTTGATCTGGTGTAATGTGGATGATTTGCTTGCGTTAATTCCTAATTCAGATAAATATCTGGAGGGGAAATATGTGATATTAATTATAGCATTGGGGAGATTGACTGACATGGTCACAGGAGTAAATACTGAAATTATTCTTAATTCTTCTTATTACAAGTTTAATCTTTTTTTAATAGTCGCCAGCTCCGCTTTTCTGATTGTTCTAAATTATTTTTTAATTCCTGTATATGGTATGAATGGGGCTGCCTTAAGTATTTTAATTATTCTTTTACTTTTTAATATTATCAAAGGCTTTTTCTTATTTATAAAATTTAAGCTTCAACCATTTTCCCAAAATACTTTTTATGTCCTGGTATTCGGACTCCTGTCATTTGCCATCGTATATTTTTTACCGCAATTCGATGGGGGCTATATGGCAAACATAATAAATATCGGATGGCGCTCTGCAGTGATCGTAAGTGTCTTTATGGGAATGGTACTGTACTTTAAAATGTCTCAGGATGTAAACCTGCTGGTTGTCAATTTCCTGAAAAAATTAAAAAGATAAACCCGACCGAGTATTGCCGCAGACCTAATATAATTACCAAACTTTCCCTCTTACTCAAAGTTATTTTGCTGAACCTTCGAATTTTATTAATTTTACGCCCTCTTCAATAGAAAAATTATGTTTGAAAATTTAAGCACCAAGCTCGATAAAGCCTTTAAAACTTTAAAAGGTCAGGGGAAGATTACCGAAATAAACGTGGCTTCCACGGCTAAGGAAATAAGAAAAGCGCTTATTGATGCCGACGTTAATTATAAGGTTGCTAAAACCGTTACCGATTCCATAAAGGAAAAAGCATTAGGAAGGCAGGTATTGATTGCGGTGTCTCCCGGACAGTTATTGGTCAAGATCACCAGTGAGGAGCTTACAGAGCTCATGGGAGGGCAGAAAGCCGATATTCAGATCAAGGGTGATCCGGCTGTGATTCTTATTGCCGGTTTACAAGGATCGGGTAAGACTACTTTTACCGGAAAACTCGCTAATCTTCTGAAGAAGCAGGGCAGACAGGTATTGCTTGCAGCCTGCGATATTTATCGCCCGGCAGCTATTGATCAGCTGAAGGTGCTTGGTGAGCAGGTTGGGGTGGAAGTATATGCAGAACCTGATAATAAGAATGCCGTTCAGATAGCAAAAAATGCTATTGAACACGGAAAGAAAAATGGAAAGAAAATAATTATTGTCGATACCGCCGGTCGTCTTGCCATTGATGAAGAGATGATGAAGGAAATTGCAACGATTAAGGATGTACTTAAGCCTTCAGAAACCTTGTTCGTCGTGGATTCTATGACAGGGCAGGATGCAGTCAATACGGCTAAAGCTTTTAATGAAAGAATCAATTTTGACGGAGTCGTTCTTACCAAATTAGATGGTGATACTCGTGGGGGAGCTGCTTTATCTATACGATCGGTTGTAGAAAAGCCTATAAAATTCATCAGTACGGGTGAGAAAATGGATGCCATCGATGTCTTTTATCCCGACAGGATGGCCCAAAGAATTCTGGGTATGGGAGACGTGGTATCTCTTGTAGAAAAGGCACAGCAGGTGTTTGATGAGGATGAGGCGAGAAAATTAAATCAGAAGATCAGGAAAAACCAATTCGATTTCAATGACTTCTTAAATCAGCTGCAGCAGATCAAAAAAATGGGTAACCTGAAAGACTTAATGGGCATGATTCCGGGCGTAAGTAAAATGATGAAAGGTCTGGAAGTCGATGACAATGCTTTTAAGCCCATAGAAGCCATTATACGCTCTATGACCAACAAGGAGAGGGAAAGTCCCGAGATCATCAACGGTAGCCGTAAAAAGCGTATTGCAGAAGGAAGCGGAAGAACGATACAGGAAGTAAATAATCTTCTGAAGCAGTTTGAAGATATGAGGAAGATGATGAAGACTATGAATAAGATGGGAGGGAAGGGGTTGCCGAAAATGATGGGCCGGTAAATTAATAATTATGAATTTTGATGCTGAATTTTAAATAACGAAAGGCAATAAAAAAAGGATGCTTACTTCATGCAGGCATCCTTTTTTATTTGAATGAGTAGTTAATTATAAAAATCATTCATAATTCAACATTCAAAATTCATAATTTTTTATCGGTACATTACCGAATTAACTGCCTCAATCGTTCTCTTCACATTAGGAAGAACTACCTCTATCAAAGTAGGCGCATAAGGCAAAGGAACATCTTTATTGGTTACTCTGGCTACAGGCGCATCCAGGTAATCAAAAGCATAACGCTGAACATGGTATGCAATCTCAGAAGAAATTGACGCAAGCGGCCATGCTTCTTCAACCACTACCAGCCTATTGGTCTTCTTTACAGAATTGATAATTGCCTGATAATCTATTGGCCTTACAGTTCTTAAATCAATTACCTCTGCAGAAATCCCATCCTTTGCAAGCTCCTGTGCAGCTGCTAACGCTACTTTAGTTATTTTACCAAATGTTACGAGCGTAACATCATTGCCTTCTTTCTTTACATCCGCTACTCCTATAGGAATCAGGTATTCATTTTCAGGTACAGCGCCTTTGTCCCCATACATTACTTCTGATTCCATAAATATTACCGGATCTTCATCTCTGATCGATGATTTCAGTAAACCTTTAGCATCGTATGGATTGGAAGGAACTACTACTTTCAGACCTGGGCAATTGGCAAACCAGTTTTCAAAATTCTGAGAGTGCTGTGCCGCAAGCTGGCCGGCATTTCCTGTTGGTCCGCGGAAAACGATAGGTACAGAGTACTGACCGCCAGACATAGAAAACATTTTTGCCGCGCTATTAATAATCTGATCTATGGCTACCAGGGAAAAATTAAAGGTCATGAATTCAACAACCGGTCTAAGGCCATTCATAGCGGCTCCTACGCCTATTCCGGCAAAGCCTAATTCTGCGATAGGCGTATCTATGACTCTTTGTGGTCCAAATTCATCCAGCATGCCCTGGCTTACTTTATAGGCGCCATTATATTCAGCCACTTCTTCACCCATTAAAAATACATTTGGGTCTCTTCTCATCTCTTCGCTCAGGGCTTCCCTTAATGCTTCTCTGAATTGTATTTCTCTCATTTTATACCGCAGATTTATGTGATTAGTTGATTTTTCTGATATTAAAATTAGACTATTCCTTTTCTTCTTAGAAGGAAAAGAACTGTCAAAAATAGAAATAACCTGCTGAAATAACAAATAAAAAGTCCCTCCGTTGCCAGAGGGACTTTCATGAATATTAAGGATTATTAATTGCTTATTTCAAAGAAGCCTTGAAGTTATCAGAATTCCAGTAGTTCATGAATTCAAGATCGTTCATTGCTTTTTCTACAAGAGATTTGTCAAGGGAAACTGCTTTCTTAAGATTAGAAGTAAGTGTTCCTTCATCCTGCATTCTTGCCGCAGTTACTGCAGTCAGATAGAATCCCCATGCATCGTTTGGAGCAGCAGTAGTAACTGTAGCCAAACCTGATTTAGCAGCAGCGAAATCTTTCTTCAATAAGTTCGCTAAAGCAAGATCATAAAGTACATCAGCAGTTTCGTGAGATTTAGAAAGCGACTGCACGGCAGCATCATATTTGCCTTCTTTAATTTCAAGGCAGCCTCTTACGCCATTCATGCCTTTTTTAAGGTCATCATTAGCTTCCATTGCTTGGCCTTTGTTGATTTCACCAAGAGCTTCTGCTCTCATGTTTTTCATCAGATAAACTACAGCAAGGTTGTTATGAGATTCCGCATTGTCTTTTCTTTTCACAGCAATGTCAAGAGAAGCTTTTGCCATATCTACCAGTTTTGCTCTGTTAGAAAGATCGGGCTCTCTTTTTGCCATTTCAAGATAAGTAGCGCCAAGGTTGTTATGTGCAACCCAGCTATCGCTCTTCTTGGTTAATGCTTTGTAGATAGATTCTTTTTCCTGTAATGAAGGAGTCAAAGTAGCTGCGTAAGCAAGTTCCTGCTCATTTAAGGTATCAGGATTTAACGTTCCTTCACCGATAGCTTTTGCAAGAGCGCCTAGCTCTACATCAGATTTCTTAGGTTTTACAACAAGAATTTCAGTTCTCGCTTTTCTTAATTTAGGATAAAGTTTTTCTAGCAGTGATTTTTTGTAGTAAGGAAGTTTAGAAAGCTGAGCTTCTTTATCTGTGAAAGAGCCACCGCTATTGATAATTCCCAATACTTCTGATTTCTGCTCAGGAGTAAGTACATTTTGAGAATCAAGTAATTGTCTGAATGGTTCCCAATCATGAACGATACCTTTTGTTACAAACTGGATAGAATCAGCAGCACCTTTTTTGTTGAAGTGCTTCATTCTCTCTTTGTAGTATTTCTCAATTACTTTAGCTCTGTCATCGGCAAGTTTAGTGTTTGCAGACTCAGAACCTTCAGGAGAGTGAGAACCTACTATATTAACAGTTCTTGTTACGTTTTTACCTACAATGAAGGCGTCAAGGTTTTTACCGTTAGTGCCTTTCATTTCACTGCTTCTCAACTGAGATCTTCCTTGCTCAAAATAGAAGTTTACTACAACAGGCATTAATTCCTCTTTATTGTTGTAGCCGTGATCAGCGTATGCTATATAATATATATCCTTAACTAATCTGGAAGTTCTGATAATCCCTTTACCGATAGGTAAATCTTCAGTTGACTTGGATTTGGTTTTTGTCATATTGGAAGCTGTTCCGGTTACAACAATGTCCCCATTTCCGATCTCTGGCTTGTAGAAGAAAGCATAGTGCTTTTTATCTGCTGGCTGCTCGGTTTTTGCGTTTGGATAGTCAGTAGATTTGAATTCGATATCCTGCAGGTCCATTTTTTGATCTCCATACTTATAACCAGTGTTAAGAGTATAGATTTTGTTTTTCTTCAGCATCTTGATAGGAAGAACCGCTGAAATGTCAAACGCAACACTGTCACCATGAACTTCCACAGGATTGGGAGTCACAGTTACTTGCTGCTGCTTAGACATTTTGATCATTTTTTTAAGGGCGCAACCGAACATAAAAAAACCTACCAATAAAAATGCTAAGGTGCTTTTTCTAATTAAGGTCATAGTTTCAAAAAGTTTAATTTCTTTCGTTAAGGTTTACAATTCTCCCTGCGAAAATATCGTTCTTAATTAATTATTACAATCTTTATCCCGATAATTTTTTAACAAAAATTGCCTTTTTTGGTATTTATTGAATAAATTTGTTAACCAGAGGTGTTATAAACATGAGAAAATTACATGCATTCTTCGAAAAACAGGCATTTGGGGTTTGTACTTTTCTGGGGGAAAAGTTAGGAATAGCCACCTCAAGTATCCGATTATTCTTTATTTATTCTTCCTTTTTGACCTTCGGATCCCCGATTATCATCTATTTAGCCATTGCTTTCCTTATGAACATTCATAAGCACTTGCGTCGCAAAAAGAGCACTGTCTGGGATATTTAGAACTTCAGATCTATAAACTTCTTTTTCTTCCTGACAAAATAGTCATAAGCTATCGAGCCAGGATAAACATTCCTTAAGTTATCCACAGTTTTGCCATTATGGCGTTTATTATGGAGCTTTTTAATAGAGCTGTATATCGAAAAATGCGCTTTCATTACTGAAAAGGAATGCATAGGGCTTTCTGAAACAAAAAACTTCATTCCTGCCAATCCATCCAATAATAACCTCAGTAATATCTTTCTGTAAAATCCTTTATGCGGAAGATTTTTATATAACAAGGCTATATTATTTCTGAAATTGAGGTATGTTTTCCGGGGATTGGATTTTGTCAGTGTTCCTCCTCCAACATGATATACCTCGCTGTTTCCGCAATAATAAATTTTATATCCGGCATGCTGAAGTCTCCAGCATAAATCGATCTCTTCCATATGAGCAAAAAAATCGTTGTCGAGGCCGCCAGCTTCATAATATGCCGTCGATCTTACGAAGAGACAGGCGCCTGTTGCCCAGAAAATTTCGCGGGTATCATTGTATTGGCCTTCATCTGTTTCAACAGAATCAAAAATTCTTCCTCTGCAGAATGGATATCCCAGCTTGTCTATAAAACCTCCTGCTGCACCTGCATATTCAAATTTATTTTTCTCAGCAAAAGATTTAATCTTTGGCTGGCAAGCTGCAATGGAACTGTCTTTTTCCATTAAAGCAATTACAGGTTCCAGCCAGCCCGGAGTAACTTCTATATCTGAATTGAGAAGTACATAATATTTCGCTTCAACTTTTGGTAATGCATAATTATAACCTCCTGTATAACCTTGATTGGTAGGGATTAAAATAATTTCAACAGAAGGAAAATGTTTTTTAACAAACTCTACAGAATCATCTGTAGAGGCATTATCTGCAACTACAATTTTAGCCTGACCGGAGTGCTGAATGACAGAAGGAAGAAACCGCTCCAAAAAATGTCTGCCATTCCAATTTAAAATGACTACTGCTACCTGATTCATTACATAAGGTTACCAAAATCAAACCCGGGGAGATTAGGTAAAACCCCTTCGGTATTTTTTTTGAACTCTTCTTTTATCTTCACTTCAATATTCGCTAAAGCTATATTCACTGCTGCCACAATAAGATCATTCATCATTTCTTTATCTTCCGCTTTAATAATGTCCGGACTTATTTCCAGCTTTACCAATTTTCTTTCACCATTTACCGTAGCTTTTACCAATCCGGCTCCCGACTCGCCTTCGGCCTGCAAATGGACAAGATTTTCTTTTACCTGTTTTAATTTTGCCTGTACTTCTTTTACTTTTCCAAGCAGGTTCATCATGTCAAACATAGTTCTCTAGTTATAAGGTTGTAAAGTTACAAAGTTTCAAGGTTGGATAGTGTAATCAACTTTTAAACTTTCCAACCTTCCAACCTTTTAACAAATTTATCTTAATAAGGTTACCGAACCTCTCTTAATAATCTCTTTTCCCCATAAATCAACAGCTTCCACAAGATAGGCATAGGCATCGGGGTTAGCAGGGGAGCCCTGGTAAAATCCATTCCAGCCAAGATCCATCTGGTCTGCAGCATACACTACTTCTCCCCATCGGTTATAAATAGTAAGCTTATAGGTTTTTATAAATTTTCCTTTGGCAAAAAAAGTATCATTGGTGCCATCGCCGTCGGGAGTAAATGCATTGGGCAGGAATATATTTCCTTCATATTTTATTTCTACAATGTTGGAATAAGAAACACTTCCTCCGCCTGTAGCAGTAGCCTTGATACGATATCTCAAAGCCTGAAAATTTAAATTTGTAATGATATCGTTGTAACTGAGGGCCAGGCCAACATTAATCGTGGCGGTGATATTATTATTCTCATCAAGCTTTTCTATGGTATAATCCTGCACACCGGCCCAACTGCCTGTATATGCCGACCATGATAAATTATTAATACTGTTGTTCGTGTTATCCACTGTTACGTCGAGTATTACCGGGCATGTCTGAGTGCCGGCCAATGAAGCATTGTTGCATACATCGGTATAGTTTACCATATAACAATAAGTATTGCCTGGTATGCTTATTCCATTATCTGAATAACTATTTACGGTAGTCGTAGCGTAGTTGGAAAAAGCTCCTCCGTTCACGGATCTTAAAATCTGATATTGGGCTACTGAGAACCCAACAGGAACATCCCAGCTTAACGAAGCGCTGTTCCCACTGATGGTTGAATTCAGATTCTGAATAGCTGTAGGAATATTGGTCGAAGTTGCGGTTACACATTGATCATCGGAAATGGATTGAAGGTTGGCGCCGCTGCCATCAGTCTGGGTAAGTTGCGCAGTAATGGTATAACAATAATTTACTCCGCAATTCACTGCATTATCGGTATATGTGGTGGAAGCAGCAGGTTGAGGCGGTATAGCCACAGCAGGGGTTCTGTTAATGAGAAAACTATTTACATTTCCTGCCAGGTGCGCAGACCATAAAAGGTCATTCTGATTATTCGCTGCTGTAACCGTATTGATGATCGAACAGATTTCTTCCGAGTTGATCACCGGTGTTGCGCAATCATCATAAGAGACAAGTCTGTAGCAATATCTGTTAGATGCTGTGTTCAGATTTGAAAGGGTATAAGTCTGAGCGCCCGAAAGATTGGATAAAGTATCAATATTGATATAAGCTGCATTGCTATTGATGCTTTGCTGAACAATATACCTTTGGTTAGGGATTGCATTAAAACGAATAGTAATCTGGCCCGAAGTAGCATGCTGATTATCCACGGTGATACTGGATATATCAGGTTTGACCAGGACATCCAAAGGAAGAAAGGTAAAACCTTTGGCTGTGCCGCCAAGAAAAGGAACCACCGTGATTGTCTTAGATAGATTATCTGTGTAAGTATGCACCGTTGGTGTATTCGGTTTTACCAGAAAGTTGGCAGGGCCGTCGCCAAAATTCACTACATAAGCCGTATCAATGTTATCGGTAATGGTAAGTGTGATATTCCTGCCTGTGCAGATTTTTACATTATAAGTTGCTGTGATAGTGGGAGGGTATACCGTAATGTAATTTGTTCTTATTAATGAATCTGTACCTGATGCACCCCCAGCAAAAATAAATTGCTTTACAGTATATGTTCCGGGAGTGTTATAGGTATGTGATGTTGCTGTTACATAACCTCCTCCTTCTCCATAATCATAGAAGATAGTTGTGCTGCCTGAGCAATCATTCATATTCACGGTAACACCAGTAATTATTTTTGTTTTGTCAGCGGTAAAGCATGCTGACCAGGGCTGAGCCATGCTCCCTGTGGAAATGAATAAAAAAATAATATTAATTACTAAGGCTCTCAATGCACTACTGCTTTAACTTTTGTATGATTTTTTCTAATGATAAACGCTCCTGATCCCCGCTTAGCATATTTTTAAGAGTCAATTCTCCGCTTTTTACTTCTTCAGACCCGATGATAATAACGTAAGGTATTTTTTTAGAATCCGCATAGCCAAGCTGCTTTTTCATTTTGGCAGCTTCAGGAAACACTTCACTGTTAATACCTTCCTGACGTAATTTGTAAAGGACCGGAAGCGCATATTTTTCACTCTCCACGTCAAAATAACAGACAAGCGCCTGGGTGGTAGAGGTTGCTTTATCAGGGAAAAGATTCAGCTCTTCCAATACATCATAAATGCGGTCGACTCCGAAGGAAATACCTACTCCTGATACATCTGGTAAGCCAAAGACCCCTGTAAGATTATCATATCGTCCACCGCCTGAAATGCTCCCTATGCTAACATTATTAGCTTTAACTTCGAAAATAGCGCCGGTATAGTAGGAGAGACCGCGCGCCAATGTTGGATCAAATTCTAAATTTTGAATTTTGAATTTTGAATTACCAGTTAATAATGATATGTATTCAAATACTTGATCAATTTCTTTTATACCTTCATTGACCAGTTTGTTAGGAAAGTTTAACAGCAAATGACTTAATCTATATAGATTATTAGGTTCATTAGATTCCGTACTTTGTTTTGAATAAAATATTGACAAGAGTTTTTCCCAAGAATCATTGTTAAAACCTTTTTCCAATAATTCGTTCTTTACTCCTTCCTGACCAATTTTATCTAATT
Organism: Cytophagaceae bacterium; assembly: GCA_019746425.1. Classification (GTDB taxonomy): domain Bacteria; phylum Bacteroidota; class Bacteroidia; order Cytophagales; family Cytophagaceae; genus JAIERY01. The sequence continues at coordinate 17,492 of JAIERY010000320.1, forward strand.
TATCAATTGCGACACATAGCTCAGTCTCACTTCCTTTTTTACCAATAACTTCTGCAATGCCAGCAAGAATTTTTCTGTTATTGATTTTAATAGTAATATCTTTCAAACCCAGTTTTTCAAAAACTTCATTGATGAGTAATACCAGTTCGGCTTCACAGATCAGGGAATCTGTGCCTACTATATCAGCATCGCACTGATAGAATTCCCGGTAACGTCCTTTCTGCGGGCGATCTGCTCTCCATACCGGCTGTATCTGATACCTTTTAAAAGGAAAAGTCAGGTCATTTCTGTTCATCACTACATAGCGTGCGAAGGGTACTGTAAGGTCATACCTTAGTGCCTTTTCTGAAATTTTTCCTGTCAGAAGCCTAGAGCCTTTTTGAAAATCATCGCTGGTAGTTTTGGCCAGGAAGTCTCCCGAATTCAGAATTTTAAATATAAGCTTATCACCTTCTTCTCCGTATTTTCCGGTGAGCACCGAAAGGTTTTCCATAGCCGGCGTTTCCAGTGGAAGGAAACCATATTTCTGAAAAGTTTTTCTGATGTTTTCAAAAATGAAGTTTCTTTTGATCATTTTTTCGGGACTAAAATCCCTCGTACCATTCGGAATACCCGGTTTTTGCATGACTATGTAATGAAGGGCAAAACTAATTAAATACTGGCAACAAAACTCAGTTTTGACCGTAAAAAACAATATTGGATCCTTCTTAACGCTTGGTTTAACCTAACCCTAAAGCTTATGAAGACACTTATACGCCTTCTTCACATCATTCACCATAAGAAAAGATACATGAAACTGGGAGTTCCATTGGTATTCTTTATTATGGAGGTTTTAACAGCCCTTGTGCTAAACTGGCAGCTGTTTGGTGAAAAATATGAGTTTCATCAAAAATCTGAAAGCTCATTCATATCGGTGCATAACCCTTTGATTGTGATAAAAGCAGTGCATTCAGACAGGCTTACTCATCCCTATGGGGAAAAAGAAAATGAGGTTCCTGTAATGCAGTTGTATAGCCCCAAATACATGGTAAAAGCTTTGTGTTTCATGGCAAGTTTGTTTATTGCCTATATGGGGATATTTATCTCCTTGTTGTGGATCAGGCGGTTTTTTCACCATAACAGCCTCAATATCAAATGGTGGCTATGGCCTACGGCCTGCCTGGGAGCCCATGTTGTATTGTTTTTGATGGCCAATTCCAGTTTTGGCAATATCTTCCTTAAACAGTTTTAAAATCCGAAAATATCTTTTATTTTTGCAGACTGATTTTAAAAATTAAGACAATGGCAATTACCAGATTAAAAAGAAAAGAAAGAAAAAACAGCACGGTTGTAAAACAGAGAAAGGCAAAAATCAAGCTTTTGACAAAAACCCCTGTGATTAAAAAGGTAGACCTGGAAGAATTGAGAAAACAGTCTAATCCTTCTGTGGTGGAGAAAGTAAAAGAAAAGGTAACTGAAGTTGCCGATGCAGTAAAAAAGACCGTAAAGAAAATTGCTGATAAAGAATAACAGCAGATAATTTTCTAAAAATATAAAAGACGATGTAGAGACACGATTAATAGTGTCTCTACTTTTTTATCCTCTCTTCCCAAGTTCTATGGCTTTCATATTGGAAATTTTTTTCTCCAGTATGTCAAACTTGATAATGGTCCTGACTTTGTGAAATCCTTCCCTTCCCGCAGCGCCTGGATTAATACAAATCATATTGTTAAAATCTTTATCTGTCATCACTTTCAAAATATGAGAGTGCCCACATATAAAAATATCAGGTGCATTCATCTTTAATTCTTTTTTTACCTCAGGCGCATAATGACCCGGATAGCCGCCAATATGAGTGATCAGGATATTTAAACCTTCCATTTCAAAGCGCAGGTCTTTGGGATAAATCATGCGAATATCCTTGCCGTCAATATTTCCATAAACCCCTTTTAGAGGTTTGATCTTTTTTAATTGATCTGCTACTTCCATGGTCCCGAAATCTCCTGCATGCCATATTTCATCGCAATCCTGAAAATGGTCCAGCACCCTGGTATCTAAAAATCCGTGCGTGTCTGAGATGAGCCCAATAGTTGGCATAATATCTGCGGAATTAGTATCTGGTTTGGTTTTAAAGCTATTATGCCTAAATTTAATATAAAATGAATTTGATTATGAAATCGATCTTCCTGATTATCCTTTCTTTTGTATTTTTTAATCTTTCTGCTCAGACAGAATTAGCGCCGACCGAACAGGAAGGCCTGGTGAAATTTACCGTGAGCGATCCTAAAGGCATTCCCGAAGAAGGAGCTATTGTAAGAATTGAATCGGTAGATAAAAAGACCATCAGAAAAACAGTAGCGGATATTGATGGGAAGGGTGCCATATTATTTCCGGAAGGGATACCATTCAATATCATAGTCCATAAATTCAACCATGATTTTGAGATGGGATCTGCCAAGTTTGAAGTGAAACCAGGTACACAAAAGTTAAATCTTACTCTAACCATCGAAGTAGTGACAACTTATGTAAGAAAGTATGACCTTAACCATCTTTTCTTTGAGCCAGGAAGGTCTGATATAGCAGGTCTGAAAGCCGGATCAATGGAAGACCTTAACCTTGTATTGGATTCTCTGAATAAAAAGCCCAAAATGAAAATCGAAATAGGAGGGCATACAGACAATGTAGGTGATGATCTTATGAATTTACACCTGTCTCAAAAAAGAGCAGATGCTATAAGAGATTACCTTATCCAGAAAGGCATAAGCGGGGAGAGGATACTGGCAAAAGGTTATGGAGAAAAAGATCCCAAAGACACCAATGATACTCCGGAGGGCAGGGCTAATAACAGGAGGACGGAGATAAAAGTAATAGAAGAATAGTGCAGAGTGCAGAGTAGTGAGTACTGAGAGTGTTTTTTTCTCTGCACTCATTACTCTGCACTCACCCCTTACTTTTTCCAGCTGGCAGGATCCCGTCTCCATTCCTGCAGGGATTGTAATTCTGAGTGTTTAATGACTCCTTTCTTTATTGCTTCATTCACAAGGCTGTCATAATTGCTTAATGTAAATAATTTCACTCCTGATTTTTTAAAATTATCTTCCGCGAGATTGAATCCATAAGTGAAAATTCCAACCATTCCCAGCACTTCAAACTTCGAGTCCCTTAATGCTTCTACTGCTTTCAGCGAACTACCCCCTGTTGAGATAAGATCTTCTACTACGACAACTTTTTGTCCTGCTACTACTTTTCCTTCAATGAGATTTTCCATGCCATGATCTTTGGGTTTGGGTCTTACATAAATGAAAGGAAGGTTCAGTTCATTCGCTATCAGCGCACCCTGAGGAATTCCTGCAGTGGCAACTCCAGCGATCGCTTCAGCATTTTTAAAGTTTTCCTTTATCAAAGATATCAAACCGTCTTTTATCAGGTTTCTTACAGCCGGGAAGGAAAGAGAAAGTCTGTTGTCGCAATAGATAGGTGAATTCCAGCCCGATGCCCATTTAAAAGGCTGCTCTGGTCTGAGTTTTATGGCTTCAATATCCAGAAGACCTGAAGCTACTTTTTCTGAGTAATTAATCATGATGTGAAATTAAAAAAAAGATAATATAAGGTTATAAGCTTGTAAGGTTTCAAGGTTTAAATTAAGGAAACATGGTAACTTTTCAACTTTATAACTTTGAAACTTTTAAACCAAGTCATATAATCGCAGTTTAATTTGTAAATATAAAAGAGTACTCATATTTTTAAGTAATCTTGAAGATTTCGTAGATGAAAATATTTATCAATGATAAGCCCATTAAGATCACCGGCCTTAATGGACAGACTTTCAACAGTAAGGATTTTAATGTGGTGTTGAACAGTAAGGATGAGATCAATTCCAAAAGGCTAGAAGGCAAAATCCTCGTATATAATGCTACTTTTTCTCAACTGGAAAGATTCCTTAAGCTTTGTGAAGTTAAAAAACTAAAAAAATTAGAATCCATTACTTTTCAATTTCAGGATGAAGAGGGAGGAAAGCAATTTGTAAAGGATCATTTTAAGATAATCAAGGCTTCGGGCGGCGTTGTGGTAAAAGGTGATAAAATTTTAATGATTTACCGTCTTAAAAAATGGGACCTTCCTAAAGGTAAGCTGAAAAAAAATGAAGACGCAGCGAAAGGGGCGAAGAGAGAGGTAGAGGAAGAATGCAACATAAAAGTAGAGATCAAGGAAAAAATCGGCTCTACATGGCATACCTACACTCAAAAAGGCAAAAGAATTTTAAAGAAAACTATCTGGTACGAAATGGTTTGTTTAGATGATACAGCCATGAAGCCGCAGCTGAAAGAATTTATTGAAGAAGTGAAATGGATGGAAAGAAAAGATGTTAAAAAAGCGCTGAAGAATTCATATAAATCCATCGAGCACGTATTTGATAAATACTCTAAAGATTATATCTCATAGGGTAAAAAATCATTTACCTTTCCCCCGTATTTGTGTATCTCTCTTATGATGGATGAGCTTATATAAGCTAATTTGGGGGAAGTGATTAATAATACTGTCTCCAGTTCATTCCATAAATATTTATTTGCCTGTCCGATAGTATTTTCATATTCGAAATCAGTAGTGTTTCTCAAACCTCTGATCAGATATCTGGCGTTCATCTTTTTTGCAAATTCCGCGGTAAGTCCTTCGTAGGTCACCACTTTCACACTGGGATATTTTGTAAACACCGATTCGATTTTTGGGATCATCGCCTCTAAAGGAAAGTACCTGTTTTTAGAAGTGTTCTTTCCTATACCAATGATGACTTCATCAAAAAGACCAACACTTCTTAATACAATATCTTCATGTCCTTTGGTGAATGGATCAAATGATCCGGGAAAGATGGCTATACGTTTCATGATCACAGATTATATGGATTAAAAAATTTCACAGATTACTTTGTTTGTATTTTATAAGTTTGTAAAGATGACAATTAAAATCAATTAATTATTCTTAATCTCCCCTGACAATCACTCGGTTCATTTTTACGATCAGCGTTTTTACTCACAAAAATGAATATTATAAAGATCATAATATTTATGATCAAAAACTTCATCAAACTGGTATCCGAAGCTTAAAGAAGCAGGTTTATTGCCAAAAGTAATATTTCTTATATACTTATAAAGTTTGTTGTAAACAGGTGAGTCGGTGTTGATCTCTCCCCACAAAGTTACCTGATTAATTTCAGGATTGAGTTTAAGCTGGTCAAAGACAAACATTACAAAGTATAGAAAATCTTCAGGGGTTTTGTAATTGAAATTATTGCAGAACTCAAGCTTCCTGTTATGTTTTACAATAATTGCCATGTAATCTTTCTCGGCAACTATATAAACAGATCTGTCTTCTTTTCCTGATTCATTAATCATAATCCCCTCTATGAAAGGACTTGTATAGTGAATAACCTTAATGGCTTTTTGCGGATATTTAAAATTAAACCATTCAACCAGTTCTTTTTCTGCTGCGAAAATATTGACCGCATCCATGGTAGATTGTTTATGATAATATACCTGTTGCGGATGAATGGCGCTGTTTAATTTTAAGTATTCATTTAAATATTCCTTATCGAAAAGCGCATTAGGAATCAGTGAGAAGTGTTTGTTTTTGATGCAAAGTTTTATTGACTTCCAGTAACCAGCCTGAAGCAATGTATGATCGTCGTAGATTAGCTCCAGTTGTTCGGTAAGTTGTGATACTTGTCGTAAGCCGGGGAACTGATAGTCCTCTACCAGCAAGCAGCGGTTATTAGTGGAGTCGGTAATACAGATCCGGAATAAGTCGATGGAAATCTGAAGAGAAAGGTTGTATTGGGAAATATGATCGACGTTAAATCTCTCATCCTTTATGGACTGGTTGAGCTTAAAAATTTCCCGTGTTTTCCCTGACATTGGAAAGAGTTGAGTGTAAATTATACAATATTAACGATTTTGGGGTAAAAATCTATATTAGGACAGAGAAATCCTATGGGTGTTTTTCAAATTTAAAGTAACCATTCAGCGCCAGCAGTTCCCCATTGTCAGAAGCAAGGTTAAGAATGTTGTGAAAAATTGCAGGATCTTCTTTTTTAATCTCGGAGAAGGAAAAATATTTCAGGTCATGTATAATCTGATTTTCTTTGCTCATTTCCGGGTCTGAACCTTTGCTCATTTTTCCTCCCGTAATTTTTACTTCAAAAAATAATTCCAGGGCATGTAAAGGCTTGTTCAGAAATTCGTGCACGAATAAAAACTTTGACACTCTAACGTCCAGCCCGGTTTCCTCTTTGAACTCTCTCATCAGGGAGGTTTCGGCGTTTTCCCCGAATGATACTCCTCCGCCGGGAGGCGCCCAGAGTATTCCTTTTTCTCCTAATGAATGATGCTTGATCAGCAGTATTTTGTTTTGTTCTATACAAATGCCGCATACCCTCAACCTCAGCCTGTTGCCAAATGTCTTTTCTATTTCCTTCTGAAGATCAGTCATGAATATATGTTGGAAGATTTTAATGTTTTAAGGTTGGAAAGTTATAATAACTTTATAACTTTTCAACCTTAAAACCTTTCAACTTTAAGATCAATATTGAAGCCTTCCGAATTTCTCCAGAAAAATTTTCCTTTTCCGCCTACCTACGGTCAGCAGGAGGTGTTTAAACTCTTTGATGATTTCATTCTCAAGAAAAAAGAGAAATCCACCTTTTTACTTAAGGGATTTGCCGGTACAGGAAAAACTACCCTCGTTTCCGAATTTGTAAAAACGCTTCCGCAGTTTGGATATGATTTTAAATTACTGGCACCCACAGGAAGAGCGGCAAAGGTAATAGGTAATTATTCGGGCAAACCTTCTTCTACTATTCATAGAATGATTTATTCCAACCGGAGTGATAGCGAGGATTCTTTTTTTTATTTCAAGTTAAAAAGAAATTACTTCAGCAATACCATTTTCATAGTGGATGAAGCTTCTATGATCTCTGATGATCCTGATACAGGGGAAAAAGGATTGCTGGCAGACCTGGTAAGATTTGTATTTGAGAAAAAGACCAACAAACTATTGCTGCTGGGTGATTCTGCTCAGTTGCCTCCGGTGAGAAAAGAGCTCAGTCCTGCCCTTGACGCCGGCTACCTGGTAAGGTATTACAGCCTTGATGTAATTGATTATGAATTGAAAGAAGTAGTAAGACAGGAAAAGGAATCGGGTATACTGAGAAATGCTACCTCGCTGAGAGAAAAGATTGCAAAAGAAGATCTGACGGTAGAATTAAAAACAGCGGGCTATCCTGATATTTATAAAATGAGAAGCGATAAAGTAGAAGAAGGTTTGCGATATGCTTATAACAAATATGGGAAAGAAAACACGGTGATGATCTGCAGGTCTAACAGGTCAGCTACTATGTATAATAAATATATCCGGACCGCCATACAGTTTTGCGAAGAGGAGATCAATGCGGGGGATATTCTCATGATCGTTAGAAACAACTATACAGTGTTACCTGAAGATTCCAAAGCAGGCTTTTTAGCAAATGGGGATTTTGTAGAAGTGAGAAAAGTAATTGACTTTGAAGATATACATGGGTTCAGGTTTGCTACGCTGGAATTAAAATTATTAGACGTACCTGACCAGGAAAGCTTTGATGCGAAAATAATGCTTGATACGCTGCATTCTTATGAGCCTAACCTGACTTTTGAAGATTTTAAAAAATTGCAGGCACAAGTGCTGAAAGACTATCAGGATATTCCTTCCAAAAAGGAAAGGCTGGAAAAAATTAAAAAAGATTCTTACCTCAATGCTTTGCAGGTGAAGTATGCCTATGCTATGACCTGCCATAAGTCGCAGGGAGGACAGTGGAATGCGGTATTTGTAGATCAGGGATATCTGCCGGATGAAACAATTACCAAAGAATACCTGCGCTGGCTATATACCGGTTTTACCAGAGCGACAGACGAGCTGTTTCTGGTAAATTTTAACGCTAAATTTTTTGATTCCAGCCTATAAAAGCTTATTTATTTTAAAATTAGGGGGTTTTAATTAATTTGTTAATAATAATTCCGTCTGATAGAAATCAGATAAGTCTTATTCTTCGTTAAAAACAGGTAAAGTATTTCAAGTGGCAGGATTATTGATGTATTAAATAAATTTTGGATCATAGTATGAAAAAAATATTCTCACTTTTCTTAATTGTTTTTCCATCTGTTTTCTCATTTCCTCAGACAACGGAAGGACCTAAGAACGGGCCGATCATCACTTTCCTGGAGAAGGCTCATGACTTTGGCGATATACAGCAGGGAGAAAAAGTAGAGTATGTTTTCAAATTTAAAAATACCGGAACCCAACCTTTGATCGTGACCGATGTGGTTACAACCTGTTCCTGCACAGCCAAACGATGGACTAAAGAACCAATTCCTCCGGGAAACACGGGAGAAGTAATTCTTACTTTTGATTCAGCAGGTAAGCAGGGAATTCAGAATAAGGTGATTACGATTTTATCAAATGCTGCGAATGCAATTGAACGGGTGAGTATAAGAGTGAATGTGATGCCCAAACAATAGTGCTGAGATAAGAGTGATGAGTGCAGGGGAATTAATTATTAGCTGCAATAATCTTCAGATATATATGAAATTTATTTTAACATCCTTG